>NZ_JBHTBJ010000029.1:0-101963 GCF_042664765.1 Paractinoplanes rhizophilus | reverse complement strand
CCGCCTACGCGCAGCACCCCGACCGGTTCACCCGCCGGCCCCGCGCACCCCAGCTCCCCGAAAAAGCCTGGATCAACCAGCCAACAACCGAGGCACAAACCGTCTCAATTTGACTTGACAAATTCCGGTCGGCTTGATCGACGACGTCAAGATGGTGAGCCTCAATGGAGGTGTCAGGGTGGCGTTCGCCGAGAAACTCGCGCATTCCGTCAACTTTGTATTGACCGACGTAGAGATCCGGCAACACGTGGCGGACGAGGTTGTGCCACATCAGACGATCGGGGTCTAACAGCCGTAGCCGGCCCACGCCGTACCCGGCTAGCGAGCGGGCGGCCGCCCCGCCAATACTTCCCACCCCGATCACGGTGACCGTCACCTTCGACAAGTCCTCCACCGGCCAGAATGGTCGAATCTGGTCGATGCCTGTTGTCTCGGGCTCGACAGCCACCCGCGCCGGCTCGGCGCCTTGTCGGGTGACGAACCAGGCCGCGAACACTGGAATTGGCACCTCGTTGTACGGCGCGGCGGCGGCTTCCGGGGCGTACGTCAGCACGACATATCCGGTGTTCCCCGGATCCTTCAGCGTGATCGGGAGCATGCCCTTGAAGGCGTCGAGCGTGGTCATCGTCGCGTGGCGTCTGGCGATGTCGTACCAGGCGAGGTGAAGGTCGGCCGGCACCTTGCACCAGAGGCCATCGCCGCCCGGGGTGGCGCAGTTCATCGGATGGTGCTTCGGTCGCAAGCTCACCTGGTAGCCGGCAGAGCCGTTGTGGACAAAGCTGACAACCGCCGACTTGTCACTGGACGAGTGCCTGAACCGGATGACTCCGTGACGACCGGCGCCGGCGGCCTCCAAGTGGCGGGCGGCATCTCGCGGCAACAGCAGCAGCGGGCCGATCATTCGACCTCGGCAATCGGCTTCGGCGCCGTGTTACCCGACGTGGCGGTTTGGGTGATCAGGTGGTCCTGCGCGTCGTCGCTCACGATACCGTTGAGTGTCATCACGGCCATGGCTCCGGCCTTGACGAGGGCGTACTCCACGCGCCACGCCGCGGCCTTGATGATCAGGTCACAGATCGAGTCGTTCGGGTCCCAAGCGGTCTCGGTCTGGTACAGGCAAAGGCTCCCATCGCCCAGCACATGCCAGCGGTGTTGCGTGCACTCGAGCGGCTCTGGTCGCGGGTCGACAGGGTAGATGCGTGGGGGAACCATCGGATATGCCTGCCGGTACAGGATCGCGACTGTCATCCCCTGTCCGCCGAGCAGGTCGGGTAATCCCCGAGGCTCCGGCCGGGCGAGCGGCCACATCGGCAGCCGCCCTTCCCACCGGCCGGCACCCTCCGGCGCCCAGCGAAGGTCCGGAAATTGCGCCGACACCTCCGCTTGATCTTGAGTGAGACGGTCCGGCTCGGCGTCCCACCAACTGATCGGCTCGATGCTGCGACGATTCGTCACGATCAGCCCTGCGGGGCATCCTTGATCCGACGAGGTGCCACCGCCGGCACGATCAGCGCCGGGCCGGTGCTGACCTTCCCTCTCGGGGCCGGGAAGTCGCTGCCAAACACATCACGCCACAGCCGCTTGGCGTCATCGGTGTGGCCCTGGTCGGCCGCCTCGCATGCCTGGTCGGCAAGGTCCGCTGCCTTGAGCAACGACTTGCGCAGGCCCACATAGTCAAGATCCAATTGGATCTCACCGCAGAGGCCCGCAGGGTCGACCACCGGACCGTTGCCCACTGCGATGGCCGCGGCCGTGAAGAACCGCCTCAGCGCTTCCGGTCGGGAGTAGCCGGCGGGCAGGTACTGAAGCCCCAGAACCTCCATGACCAGCTTCTTGACCTTGCCGTCGACCTCGGCGCGGCGCGCCCATCGCCTCAGCACGCGGATCATGCGGAGGTAGTAGGTCCACTCCGCGCTGCGCTTGGCGATCTCCTGTACGAGGTACATCGGGTCGGCCGGCACCCAAAGGTTCGATTTCTTCTCGGGAATCAGCAACGCCCCGTTGTGCCTCAACGCGGGCATCGAGTCTACGGTGAAGCCGTCCTTGTCTCCGGGCAGATCGATGAAGCACTTCACCGCGTGGTTGCGAGGGTCCGCGAGGCGGACCAGCTTCTCGAAGGTGCCGTTCGTCTTGCCGAGCAGCCTGTTGACCTTCCCGCCCAGCACATCCAGTGCCTCGGCGGCCGAATCCCCGGGCTGCCCCCACTCCGGGTACTGAGCCGAGTCGAAGATCACCACGAGGTCCAAGTCGTGGATCTTCGGCCCGATGTGGGTGCTGCGCCGCAAGGACCCGGAACCCCAAACCTCGTCGACGTCGTCCTCGCCGCCGAGCGCGGTCTTGAACGTGTCGCGGCGTGCGCGGGCCTCCGTTACCTGCGTTGGGTCCGCGTCGACCTTCTCCTGGAAGGCGTCGAACGCCTCGCTCAGACTCACCAAACCCCCTCGTTGCGGAATACGCGGCGGCACCGCCGATCACCGGGTCATGAGCAATGCCATCACCCGGCCCCCTGACCGGGAGCCGCACCTCGTCACAACAGTAGGGCGGGGGTATGACATTTCCGCGCCGCTGGTCGCCGATCAGGAGCTGGATCCCGATCAAGGGGCAGGGGTCGGCGGAAACGGCTCATAGGTGCTGGTCGCGCTGTCGAACGTGAATGCGGTCCACTTGTTCCTCTCCGGGGACGCGAGGCGGGCACCGAGTGCCACCGCGATGGCGACTGGCCCGCTGAGGAAGATGGCGTGATCGCCGGTCCGAGCCTCGGCGGGCAGCGGGGCGGCACGCCAGGCGCGGCAGGTCTGCTCTACAACGCCGGTGAACGTCTCGCCGTTCTCGGTTAGGCGAGCCGTCGCGGTACGCAACCTCAACACGTAGCCGATGCCGTGCTGGCGGCACGCTGCGACGACCTGGTCGGAGAACTGGTCTCCGAATCCCTGGAGATCAAGTGCGAGCGCGACCTTGGTCCGATCGCCGCCGTCAACCGCCTCCAGGCGCTCCAGAATCAATGGCTCGGCGGTCGACTCCACCGCGCGGAGGGACGTTGCCGGGAAGTATGGCGGCGATCCATCGGCCTGACGGATGGCGTGCACGGTCACCTCGCGGGCGTGGGTGTAACCCAATCTCGCGCCCAACCAGAAGGCCGAATTCAACGGCATCGTGGGGATCAGGTTGATACGGGACGCATCGGGCGTCAGGCGCTCCGCCATCATGATCGCCACGAGCGTCTCGTCCGCCAAGCGATCGATCAGATTGCGATCACGTGTGCCGTCGCCAGACATCTCGGCGTCCGTCTTCAGGGTGACCGAGCAGGTATCCCGACTGAACGTCTCGGCCTGCTGGTCAAGCTGACGTGCCCGCGCCAGCCCTCGCCGGGCGTCCATCGCCGTTACCACGATGCCTACCCGCACCTGACGCCGCGCTTGACCTCGAAGCCAGAACCCGAGAACAACTAGCCCAAAACCGGCAGCACACCCGAGGAAGAACCACCAGCGCCCGGCGCCCTCACCCGTCATCAACGACTTGAGCGCCTCGATACCGAACCCGCCAGCGACGATACCGCCGACCGTTGTCGCGGCCGTCCCATCGAGCAGCGTCGCCCAGATCCCCTGTCCGCCGCGCGCCGCATTCCCGGACCCGACCACGGTCAGCCGGGGCGAGCCCTTGGTTCCCTGTCCCATCAGATGAACCGCCCACCTAGTACGAAACTCTCGCATTGCAACAGGTGCTGGCCCACACCCGCCAGCCGGTCACTCTACGTGTCAGAGCGCCACCGCCGGAGAACGGGTGGCGCCACGCCCGGAACGGCGAGAATCCACCGAATGGGGCCACGGGTGCCGCCGAGGCATGGCAACTCGATGACACACACGCGCCAGCGGCCACACCGCGACCCCCGGCATACTTCAACCATCCCGGGGCGACCACGAGCTCGCGCCGGCCTCGGCGCTGGCGGTCGGACGAACGAGAACGGCCCAGGGCATCTGCCCGGGGCCGTTCTCGGAAGCTACCTAGGTCAGTACGAACTTCGCCTCTACGCGTAGTCGTCGACCGATCACGGTGCGATTTTGCAGATCTACAGCGTGCCCCCGGCAGGATTCGAACCTGCGCTTTCGCCTCCGGAGGGCGACGCTCTATCCCCTGAGCTACGGGGGCTCAGTGGTTCCAGAGCCTAGCAGGCCGCCCGGAACCACTGCCAACGGGGTTACGACGACTGGATCTTCTTGAGGAGATCGTCGATGAGGTTGATCTCGCCCTGCTGGGCGGTGACCATCGTGCCGGCCAGCCAGTCGACGTCCTCGTTGCCGGAGAGGTCGATGGCCTCCTGGGCCATGTGGATGCCGCCCAGGTGGTGCTGGCGCATCAGGGTGAGGAACTGGACGTCGAGGTCCTTGCCGGTGGCCTTGCGCAGCGTGGTCAGCTGCTCGGGCGTCGCCATGCCGGGCATCAGGCCGTTGACCAGCGAGCCGGCCGAGTTGGGCATCCAGCTCATGGCGGGCTTGGATCCGGTCGGGCTGAGTTTCCAGCCGCGCAGCCACGCCTGCATGTAGCCGATCTGGGCCTGCTGGGTGGTGGCGATGTCGGCCGCGAGGGTGACGACGCCGGGGTTGTCGGAGGCGGCGTGGGCGATCATCGCCATCTCGACGGCCTGGGCGTGGTGGGTCGACATGTCGCGCAGGAAGCCGGCCTCGACCGAGTCGTCGCCGGGGGTGGACAAGCGCGGGGCCAGCAGGCCGACGCCGAGGCCGAGCAGCGCCCCGACCACGATCGCGGCGACCACGAGCAGCCAGCCCCGGCCGGTGCGGGGCCGGCTGCCGTTGATCGACGCGGCGGCCTCGGCCGCCGCGTCGGGGTCGGTGGAGACGGTCATCAGCTGCCGGTCATCGTCGAGCCGTTGCCGGCCGCGGTCACCGGGCCGGTGGTGGTGTTGCCGCTGGAGCAGGCCGCGCCGGGCTCCATCGAGGCGTTCACGCGGGCGTCCTTGATGAACGCGTCGATGCGGCTGTCGTTCACGTCGTCGGTCTTGAGCTGGTATCCCCAGACCTGGACCGACACGTTCTTGTCGAGGCCGGCGTAGGGCGACATGAGCATGTAGTCCTGGCCCTGCACCTTCTTGGCCAGCGTGGCCACCTGGTCGGCGGGCAGGCCCTGCTTGTACGTGATCCACACGGCGCCGTGCTCGAGGCTGTGCACGGCGTGCTCGTTGGCGATCGGGGCGTCGTACACGTCGCCGGAGCAGTTCTGCCAGGAGGCGTTGTGCGCGCCGCCGACGGGCGGGCTCGTCACGTACGTCAGCGTGCCGTCCTTGTGGTCGCGGGCGTCGATCTGCGGGTTTTTCTGCGCCCGGTAGTCGACCACGCCCTTGATGTCGGCGAGTTTGTCCTCCCACGTGCGGGAGCCCTTGACGACACTGAACACGCCGAAGCCGATGATGCCGAGGGCGATGAGCGCCACCAGGCCGATCACCGCGATCGGGCCCCAGCTGCGGCTGCCGGAGACCTTGACCGGGGCGACGGGCTTGCGACCCTTGCCCTTGCCGGGAGCCGCCTTCTTCGCCGGGCCGGAACCGGGCTTCTTGGCGGAGGCGGGCGGCTTGCCCTGGCCGGTCGTCTTGCCGACCTTGACGGTGGACGGGACCCGCTCGGGTCCCGGCGTGCTCATGCTCATCGTGCCTCGTCGATTCGTTAAGAAGCGGAAGGGCGGGGCTCGGGTGGCCGCCGAGTGCGAAAGTCTACCCCCGATAGCATGGTTGAGTGACTCCCGCCAACCTTGCTGCCACCGTTCTCTCAGCTGCTCGTGCCGTCTTCGAGACCCGCGGTCTCGACGTCACGGCGCTGCCGGAGACGACGTCCTTGGAGCGACCGCGTAACCCCGAGCACGGGGACTACGCCTCCACGCTAGCCCTTCAGCTGGGCAAGAAAGCCGGGGTGGCGCCCCGTGAGCTGGCCGCGGGCCTGGCCGAGGAGCTCGGCCGGCAGCCGGGGATCAAGTCGGTCGAGGTGGCCGGCCCGGGCTTCCTGAACATCCGGGTGGACGCCGCGTCGGTCGGCGTGCTGGCCCGGGACATCGTGCTCGCCGGTGCGGATTACGGGCATACGGACACGTTGCGGGGCGAGCGGATCAACCTGGAGTTCGTCTCGGCCAACCCGACCGGTCCGGTGCACATCGGTGGCGTGCGATGGGCCGCGGTGGGCGACGCGCTGTCGCGGCTGCTGCGCGCGGCCGGCGCCACGGTCGGCACGGAGTACTACTTCAACGACGCCGGGTCGCAGATCGACCGGTTCGCCAAGTCGCTGTACGCGAGCGCCAAGGGCGAGCCCGCCCCCGAGGACGGCTACGGCGGCGCGTACATCGCCGAGATCGCCACGGCGGTCCGCGCCGAGGCGCCCGCCGTGCTGGAGCTGAGCGAGGCCGGGGCGCTCGAGGTGTTCCGCCGGGTGGGCGTGCAGCTGATGTTCGCCGAGATCAAGCAGTCGCTGACCGAGTTCGGCGTGCACTTCGACACCTACTTCAACGAGAAGGACCTGCACGACCGGGGCGAGCTGCAGGAGGCGCTCGACCGGCTGCGCGAGCAGGGGCACGTCTTCTCCGCCGACGGCGCGACCTGGTTGCGGACGACGGAGTTCGGCGACGACAAGGACCGGGTGCTGCGCAAGTCGGACGGTGACTGGACGTACTTCGCGGCCGACTGCGCCTACTACCTCGACAAGCGCAAGCGCGGCTTCGACCGGGTCGTGATCATGCTGGGCGCCGACCACCACGGCTACATCGGCCGGATGAAGGCGATGGCCGCGTGCTTCGGCGACGACCCGGCGCGCAACCTGGAGATCCTGATCGGCCAGCTGGTCAATCTCGTCCGCGACGGCGAGCCGGTGCGGATGAGCAAGCGCGCCGGCACGGTCATCACGCTGGAGGACTTCGTCGACGCGCTGGGCGTCGACGCCACCCGGTACGCGCTGGCCCGCTACTCCTCCGACTCGCCGATCAACCTCGACATCGCGGTCTGGACCAGGGCCAGCAACGACAACCCGGTCTATTACGTGCAGTACGTCGCGGCCCGTACGGCGAGCGTGGCCCGCAACGCGGCCGAGGTCGGCCTGACCCGGGGCGAGGCGGCCGGCTTCCACCCCGAGCTGCTCAAGCATGAGAAGGAGAACGAGCTGCTCAAGGCCCTGGGGGAGTATCCGGAGACGGTGGCCCGGGCCGCGGCGCTGCGCGAGCCGCACCACGTCGCGCGGTACCTGGAGGAGGTGGCGGGGGCGTACCACCGCTTCTACGACAAGTGCCGGGTGCTGCCGCTGAGCGACGAGGAGATCACGGATCTGCACCGGGCGCGGCTCTGGCTCAACGACGCCACCCGTACGGTGATCGCGAACGGTTTGGGCCTGCTCGGGGTCTCGGCCCCCGAAAGGATGTAGGGCATGCGAGCTCATGAGGCCGGGGCGCTGCACGGCGACCTGGGACAGCGGGGGCCCGCCTGGCTGCGTACGCCCGAGGACGTCAACGCCCTCGTGCCGCAACTCTGGCCACGCACCGTGCGCCGCACGGACGCCGGGTCGTTGGAAATAGGCGGCGTGAGCGTCGCCGATCTCGCGGCCGAGCACGGCACGCCCGCCTATCTGCTCGACGAGGCCGACCTGCGGTCGCGGTGCCGGGAGTTCGCGGCGGCCTTCGGCGACGCGGACGTCTATTACGCGGGCAAGTCGTTCCTGTGCAAGGCGGTCGTCAAGATCATCCACGAGGAGGGCCTCTTCCTCGACGTGTGCTCGGGCGGCGAGCTGGCGGTCGCGCTGAAAGCCGGCTTCCCCGCGGAACGCATCGGCTTCCACGGCAACAACAAGTCGATGGCCGAATTGTCCCGGGCGATAGAGGCCGGCGTGGGCCGCATCGTCGTCGACTCCTTCGACGAAATAACCCGCCTAACCGATTTGTCCGAGAAAACGGGCAAAAGGGCAAAGGTTCTCGTACGGGTGACCGTCGGTGTCGAGGCTCACACCCACGAGTTCATCGCGACCGCCCACGAGGACCAGAAGTTCGGCTTCTCGCTGGCCGGCGGAGCGGCGTTCGCGGCGGCCGTCAAGATCCTCGACGACGGCGTCCTCGACCTGCGCGGCCTCCACTCCCACATCGGGTCGCAGATCTTCGACACCAGCGGCTTCGAGGTGGCGGCCCGCCGGGTCCTCGAGCTGCAGGCCCAGATCCGCGATGCCCGCGGCGTGGAGCTCGAGGAGCTCGACCTCGGCGGCGGGTTCGGCATCGCCTACACCACCCAGGACGACCCCTCCACTCCCGGTGACCTGGCCAAACGGATCAACAAGATCGTCGAGGGCGAGTGCGAGCTGGCCAACCTGCGCAAGCCGCGGCTCTCGGTCGAGCCGGGCCGCGCGATCGTCGGCCCGGCGGTCTTCACGCTCTACGAGGTCGGCACGGTCAAGGACGTCGACGGCATCCGCACGTACGTCAGCGTCGACGGCGGGATGAGCGACAACATCCGCACCGCGCTCTACGACGCGTCCTACTCGGCCACGATGGCCGGCCGCGCCAGCGTCGCCGAGCCGATGCTGGCCCGCGTCGTGGGAAAGCATTGTGAAAGCGGGGACATCCTCGTGAAGGATGAATTCCTGCCCGCGGACGTGCGGCCCGGAGATCTTCTCGCCGTGCCGGGCACCGGTGCGTATTGCCGGAGCATGGCCAGCAACTACAACCACGTGCCTCGGCCGCCGGTGGTGGCGGTGCGCGACGGCGCCTCGCGCGTGATCGTGCGTCGCGAGACCGAGGACGACCTGCTCGCATTGGATGTTGGATGAGCGTGCGTAAACCGATCCGCCTGGCCCTGCTCGGCTGCGGCACCGTCGGCTCGGAAGTGGTCCGCCTGCTGCACCATCAGGCCGCCGACCTGACGGCCCGGATCGGCGCGCCGCTGGAGATCGTCGGCATCGCGGTCCGGCGGCTCGGCCGCGCGCGCGGTGATCTTCCGGTCCCGGCGGGCCTGTTCACCACCGACGCGCTCGGTCTGGTCAAGCGCGACGACGTCGACGTGGTCGTCGAGGTGGTCGGCGGCATCGAGCCGGCCCGCACCTGGCTGGTCGAGGCGCTGCGCGGCGGCAAGAGCGTGGTCACGGCCAACAAGGCGCTGCTCGCCGAGGACGGCCCGTCGCTGCACGACGCGGCCGCCGAGGGCAACGCCGACCTCTATTACGAGGCGTCGGTGGCCGGCGCCATCCCGCTGCTGCGCCCGCTGCGCGAGTCGCTGCACGGCGACCGGGTCACCCGGGTCACCGGCATCGTCAACGGCACCACCAATTTCATCCTCTCGTCGATGGACGCCACCGGCGCCGGCTTCAGCGAGGCGCTCGAGGAGGCCACCGAGCTCGGGTACGCGGAGGCCGACCCCACCGCCGACGTGGAGGGCTTCGACGCCGCCGCCAAGGCCGCCATCCTCGCCTCGCTGGCGTTCCACACCCGGGTCACCGCCGAAGACGTGTTCCGCGAGGGCATGACCGGGGTGACCGCCGGCGACATGGCCAGCGCCAAGGAGATGGGCTGCACGATCAAGCTGCTCTGCATCGCCGAGCGCGGCCCCGGCGAGACCGGCGCCGAGTCGGTCAGCGTGCGGGTGCACCCCGCGATGATCCCGCGCAGTCACCCCCTGGCCAGTGTCGGCGACGCGTTCAACGCGGTGTTCGTCGAGGCCGAGGCGGCCGGGCAGCTGATGTTCTACGGCCGCGGCGCGGGTGGCACGCCGACCGCGAGCGCGGTGCTCGGCGACATCGTGGCGGCCGCGCGCAACCGGCTCTCCGGCACCCGGGCGCCGAGCGAGAGCAACTACGCCCACCTGCCGGTCCGCCCGATCGGGGCGGCGGTGACCAGATATCACATCAATCTCGACGTCGACGACAAGCCGGGCGTGCTGGCCGCGGTGGCGGGCGTGTTCGCGCGGCACGAGGTCTCGATCGCGACGGTCCGCCAGTCCGGCCGCGAGGAGGACGCGAAGCTGGTCATCGTGACCCACGGCGCCCCGGACGCGAATCTGGCCGCGACCGTCGACTCATTGTCGCAACTGGACATCGTGCGATCCATCGCCAGCGTGCTGCGCGTCGAGGGAGGAGTCTGAGCCGTGCTCGACCACGTGGGGTTTCAGTGTGCCGATCTCGCCGCGAGCGCGGCGTTCTACGACGCCGTGCTCGCGCCGCTGGGCGGCAGCCGGCTGATGGACGTCAAGGTCGCGATCGGGTACGGCACCGGCGGCCATGCCAACTTCTGGATCAGCGAGCTGGCCGAGGGCGACGGCTTCCGCGAGTCGCACATCGCGTTCGTGGCGCGGTCGCGTGCCGAGGTCGACGCGTTCTTCGACGCGGCCGTGGCCGGCGGCGCCGAGGTGCTGCACGAGCCGCGGATCCACGAGGAGTACCACGAGAACTACTACGGCGCGTTCGTCCGCGACCCGGACGGCAACAACGTCGAAGCCGTGAGCCACCGTCCCGAGTAGTGGGCATTCGGTCCCAAGATTCGGCGCCCTCGGGCACCCTGGGACAGTCTGAGCAGCACGAGTGAGGAGTCGGCCATGTATCGGGGTTTGATCGAGCGCTATCGGGACCGCCTTCCGGTCACCGACGCCACCCCGGTGGTCACGCTGCACGAGGGCAACACGCCGCTCGTGCCGGCGCCGGTGCTGTCCCAGCGGGTCGGCGCCGACGTCTACCTCAAGGTCGAGGGCGCCAACCCGACCGGCTCCTTCAAGGATCGCGGCATGACCATGGCCGTGTCCAAGGCGGTCGAGGAGGGCTCCAAGGCGATCATCTGCGCCTCCACCGGCAACACCAGCGCGTCGGCCGCGGCGTACGCGGCCCGCGCCGGCCTCACCTGCGCGGTGCTCGTGCCGCAGGGCAAGATCGCGCTCGGCAAGCTGGCTCAGGCGCTCGTGCACGGCGCCAAGCTCCTGCAGGTCAACGGCAACTTCGACGACTGCCTCGCGCTCGCCGCCAAGCTGTCGCAGGACTTCCCGGTGGCGCTGGTCAACTCGGTCAACATCTTCCGCCTGCACGGGCAGAAGACCGCCTCCTTCGAGATCGTGGAAGCGCTCGGCGACGCTCCCGACATCCACTGCCTCCCGGTGGGCAACGCCGGCAACATCTCGGCGTACTGGATGGGTTACCTCGAGGACAAGGAGTCGGGCAACGCCTCGAAGCTTCCGAAGATGTACGGCTTCCAGGCCGCCGGCGCCGCCCCGATCGTGACCGGCAAGGTCGTGCCCGAGCCGTCGACGATCGCCACCGCCATCCGGATCGGCAACCCGGCCAGCTGGACCAAGGCGCTCGACGCCCGGGACGCGTCGGGCGGCCTGATCGAGGCGGTGACCGACCGCGAGATCCTCACGGCGTACCGCCTGCTCGCCCGCGAGGTCGGCGTCTTCGTCGAGCTGGCCAGCGCGGCCAGCGTGGCGGGCCTGCTGCAGCAGGCCCAGGCGGGCCGGGTGCCGGCCGGCTCGACCATCGTCTGCACGGTGACCGGTCACGGCCTCAAGGACCCGGAGTGGGCGATCTCGACCGCGCCGTCCCCGACGACCATTCAGAACGACGTGCTGGTCGCGGCCCGCGAGCTAGGCCTGGCCTGACTCCTCCTGCTCGGCCGCCTTCACCAGCAGCAGCGACGCCCGCGCCACGAGATCGAGCTCCTCGTCTGAGAGGCGGCTGAGGAGCGAGCGCATCTTCGCCTCCCCGGCGTTGAGGATGCTCCCGATGAGCTCGGCGCCCTTTCTGGAGAGCCCGATCCGGCGCACCCGCCGGTCGTGCAGGTCCTCGCTGCGCACCACCAGGTCCTGCTGCACGAGCCGGTCGACCATGCCGCTGAGCGCGGCCAGGCCGACGCCGAGCAGCCGGGCCAGCTCGCCGCCCGATACATTGCCGTGCCGGGAGAGCAACAAGAGGATCTTGAATTGCGACAGCGTCAGGTGGGACGAGAAGAGCGGATCCGAGCGGTCGTACCCGAACATCTGCTGGAGCCGCTCCTGAGCGCCCATAATGTCCGCGATGAGCTGTTCGTTCCCGGTCAAATCCGACCCTTCTTCGTGACGCTCTGATGGCCGGACGGTATCAAAACGACCCGGCGGAAAACCATTTGTTCGCGTCAGGCAAACTATTCATGCAGGCCGAACTTTAACGGGGGGAGCGCCCATGTCATTCCTGACCCGGCTCAGTCTTGCCAACCGAGGTCTCGTCGCCCTGATCGCGATCGTGATCACCGGCTTCGGGCTGTTCGCCATCCCATCGCTGAAGCAACAGCTGTTCCCGTCGATCGAGTTCCCCGCCGCCTTCGTCGGCGCGGCGCTCCCCGGGGCCGGCCCCGAGATCATCCAGAACCAGGTCACCGAGCCGATCGAGAACGCGGTCAAGGGCGTCGACGGCATCGAGAGCGTCCTGTCGACCACCTCCGAGGGCTCGGCCACGGTGACCGTGCTGTTCGTCTACGGCACCGACCTCGACCAGGCGGTCAACCAGCTGACCACCGCGGTCAACCGGATCCAGCCGACCCTGCCGGACAACGTCGAGCCGCAGATCTTCGCGGGCAGCACCGACGACATCCCGGCGATCGTGCTGGCGGCCTCCGGCGGCGCCGACGAGAGCGATCTGCTCGCCAAGCTCAACCAGACCGTGGTGCCCGAGCTCAACTCGATCGAGGGCGTCCGCGACACCACGATCACCGGCGCCCGCTCGAAGCAGGTCGTCGTCACGCCGGACGTCGCGAAGCTCACCGCCGCCGGGGTCAACCCGCAGTCGATCGGCACGGTGCTGCAGGCCAACGGCGCCTCGATCCCGGCCGGCTCGGTCACCGAGGGCGACAAGTCGCTCAACGTGCAGGTCGGCAACCCGATCACGTCGGTCGACGACCTCAAGGGCCTCTACCTCACCGGCAGCCGCGGCCCGGTCAAACTCGGCGACGTCGCCACGGTCGAGAGCAAGCTGCCCGCCGCCACCTCGTACACCCGCACCGACGGCGTGGACAGCCTCGGCGTGATGGTCACCGCGAAGCCGAACGGCAACCCGGTGCAGATCTCCACCGAGGTCCGCGACAAGCTCGACCAGCTGCAGAAGGACACCGGCGCCAAGCTGACCGTCGTGGTCGACCAGGCGCCCTACGTCCAGAGCTCGATCAAGAGCCTGACCACCGAGGGCCTGCTCGGCCTGGTGATGGCGGTGATCGTCATCCTGGTCTTCCTGATGTCGGTGCGCTCGACGCTGGTCACGGCCGTGTCGATCCCGCTGTCGGTGCTGATCGCGCTGATCGCGCTGTGGACCGGCGACTACACGCTCAACCTGCTCACCCTCGGGGCCTTGACGATCGCCGTCGGTCGGGTGGTGGACGACTCGATCGTGGTCCTGGAAAACATCAAGAGACATCTCGAGTACGGCGAGGAGAAGAGCCACGCGATCATCACGGCCGTCCGGGAGGTGGCCGGCGCGGTGACCGCGTCGACGCTCACGACGGTCGCCGTGTTCCTGCCGATCGCCCTGGTCGGCGGCCTGGTCGGGCAGATCTTCTCGTCGTTCGCGATCACCGTCACGGTCGCCCTGCTGGCGTCGCTGCTGGTGGCGCTGACCGTGGTGCCCGTGCTGGCGTACTGGTTCCTCCGGCCGCCCGGGGCCGGCTCCGATCCCGGGGCGATCCGCCGCGCGGCCGAGGAGAAGGAACTGCGCAGCCCGCTGCAGCGCGCCTACCTGCCGGTGATCCGCTTCGCCACCAAGCGACGCTGGACCACGCTGGCCATCGGCGTGCTCGTGCTGTTCCTCACGCTCGGCCTGGGCAGCCAGCTCAAGACCAACTTCCTGGACGAGTCCGGGCAGGACTCGCTGAGCATCACCCAGGAGCTGCCGGTCGGCACCAGCCTGGCCGCCACCAACGAGGCGGCCAAACAGGTCGAGGCGGTGCTCGCGAGCGACAAGGACGTGCAGACGTACCAGGTCACGGTGGGCAACGGCGAGTTCAACCCGTTCGCCGGCTCCTCCGGGGCCAGCACGGCCAGCTTCCAGGTCGGCCTCACCGAGGACGCGGATGCCGAGGTGGTCAGCGACGACCTGCGCGCCCGGCTCGGCAAGATGAGCGGCATCGGCGAGATCACCGTCGGCGCCGACAGCTCGGGCCTCGGCGGCAGCGAGCTCTCGGTCGACGTGCAGGCCGCCGACCAGAAGGTGCTCGAGACGGCGACCAAGCAGGTCCAGGAGGCGATGACCGGGACCACCGGCGTCACCGACGTGACCACCACGCTGGCCGCCAGCGTTCCGCGGCTCGACGTCTCGGTGAAGCGCGACGTCGCCGCCCAGTACGGCATCACCGATGCTCAGGTCGGGCAGACCGTCGCCGCCGCGTTCCGGGACGCGCCGGCCGGGAAGATCACGGTCGACGGCGCGAGCCAGGACGTGGTGGTGTCGTACGGCGCCGCCCCCGCCGACCCGAACGCGCTCAAGGCCCTGCCGGTGACCACGCCGAAGGGCGTGGTGCGGCTCGACCAGGTCGCCGACGTCCAGCAGGTGGCCGGCCCCGAGCAGGTCACCCGGGTCGACGGCAACCGCAGCGCCTCGGTCAAGGGCACGGCCACCGGCTCCGACCTCGGCGCGGCCACGGCGGAGCTGCGCAAGAAGCTGGACGCGCTCACCCTGCCGGCCGGCGCCTCGTGGTCGATCGGCGGCGTCAGCGAGGACCAGGCGAAGGCGTTCAAGCAGCTCGGCCTGGCCGTGCTGGCCGCGATCGCGATCGTCTTCATCATCATGGTGGCGACGTTCCGCAGCCTGATCCAGCCGATCATCCTGCTGGTCTCGATCCCGTTCGCGGCGACCGGCGCGATCATCCTGCTGCTGGTCACCGGCACCGCGCTCGGCGTGCCCGCGCTGATCGGCGTGCTGATGCTGGTCGGCATCGTGGTCACCAACGCGATCGTGCTGATGGATCTGATCAACCACTACCGGGCCCAGGGCATGGGCGTGCAGGAGGCGGTGATCGAGGGTGGCCGGCACCGGCTGCGGCCGATCCTGATGACCGCGATCGCGACCATCTTCGCGCTGCTGCCGATGGCGCTCGGCCTCACCGGCGAGGGCGGCTTCATCTCCCAGCCACTGGCCATTGTGGTCATCGGCGGCCTGGTCAGCTCGACGCTGCTCACCCTGGTGCTGGTGCCGACCCTCTACACCATGGTGGAGAACCGCAAGGAGAAGCGGCGGGCCAAGCGGGCCGCGAAGCGCGCCGCCAAGGGCCTGCCGGACGACACGCCCAAGCACGCCGCCGACGAGCCGGCCGTCGACGAGGTCCCGGTCGCGATGGCGCCCGACTCCAGCGGCGGTGCGCACGAGGCGCCCAGCGGGGCGCTGCGCGGCTACACCGACCAGTTCGAGGTGCTGAAGGTGCCGCGGCGGCCGAACCAAGCGAAGTGATCGGGGCGAAATGATCATGCCGGGGCCGGCCCGGACGGGCCGGCCCCGGCACGCGCGTTAAGTTCCTTACGTGCCAGCAATCTTCTCGGTCGTCGCGCGCAATCGGGACTTCCGCCGCCTGCTCGGCGCCGAGCTCGTGGTCTTCGGGGCCGACTGGTTCGTCATCGTGCCATTGCTGGTGCTGCTGCCCGAGCTCACCGGCAGCGGCGCCTGGGGCGGCCTGGTGCTGGCCGCCGACACCGGGATCAACGCGCTGCTGCTGCCGTTCACCGGCACGATCGCCGACCGGTTCGACCGCCGCAAGATCCTGGTGATCGCCAACGTCTGCGCGTTCCTGGCGGCGCTGTTGCTGTTCGCCGTCCGCTCGGCGGCGACCGCCCCGCTGGCCCTGGTCGCGATCGGCGCCATGTCGGTGGCCAAGGCGTTCTACACGCCGGCCGCCTCGGCCGCCCTGCCCAACGTCGTCGACCCCGTCGACCTGCCCGCCGCGAACGCGATCTCCGGCTCGGCGTGGGGCACGATGACGATCGTGGGCGCGTCGCTCGGCGGCGTGGTCGGCGCGGCCGCCGGGGCGTACTGGAGCTTCGCGGTCACCGCCGGCCTGCTGCTCGCCGCCGCCGTGCTGAACTTCTCGGTGCGCCGTCCGCTGCAGGCGGCCCGTGCCGCCGGCCAGTCACCACCGACCTGGCACGCGCTGCTCGAGGCGCTGCGCTACATCGGGGCCCGGCCGCGCATCCGCGCGCTGGTCACCGTCAAGTCGGCGGCCGGCCTCGGCAACGGGGTGCTGACCGTCTTTCCGCTGATCGCCACGCTGCACGGCGTCGGCACGCTCGGGGCCGGCCTGCTCTTCGCGGTGCGCGGCGTCGGCGCGCTGGTCGGCCCGCTCGCGCTGACCCCGGTGCTGCATCGGCGAGGCTGGCTGCTGCGCGGCCTGGCGCTGTCGATGGCGCTCTACGGCGCGGGATATCTCACGGTGTCGGTGACCCCGTGGTTTCTGCTGGTGCTGGTCCTGGTCTTCGTGGCGCATTGCGCCGGCGGCGCCAACTGGACGCTGTCGAACTACGCGCTGCAGGGCGAGGTGCCCGACCAGCTGCGCGGCCGGGTCTTCGCCACCGATCTGATGCTGGCGACGCTGGCCATCACGGTGAGCCAGCTGATCGCCACCTCGGTCGTCGACCGGGTGGACGAGCGGTGGATCCTGGCCGGCTGCGGCGCGCTCACCCTGACCTACGCGATCGGCTGGCGGATCGCCACCCGCAAGCTGACCTTGACCGAGGAGCCGTCAACCGTCGCTGTCTCCGGTGAATCATGACCGCTTAGCATGTGCCGATGGGCCTGACCTTCGCGACCGACCCGGTCACCGTGCGCACGCCGGCCACCAGCGCCAACCTCGGTCCCGGCTTCGACTCCCTCGGTCTCGCGCTGACCCGGTACGACGACCTCGACGCCCGCGTCACCGACGGCGGCTTCACGGTGACCGTCGAGGGCAAGGGCGCCGGCGAGCTGCCCGGCGACGAGGAGCACCTGGTGGTCCGCGCGATGCTGGCGACCTTCGACGAGATGGGCGAGCGACCCCGCGGGCTGGCCGTGCGCTGCGTGAACCGCATCCCGCAGGCACGCGGCCTCGGCTCCTCGTCGGCGGCCATCGTCGGCGGCGTGCAGCTGGCGCGCGGGCTGGTGAAGGACGGGATGAATCTGATCGGCGACGACGACGCGCTGCGGATCGCGGCACGGCTCGAGGGGCATCCCGACAACGTCGCGCCGTGCCTGCTCGGCGGGTTCACGATCGCCTGGACCGAGGGCTTGGGTGCGCGCGCCGTGCGGTTGGGTGCGCACGAAGGCGTACGTCCGAAGGTTTTCGTGCCCGCGGAGCGTGGGTATACCGCGTCGGCTCGCGCCGCGCTGCCCCCGAACGTGCCGCACGCGGACGCGTCCTTCAACGCCGGGAGGGCGGCCTTGTTGACCCATGCGATCACCAGCGATCCGCGCCTGCTCTTCGCGGCCACCGAGGATCGGCTGCACCAGGGGTACCGCGGCGAGGCGATGCCCGGCACCGCCTCGCTCGTGGCGTCGCTGCGGTCGGTCGGCGTGGCCGCCGTGGTCAGTGGCGCCGGTCCGGCGGTTCTGGCGTTGTCCGAGGTCCCGGCCGACTTCCACCCGGGAACAGAATGGCGCGTGCAGACGTTGGGCGTGGATGCGCACGGTGCTCTTGTCAAAGGGAGTATGGTGGAACTCGCCTAGCGGGGCCCTGTTGCCGCAGGTCGTGCGAGTTGACTACGCTCGAGACCAAGCACAGCCGCGAAGCAAGCGATCACTGCGGTTCGGCGCGCACCCCCAGAGATTTTCTGGCCGCTCAGGCCGTCTCATTCTCAGCAAGGCACACGCCGAGCAGCAGATCTCCCACATCGCTGCACTCGCCGAGACCTACTCGTCAACGTAGGACGGGCAGGGACACCGTCGAGCTGCCGTGCTGCACAAACTCCCGCGTCGCCTCGGCGAGGCGGGTTCCGAGCCACCCGGCCACCAGGCTGCAGATCGGGCGTCTCGGGCTTTTTCCGACGGAAGGAATCCATTGAGCGACACCACCGACGTGACGTCGGGTGTTTCTGACGTCGCTGACGGCGCCGGCACCACCGCGACCGCCACGAAGCGCCGCCGAGGCGGCACCGGGCTGTCTGCGATGCTGCTGCCCGAGCTGCAGAGCCTCGCCGCTTCCCTGGGCATCTCGGGCACGGCCCGGATGCGCAAGGGTGAGCTGATCACCGCCATCTCCGAGCGGCAGCAGGGCTCCGAGCGGCCGAGCGGCGGCGCTGCCGCCGCCGAGTCCGCGCCGCGCCCGCGCACCAGTGAGGTAAAAGCCACCGAGTCGAAGGTGGCGCCGGTCGAGGCCCCCGCCGTCGCGGCCGAGGCCCCGCAGACCGGGCCGGCCACCCAGCAGCCGGAGGCCACTCCGGCCGCCGAAGGTGGCAGCCGGTCCCGCCGTGAGCGTGTCCGGCGCGAGCCCGCGCCCGAGCGCGAGCAGGCGCCCGTCGTCGCCGAGCAGACGCAGGTGACGGCGCCGGCCGCGCAGCCCGAGACGGCCGAGCGCACCGACCGTGGCGAGCGCACCGACCGCCCCGAGCGCGGCGAGCGCAACCGGGACCGCGGCGACCGCCAGCGCAACAACCGCGACGACCGCGGCCAGCGGGACGACCGTAACCAGCGGGACGACCGTGGGCCCCGCGACGACCGCGGCCCGCGCGACGACCGCAACCAGCGGGACGACCGTGGTCCGCGCAACAGCGGTGATCAAGGTCACGATGACGACGACAACGACTCGGGCGAGGGCGGCCGGCGCAGCCGCCGCAGCCGCTTCCGGGATCGCCGGCGCGGCCGCGACCGCGACGGCGACCAGCGTGACGGCCAGCGCGACGGTGGCCGCGAGCCGCACGTGAGCGAGGACGACGTGCTGGTCCCGGTGGCCGGCATCCTCGACGTGCTGGACAACTACGCGTTCGTGCGCACGACCGGCTATCTCTCCGGGCCGAACGACGTCTACGTCTCGATGTCCCAGGTCAAGAAGTACGGCCTGCGCCGCGGCGACGCGGTGACCGGCGCGGTGCGGGCGACCCCGCGCGACGGTGGCGGCGACAACCGGCGGGACAAGTACAACCCGCTGGTCCGGCTCGACACCATCAACGGGATGGAGCCCGAGGAGGCCCGGCGCCGCCCCGAGTTCTACAAGCTCACCCCGCTCTACCCGCAGGAGCGCCTGCGGCTGGAGACCGAGCCGCACATCCTCACCACCCGGGTCATCGACCTGGTCATGCCGATCGGCAAGGGCCAGCGCGCGCTGATCGTCTCGCCGCCGAAGGCCGGCAAGACGATGGTGCTGCAGGCGATCGCCAACGCGATCACCCACAACAACCCCGAGTGCCACCTGATGGTCGTGCTGGTCGACGAGCGGCCCGAAGAGGTCACCGACATGCAGCGCTCGGTCAAGGGCGAGGTCATCGCGGCCACGTTCGACCGCCCGCCGCAGGACCACACCACGGTCGCCGAGCTCGCCATCGAGCGGGCCAAGCGGCTGGTCGAGCTGGGCCACGACGTGGTCGTGCTGCTCGACTCGGTGACCCGCCTCGGCCGGTCGTACAACCTGGCCGCACCGGCCTCCGGCCGGATCATGTCGGGTGGTATCGACTCGACCGCGTTGTACCCGCCCAAGCGGTTCCTGGGCGCGGCGCGCAACATCGAGAACGGTGGCTCGCTCACCATTCTCGCGACCGCGCTGGTCGAGACCGGCTCGATGATGGACACGGTCATCTTCGAGGAGTTCAAGGGCACGGGCAACGCCGAGCTCAAGCTCGACCGCAAGATCGCCGACAAGCGCGTCTTCCCGGCGATCGACATCGACCCGTCCGGCACGCGCAAGGAAGAGATCCTGCTCGGCAAGGAAGAGCTGGCGATCATCCACAAGCTCCGCAAGGTGCTGCACTCGCTGGACTCGGGCGCCGCGCTCGACCTGCTGCTCGACCGGCTCAAGCAGACCCGCACGAACGTCGAGTTCCTGATGCAGATCGCGAAGTCGACCCCGGGCGAGTAATCCCGGCTGTCACTGGACGCGGTCCCGCCTTCGGGTGGGGCCGCGTCCTTTTTGTCGCACACGGTGTGTGATCGACGTGCCTTCCCGTCGGGCAGGTTGCGAGGACACGTCGCTCTCACCGTGGAGGCGCCTTCATGACCGTGCCCGGGTATCGGGACAATCCGACCGAGAAATGGGATCCGGTCGCGCCGGTCGACCCCGCCGAGGCCGAGGACTTCCTGCGGCGGTGCTACGTCGAGAACCCCCGGCTGGGCCCGGCCGAGCCCCGGCTGGCCATCGTCCGGGCGCAGATCGCCGCGACCGGCACCTACGCGCACACCACCGAGGAGCTCACCCACGGCGCCAAGATGGCCTGGCGCAACGCCTCCCGCTGCATCGGCCGCCTCTACTGGAAGAGCCTGCTCGTCCTCGACCGCCGGCGGGCGCGCACCGCCGACGAGATCTTCTCGCTGCTCGTCCACCACCTGCGGACCGCCGGCGACGGCCAGATCCGCCCGGTGATCAGCATCTTCGCGGCCGCGCAGCCCGGCCGCCCCTTCGCCCGGGTGTGGAACGAGCAGCTCATCCGGTACGCCGGCTATCGCGACGAGCAGGGCCGCACGGTCGGCGACGCCCGGCAGGTCGACTTCACCGCGGCGATGCGCGGCTTCGGGTGGCGGGGCAAGGGCGAGCAGTTCGACGTGCTCCCGCTGGCGATCGAGACACCGGCCGAGGGCGTACGGCTCTATGAGCTGCCCGAGCGGGCCACCCGCGAGGTCCCGATCAGCCATCCCGAGTACGCCTGGTTCGCCGAGCTGGGGCTGCGCTGGCACGCGGTGCCCGCCATCGCCAACATGCGCCTGACGATCGGCGGCGTGCACTATCCGCTGGCGCCGTTCAACGGCTGGTACATGGGCACCGAGATCGGCGCTCGCAACTTCGCCGACGCCGACCGCTACGACATGCTGCCCGCGGTGGCCGCCCGCATGGGCCTGGACAGCAGCCGGGAGTCGACGCTGTGGCGCGACCGGGCCCTGCTCGAGCTGAACCGCGCCGTCCTGTGGAGCTTCGAGCGGGCCGGCGTGAAGATCAGCGACCACCACACCGAGTCGGCCCGCTTCCTCGCCCACCTGCGCAACGAGGAGAAGGCCGGCCGCCCCGCCCCCGCCGACTGGACCTGGATCGTCCCGCCGATGTCCGGCTCGCTGACCCCGGTCTTCCATCGTTACTACGAGGAGCTCGACCTCAGGCCGGCCTTCTACCTCGACGACGAGGCGGCCGCCATCGCGCGCACCGGCTCGAACTGTCCGTTCCCCCACTGAGCCCGGCCGTTCGCTTCCGGTCTGAGCTCGAGGGCCCGGTGAGTGCCCGGCATTCCGCGATGTGGTACGTGTTTCCAGTTAGGTGGGACGCTGTGGTTGGGCTTGGGCAAGGGGTGGTGAGTTCCTGCGCGCGCTGCACCGGAAGTTATCAAGGTCTCGCGATGACGGGTCGCCGGGGCGGGCCGGGGGCCGAGCGCAGCTCGCGGCGCGCCTCCGCGGCGGAAAATCACGCACGGTTGCGGCGATGCGGCGATTGCGGCGGGCGCGGCAGGCGGTCGAGTGCGGTGACTGCGACGAGGCCGAGCCGCGGTGACCGATGAGCGCGAGGGGCGATGAGCGCGCCGTACGGATGAAAGGCCGCGAGAAAGCCGGGTGGCGCAAGCGGAACGAGCACGCCCCTGCGTGGGAGCATGCGCGAATGACTTCCTACATCTCGCACACCACGGTGGACTGTGCCGACGCCTACGCGCTCTCCAAGTGGTGGCAGGGTGTGCTCGACTACGTCGAGCTGCCCGACGATCCCAACCTGCCCGGGCACGAGGAGTGCATGATCATGTCCCGGGATCGGGCGCACAAGGTGCTGTTCATCGAGGTGCCCGACGTCAAGCAGGGAAAGAACCGGCTGCATTTCGACCTGCGGCCGGCCGCGGGCACCCGGGACGAGGAGCTGGCCCGGCTGGTCGACCACGGCGCCAAGCCGATCGACGACCTGCGGCGCCCGGACGGAAGCGGCTGGGTGGTGCTCGCCGACCCCGAGGGCAACGAGTTCTGCATCCTGCGCAGCGAGGCCGAGGTGGCCGCTACGGCTTGACCACGGTCACCAGGGCGGTGGGCAGCCACGGACCGCCCCACCACATGCGCCAGCCCAACGGGCGGGTGGTCGCCGACAATCCAAGAGCATCGAGATGAGACGCGTACGCCTTCGTCGCGCTGATGTCGGCGATCACCAGCCGCCCGCCCGGCCGCAGCACGCGCAGCGCCTCGTCGACCGCGGTGAGGCGGCCCGCCGCCGGGTGGATGTTGTGGATCGCCATGCTGCTGACGACCAGGTCGAAGGACTCGTCGGGGTACGGCAGCGCCGTCATGTCGGCGGTGTCGAGGGAGACCCGCACCCCCTCGGCGGTGGCGTTCGCCTCGGTGACGGCGGGGGAGTTGCCGGACTGGTCGACCGAGCGCCACAGGTCGACGCCGGTGGCCTGCCCGGCGGGGAGGCGGCGGGCCACGGCGATCAGCACGGCGCCGCGGCCGCAGCCCAGGTCGAGGGCCCGCTCGTCGCCGCGCAGGGCCAGGCCGTCGAGGATCTCGCGCCAGACCGCGAACTTCCCGCGCTTGGTGGTGTGCAGGTAGAGCGACGCGCTCGCCACGAAATACAGGGCGAGCAGGCCGGGCAGGATCGCCACCCAGCCGGCCAGCACCGCGGTGACGACGGTGGCGGCGATCAGGAAGACGGCGGCCGACGCGAGGCCGACGAGAACCGGCGGGGCGTCGACCCCGTAGCGGGCGCGGGCCGGCATCAGGCGAACTCGTTCACGGGGAAGTCGTCGCGGTGCCGCCACGCGTCATCGGTGCGCACGTGCTCCGCGCGTACCCATTTGAGGACCTTGCGGGAGAACTCGGCCGCGGGAATCCGCCCGGCCGCACGCACCACGAAGCCCTCGGAATCCGCCGGCGTGCGCTGCGCCGCCCAGGCGGCGCGCGCCTCGGAGAGACTGCCGCCGCGATAGAGCACCGGCACCACCGGCAGCTCGAGGCGCCGCGCCCAATCGACCGTGTCGTCCCACCCCAGCAGCGTGTCGGTCTCGTCCCAGATGCCGAAGACGATGAAGACGCCCGGCAGGTCGGAGTACGCGATGCTGCGCCGGGCCCACATCGACTCGCCGCACACCCGCCAGTCGTCGGGGATCCGGTATGCCGTCATCGCCCACAGCGCCTTGGCCGGCCTGTCCCATGGCTGGGTGCCCGAGTCGACCGACCGGCCGAACATCATGTCGCGGGTGAACGTCAGGTTGCCGCCGTCGAGCTTCTCGGTCACCACCAGCTCACCATCCAACCAGGACAGATCATGCTGCACCTTATCGTCGGCCGACGCGCCGGGTGAGTCCGGGAGGTGGAAAGTGCGCGGGTACTTCAACGTCAGAAGTCTCCCTCCGCGACCTGGAAAACGGTGAGGCCGAGCGCTCGCCACATGCGTACCACTTGTTGACGGTCGTCGAAAACCCCGATGATCCGCCAGGCGTCCCGGATTTCCCGATCGAAGATCTCGCGCTTGACCACGGCGTCCTTGCGGCCGTCGCCCTCCGGGCGCATGAACAGCGCCTCGTACGGGACGCCGACGAACAAATCGAGCCACGCCTCGGTCTCGGCCCGGGCGACCTCGTCCCGCCCGGAGCAGAAAATGATCGCGTTGCCGGCGTCGTGCATCGCGCGCACCGCCGTGATCACCGCCGGGTTGGGCAGGTCCTCGCCGACCCGATGCCAGTCGTACGGGCTGCGCTCGCCCATCAGCGCCACGGTCCCGTCGATGTCGACCAGCATCGCGGGCGGTAGGTCGGGGTCCGGTTCGTAGGATAAAGGCGAAACATCCGGAATGTGTGGTACGGGCAGTGGCAGGTTGCGGCCCGCCAGGTAACGCGCGTGCATCCGCCGGATCGCCTCCTCGCCCACCCGGTCGTCGGCCGGACGCGACACGTCGCGCCGGATGCACTCCTCGAGCGGCACGTCGGTGAAGTCGTGCACCTCGAAGCTCGCGCCGAGCCGGGCGGCCAGTTCGGCCCACTCCCGCACGGTCTTGGTGCGCAGGTTGGTGTCGTCGACGATTACGTCGGCGTGCGCCCGCAGCAGCGCCTCGACCGCGGCCCGCTGCGCGTGGGTCACCTGCGACTCGGACCACTGCGTGTAGAGCCGCTCGCCGTGCAGCATGCGCCGCAGGTCGTCGCGGTTGACCCGGACCACCCGGGGTTGCAGCTTCCGCGCGAACGTCGTCTTGCCGGACGCCGGCAGCCCGCGAGTGATCAGCAGTCTGGTCATTTGTATCCGTTTGTCGAGTAATATCCGAAGCGGGAACAGGCCGTAGGGCCCTCACGTTATCGACTGCACACCAGGAAAGCGGCGCCGATTTCGCGGCACGCACGGCGGCATGGCAGACTGGTCCATCGGCCAGTAAAAGGTTCCGGTTCACGCCCGAGCCCACCGTCCTGGCGGGGCGGCGCGGTGCTGACAGCGACCCGGCGACCAAGTCATCGAGAGGGACCGAGAACCATGAAGAGCGGCATCCACCCGGAGTACAAGACCACCGAGGTCATCTGCTCCTGCGGCAGCACCTTCACCACCCGCAGCACCGCCAAGAGCGGCGAGATCCGCGTCGAGACCTGCAGCGCCTGCCACCCGTTCTACACCGGCAAGCAGCGCGTTCTGGACACCGCCGGCCGGGTTGCGAAGTTCCAGGCCAAGTACGCGAAGGTGAACGCGGCCAAGAAGAAGTAACTGCTTCGACGGCGCCCGCCATCCCTGGACACAGGGGGGCGGGCGCCGTTCGCGTGGGGAGAAAATACTGTGAGTAACGACAGGTTGACCACGCTTCTCGAGGAGTACGCGGAACTGGAGAAGCGTATGGAGGACCCCTCCATCCACGCCGACCAGGCTCTCGTGCGCCGGGTCGGCCGTCGCTTCGCCGAGCTGGCCCCGATCTACGCGGCCCACGCCGAGCTCGAGGCCGCCCGCGCCGACCTGGCCGCCGCCAAGGAGCTGGCGGCCGAGGACCCGGCGTTCGGCACCGAGCTGGAGGCGGTCGCCGCCACGCTCGCGCCGCTGGAGGAGAAGCTCGGCGAGATGCTGATCCCGCGCGACCCGAACGACGCCAAGGACGTGATCGTCGAGATCAAGGCGGGCGAGGGCGGCCAGGAGTCGGCCCTGTTCGCCGGCGATCTGCTGCGCATGTACACCCGGTACGCGGAGCGCCGCGGCTGGACCGTCGAGGTGATCGACTCCCAGGAGTCGGACCTGGGCGGCGTCAAGGACATCTCGGTCGCGGTCAAGACCAAGGGCGTGCCCGAGGGCGGCCACGGCGTCTGGTCGCGGCTGAAGTGGGAGGGCGGCGTCCACCGGGTGCAGCGGGTGCCGGTGACCGAATCGCAGGGCCGCATCCACACCTCGGCGGCCGGCGTGCTGGTGCTGGCCGAGGCCGAGGAGGTCGACGTGCAGATCGACCCGAACGACCTGCGGATCGACGTGTTCCGCTCGTCCGGCCCGGGCGGCCAGTCGGTGAACACCACCGACTCGGCGGTGCGGATCACGCACATCCCGACCGGCACCGTGGTGAGCTGCCAGAACGAGAAGAGCCAGCTGCAGAACAAGGAGTCGGCGCTGCGCATCCTGCGGTCCCGGCTGCTGGCGATCGCGCAGGAGGAGGCGGACGCCGCGGCGGCCGACTCCCGCAAGGCGCAGGTGCGCACGGTGGACCGCTCGGAGCGGATCCGCACGTACAACTTCCCGCAGAACCGGATCACCGACCACCGGATCGGCTACACCGCGTACAACCTCGATCTGGTGCTCGGTGGCGAGCTGGACGGGGTGCTGGACGCGCTGGCCGAGGCCGACCGGCAGGCCCGCCTGTCGGGCGAAACCGAGATCACCCGACGCCCATGACGTGCAGCCCGTCGTAGCGCGGGCAGGCCAGGTATCCCGGTGAGCTGAGGCAGACGGCCTGGTCGCCGCTCGGCCCGAACCGCCCCAGCGGCGTCTGCCGGCCGTCGGCGAGGTCGACCCGGGTGACCACGAGCTGGCCGAGCGGGTCGCGGCTCGGCCGGGTGACCAGCACGCTGCCCGCCTCGCCCGACACGGCCGCCGCGAGGCCGGTGATCGGCCGGCCGAGCAGCTTGCCGGTGCGGCTGTCGACCAGCCGGAGCCGGTTGTTGGTGCGATCGGCGCCGACCAGCATGCGATCGGCGCCGACCTGCCAGCCGTCGTGGATGGCCGGCAGGTTCCAGACCACCCGGCCGGTGGACGGGTCGCGCGCGGAGAGCCCGTCGGAGGAGCTCGAGCAGGTCAGGGCGCCGCAGGCAGCCACGTAGTCGGCGAGCCAGAGCGCCTCGAACGTGCCGGAGTCGTAGACGGTCGTCGTGGCGCCGCCCTCGGCCACGTCGCGGCTCACCGCGAAGTTGGGGCCGGCGGGCTCGATGCTGGTCACGACGCCGGGGCCGGCCCCGGGCAGCCGGCCGGTCCGGCGGAGCTCGCCGCCGGCGAAGCCGTAGACGGCGACCGTGCCGTTCGCGGTGACCGTGGCGATCGCCTCGGGGTGGTCGAAGCTGGGCAGCGGGGTCCAGCCGGCCAGCGGTGGCAGGGCGAGGCGCCAGAGCTCGGCGCCGTCGCGGAGCCTGATCGCACGCAGGCCGACCACGTGGTTCTGCTTGTCGTGGTCGGCGACCAGCGCCGTCCCGGTGGGCACCGACGGCCGGGCGTCGCCGTCGACGCGCCACAGCTCGTGGCCGGTGGCGGCGTCCAGCGCGATCGTGGTCTGGATGGCGATGTAGAAGTACCGGTCGCCGTTCTCCTCGTTGTGGACGACGGTGATCGGGTCGACCGGCGCGAGCACGATGTCGCCGGCCGGCCGGGGCGTGTACCCCGCGAGCCGGGTTCCGACCGGCGCGGACCAGCGCATCGCGCCGGTGTCCAGGTCGTAGGCGGCCACGGTCGGCCTAGCGCCGATGTCGTCGCCGGTCCGGGCGACGTACGCGGTGCCCCGGTCGAGCGCGACCGCGTCCCTCTCCATGGCGAACGGCGCGATCCACAGCGGGCGCAGCCCGGGCCGGGCGCCGGGCGCCGAGCCGCCGACCGCGAGCACGCCCGCGGCCGTCAGGAGCGCGAGCAGCGCCCGCAGCAGGCGCCGGTGGTCGAGCGGAACGGCCGGCCCCGACTGCTCGTGGGTGACCTCGCCGAGGTCGATCATCGTCATCGGCCGACCGCCGTGACCGAGTACGCGTCGTTCTGGTAGCAGCCGAGGTAGTGCGCGATCGCCTGGCAGCGGTTGACCGGGATCCGGTCGATCGAGCCGAGCACGTCGCGCCGCCCGGTGGCCAGGTCCCACCGGGCGATCGAGGTGCGCCCGCTCGGCTTTGCCGTCGGTTTGAGCACGAGCAGCGCCTCTTGGGGGTCGGTGTTCCAGACCGTTTCGCCGGGGCTGTTCGCGCCGACGCGCGCGCCGGTGCCGGCATCGATCAGATATTGCTCGCCGACCTCGCCCGGCTGGTCGACCACCACCCGGTCGGCAGTGGCGGCCCAGCTGCCGCCGGTGCCGATGTCGGTGATGCTCCAGCGCCGGCGGCCGGTGTCGGCGTCGTACGCGAACAGCCCCTGCCCGTTGTTGACGCAGATTCCGTCGCCGCCGCAGGGGAACGCATACCCGTCGGTGCCGTCGGTCTGCCACAGCGCGGCCAGCGTGTCGAGGCGGTACACGTTGAGCTCGGCGTGGCCCTGTTCGTTGCGGTTCACCACCAGATGGTCGCGGCTCACCGCAAGATCGTTGAACTGGCCCTCTTCCGGGTCGCCGCGCGCCCAGGGGATGCGGGCACTCGCGAGCAGGCCGCCGTCGGCGAAGCGCAGCACCGCGACGAGCCCGTCGTCGGTGACCGTGACGACCTGGATCGGCCGCGCGCCGTCCGTGGCCAAGGCGAAGCTGACGACCCCGGCGGTGTCCCGCTGCCAGACCGTGCCGCGGTCGCCGAGCCGGATCAGCCGCAGCCGGGCGAACTGGCCCGTCCTGGTGTAGTCGGCCATCAGCACCGTGCCGTCGGCGATGGCCATCGGCTCGCCCGGCGCGGTCCACAGCCGCTCGCCGGTCTCGGCGGAGAGCGCGACCGTCGAGCGGACGAACTGGGCGTACCGGCCGTCCGCGCGCCTGGCCTGCGGATCGGCCGGCAGCAGCAGGAACGGGCCGGCCAGCTGGGCGTACCCGAGCGCGTCCGCGGCCGGGGCACGCCACCGCACCGCGCCGGTGGCCAGGTCGTACGCGATGAGCTCGCCGGCGTGGTGCAGATAGAGCGCCTCCGGGCCGAGCGTCGTGCTGTCGACGTCGGAGGCCGGCACGCTCCACAGCGGACGGACGGCGTTCGGCGCGGGCCGGGCCGACGCGGCGCAGATCAGGCAGAGCAGCAGCGCCGCGGCCAGCCCGAGCCGGCGCCAGGGCAGGTGGTCGAGCTCGGTGCCGGGTGCCGAGGAGATCTCACCGAGCTCGATCGTGCTCATCGCGTGGGGGAGCGATTCGCGGCGGCCGCCGCGAGGGCGGCGCTGAGCGTGCGCCCGTTCGTGCCCACCTCGGACCAGCCCGCCGCCAGGCCGATCGGCGTGCCCGGCACCAGAACCTGCCAGTTCTCCGCGTTCGTCGCGGCCGTGATGCGGCGGGACACCTCGGCCGCCTGGGCCTGCCCGGCGCCGGGCAGCACCACCACGAACTCGTCGCCGGCGAACCGGGCCACGAAGTCGCCGCGCCGCATCACCCTGTTCAGCACGCCGGCGATCCGCTGGAGCACCAGGTCGCCGCAGTGCCGGCCGTGCCGCACGTTGACCGCGGTGAACCCGATCAGGTCGCAGACGCCGATCGCGGCCCGCTCGCCGCGCTCGAGCATCGAGTGCACGTAGCGTTCGAGCTGGCGGCGGTTGGGCAGCCCGGTCAGCGGGTCGGTGAGCGTCTCGTCGCCGTACCGGTCGGCGTCGCGCTGGGTCTCCTGGGCGTCCAGCCGGGCCGCCACCCCGTCCAGGTAACCGTCGCGCAGGCGGTCGATGCGCTGGGCGGCGAGGCGGAAGGCGTACCGGTCGGCGGTGTGCGCGGCGGCGTGGTCGCCGGCCGCGGCGTGGCAGATGCTGCGCAGCCGGGCCGGCTCGGCCGCGCCGAGGATCTCGGGGGCGACCGGCACCGCGTCCAGCAGGGACAATGCCTGTTCCGGCTTGCCGGCCGCGATGGTCAGGCAGACGTGGCCGAGGTGGTGCAGGTCGCGGGTGCGCACGCTGTCGCCGCCGCCGGTCAGCCACTCGGCCGCGTTCGCCTCGGTCTCCTCGCCCAGCGCGGCCCGGCGGGCCAGGGCGTAGCCGTACGCGGCGCGGCTGCCGGGCCGCATCTGGTCGGCGCCGATCGCGATGTAGCGGGTCAGCTCGGCGTCGATGTCGCGCAGCACCCGCAGGCAGCCGTCGGTGTCGCCCTGGTGGTCGAGGGAGACCGCGTTGCGCAGCCGGATGCCGGGGGCCGCGAAGATCTCGGGGGCCAGCCCGACCGCGGCGCCGACCTGCCGGGCCTGCTCGATCGAGGTCAGCGCGTGCCCGTGGAAGCCGAGGTACGAATACGCCATCGCGAGGTCGTGCCAGCCCCACGCGGTCTCGTAGTCGTTCTCCGGCACCGCGGCCAGCGCCCGGGACGCCTGCACGAGGTGGGTGACGCCGCGGTCGATGTTGCTCTGCAGATGCGATCCGAGGGCCGCGAAGGCGTGCATCTGCCCGCGCAGATAGGGATCCGGGATCTCGCGGACGGCGTTCGCGGTCGCGGTCATCGCGGTGGACAGCTCGGCGATGCGACCGAGGTTGATCAGCGCGCCGAAACGCTGGACCAGCGCGTACGCCCGGGTCGTCGGGTCGGTCGCGGTCGCGAGCACCCCGTCGAGGATGGGCAGCGCCTCCGCGGATCGGCCGTTCTGCTGCAGCCGCCCGGCCCGCTTCAGCTCCTCGATGTGTTCAGGGAGCTGGTCCAACCAACTCACCGGGCGCCTCCCACGCGTGTCGCGCATCGATCCGCCGACCCGGCCGGCCGGCGTCGCACGTGACGTTTGATGATTATGCCGTGGACCCGGACGACGAACACCCCTGGCGACCCGTGGCGCGGGCGCCCCTTTCTCCGGCGCTGGCCACGGCGGTCGCCGAGCTGGCCGCGGCGGGCGTGGCGTCGCCCCGGGTGGACGCCGAACTGCTCGCCGCGCACGTTCTGGAGATCCCGCGAGGACGGCTGCTGCTGGCCGGCTCGATGCGCGCGGACGAGTTGCGCCGATTCCGGGTGCTGGTGGCCGAGCGGGCCCGCCGGATCCCGTTGCAGCACCTGCTCGGCACGGCGGCGTTCCGGCATCTGGAGTTGTCGGTCGGCGACGGCGTCTTCGTCCCCCGGCCGGAGACCGAGCTGCTGGCCGGCTGGGGCATCGCGCGGGCGCACGCGGGCGACGTCGTGGTGGATCTCTGCAGCGGGACCGGCGCCATCGCTCTGTCGCTGGCCGATGAGGTCAAGGACATTGACGTGTACGCCGTGGAGCGGTCCCCGGTCGCGTTGTCGTTCCTGCGCCGCAACGCCGCCGCGTTCCCCCGGGTCCGGGTCGTCGAGGGCGACGTCACCGACCCGGGACTGCTGGCCGGGCTGCGGGCCGGCCTGGTGCTGTGCAACCCGCCCTACGTGCCGGACGGCACCGCCGTTCCGCCCGAGGTCGCCGAGCACGATCCGGCCGACGCGGTGTTCGGCGGCGCCGACGGCCTCGACGTGATCCGCCCGGTGATCGCCGTGGCCGCGCGGCTGCTGCGCGCCGGGGGATATTTCGGGATCGAGCACGATGACGCGCACGGCTCGGCGGTCCCCGCGCTGCTCCGCGCGGACGGCCGGTTCACCGAGGTGACGGCGCACGACGACCTCACCGGCCGGCCGCGGTTCGCGACGGCACGCCGCACCTGATCGGCGGGCCGCGACACATGGCAGACTGCACGGTGTGATGCTCTACGACTGCCGTACCACCGCGGACCGGGATCGCGGCATCGCCGCCGCCGTCGAGGCGGTCAAGAGCGGTGAGCTGGCCGTGCTGCCCACCGACACGGTGTACGGCATCGGTGCGGACGCGTTCACCCCGCACGCCATCACCGCGCTGCACCACGCCCGCGGCGCCACCAACCAGGTGCCGCCGCCGGTGCTGATCGGCTCGCGGCACACCCTCGACGGGCTGACCTATTCGCTGTCCAAGGCGACCCGCGAGCTGGCCGACGCGTTCTGGCCGGGCGCGCTGACGCTCTACGTCGAGCACACGCCGAGCCTGCAGTGGGATCTCGGCGAGACCGGCGGCAAGGTGGCGGTCCGCATGCCGTTGCACCCGGTGGCGCTCGAGGTGCTGCGCGAGGTCGGCCCGATGGCGGTGACCACGGCCAACAAGGTGGGGCAGCCCGCGCCGACCACCGCCGAGGAGGCGCGCGACCAGCTGGAGTACGCGGTGCGGGTCTACCTCGAGGCGGGCCCCGCCCTCGATCCGGCGCCCAGCACGATCGTCGACGTCAGCGAGGACGTGCCGCGGGTGCTGCGGGCCGGGGCGATCCCGTTGGAAAAGCTGCGCGACGTCGTGCCCGACATCCTCGGACCGGAGGGCTGAGGTGGCGCCGTTCACCGTCCTGCACGTCTGCATGGGCAACATCTGCCGCTCCCCGATGGCCGAGCGCCTGCTCGCCCGGGCCGTACGCGATCGAGTCGGCGACCTCGGCGACGAGCTGGTCCGCAGCGTCAGCGCCGGCACCGGCGGCTGGCACGAGGGCGAGGAGATGAACCCGCCCGCCGCCCGCCAGGTCCGCGCCCGCGGCGGGTCGGCCGACGGCTTCGAGGCCCGCAAGCTGCGCGGCGACTTCATCGACGAGGCCGACCTGATCTTCACGGCCACCGCCGACCAGTACGACTACGTCGTCGCCCTGCGCCCGGACGCCGCCGACCGCACCTTCGTGATGGGCGAGTTCGGCCGGCTGCTCGGCGCCGTCGACGCCTCCCGGCTGCCACCCGCCGCCGGCGACCCCGACCAGGTGCGGGCCCGCGGCCGGGCCATCGTCGAGGCGGTCCACCGGCTGCGCGGTCCCGAGGGCCCGTTGCCCGGCGACGACCTCGACGACCCGTGGGGCCGCGGCGACCAGACGTTCCAGCGCATCGGCGACGAGATCGAGGACACCACCGTCCCGTTCGCCAAGCTCCTGCTCTCGTGACCGGCCGCGTCGTCGCTCCGGACGCCGCGGGCATCGCCGAGGCCGTCGAGCTGCTCCGGGCCGAGTCGGTGGTCGCGTTCCCCACCGAGACGGTCTACGGCCTGGGCGCCGACGCGTTCTCGGCCCGGGCGATCGGCGAGGTCTACCGCCTCAAGAACCGCCCGTCCTGGAACCCGCTGATCGTGCACGTCGCCGGCGTGCCCGCCGCCCGGGCGCTCGCCGCCGACTGGCCCGCCGTCGCCGACCGGCTGGCCGCGGCGTTCTGGCCCGGCCCGCTCACGCTGGTGCTGCGCCGCGCCCCGCACCTGACCGGCGTCGGCGCCGCCAACGACACGATCGCGGTGCGCGTCCCGGCCCACGACGTCGCCCTGCGCCTGCTCGCGGCCGTCGGCCTCCCGCTCGCCGCGCCCAGCGCCAACCGCTCGGAGAGCATCTCGCCGACCACCGCCGAGCACGTGCTGCGCAGCCTGCCCGACGTGCCGCTGGTGCTGGACGGCGGCCCGTCGTCGTGGGGGATCGAGTCCACGGTCCTCGACCTGACCACCGCCGTGCCGACGCTGCTGCGTCCCGGCGCCCTCGGTCTGCGCGCCCTGCGCGAGGTGACCGGCGCGATCGCCCTGCGCGACGCCGAGACGGCCGACGGCGCCGCGCGTCCCTCGCCGGGAATGAGCCGCCGCCACTACGCCCCGCGAGCCACCCTGCACCTGGTGCCCGACGTGCGCTCGGCCGAGATCCCGGAGAAGACCGGCGTTCTCACGTACGAGGGCGCGGACGTGCCCGACGCCGAGGTTCTCTCCGCCGACCCGCGCGAGTACGCCGCCGACCTCTATGCCGCCCTGCACCGCCTGGACGACTCGGGCGTCGAGACGATCCTGGTGCAGCAGCCGCCCGAGACCGAGGACTGGCTCGCCATCCGCGACCGGCTCGGCCGGGCCGCCGCTAAGTAGCCGAGGCGCGGTCGGCGATGTTGCGGGCCATGCCGCTGAAGACGATGCCGTGGAACGGCAGCACCGAAGCCCAGTACGCGTGCCCGGCCAGCCCGCGCGGCAGGAACACCGCCCGCTGCCGGTAGACGCTGCGGCCCTCGCCGTCCGGGACCGCGCTCATCTCCAGCCAGGCGCGACCCGGCACCCGCATCTCGGCCCGCAGCCGCAGCAGCGAGCCCGGCACGATCTCCTCGACCCGCCACCAGTCCAGCGCCTCGCCCACCCGCAGCCGGTCGCGGTCGCGTCGTCCCCGGCGCAGCCCCACGCCGCCGGCCAGCCGGTCCAGCCAGCCGCGCACCGACCAGGCCAGCGGGAACGAATACCAGCCGTGGTCGCCGCCGACCCCCTCGATCACCCGCCACAGCGCCTCGACCGGCGCGTCCACCGGGCGGCTGCGCTCGTCGACATAGACGCTGCCCCCGGACCAGTCGGGGTCGCTCGGCAACGGCTCGGCGGCGGCGTCCCGGCCGGCCGCGCCCGACCACCGGGTCTCCACGTCGGCGTTGCGCACCTTGCTGAGCGCGAGGCGCACCGCCTCGTCGAAGCCCATCGGCTCGACGCCGGGCACCAGCCGGCGGATGTCGTGCTCGCGGGCCACCGCCTCGTGCACCAGGCTGGCCACCAGCGGCCGCGCGATCGCGTTGGGCACGGGCGTGACCAGCCCGACCCAGAACGCGGAGAGCCACGGGCTGAGCACCCGGGTCGGCAGGATCACCCGGCGGGCGAGGCCGGCCACCCGGGCGTAGCGCCGCATCATCTCGGCGTAGGTGAGGACGTCGGCGCCGCCGAGGTCGAAGCCGCGGCTCTCGGCGAGCGGCATGGTCGCGGCGGCGATCAGATAGGCCAGGACATCGCGTACGGCGATCGGCTGGATCCGGTTGCGCACCCAGCGCGGGGTGACCATGACCGGCAGCCGCTCGCTGAGGTAGCGCAGCATCTCGAACGAGGCCGACCCGGACCCGATGATCACCGGCGCCCGCAGGACCACGGTGGGCACGCCGCTGCCGAGCAGGATCGTCGCCACCTCGCCGCGGGAGCGCAGGTGGGCCGAGGCGCGCTCGCCCGGCGGCGGCTCGGGCCCGCCCAGATAGACGATCCGTCGCACACCCGCCGCGCGGCAGGCGGCGGCGAAGTTCGACGCGGCCCGCCGGTCGAGCTCCTCGAAGTCGGGCCGGCCCAGCGAATGCACCAGGAAATACGCGACGTCGATCCGGTCCAGCGCGGCGCGCAGCGACGACGGGTCGGTCAGGTCGCCCTCGGCGATCTCGACCCGGCCGTGCCAGGGCGCGTCCCGCAGCCGGGCCGCGCTGCGCGACAGGCAGCGCACCTCGTGCCCGTCGGCCAGCAACCGGGGCACCAGCCGGCCGCCGATGTATCCGGTCGCGCCGGTCACCAGAAATCGCATAACCGCAGAGTGTTCCCTTTCGCTGGGCTTTCAAGCCATATGCTGGTTTTGGGCGGCGCCGACCCGGGGAGGGCACGTGGAGAGCTTCTGGGGGCCGGACTTCGCGTGTCTCGAGCGCGAGGATCCGGAGATCGCCGATGTCCTCCTCGACGAGCTGGCCCGCCGGCGCGGCGGCCTCCAGCTCATCGCGAGCGAGAACTTCACCTCCCCGGCCGTGCTCGCGGCGCTCGGCTCCACGCTGCACGACAAGTACGCCGAGGGCTACCCGGGCGCGCGCTACTACAGCGGGTGCGCCGAGGCCGACCGGGCCGAGACGCTGGCGATCGAGCGGGCCCGGGCGCTGTTCGGCGCGGAGCACGCCAACGTGCAGCCGCACTCGGGGGCGTCGGCCAACCTGGCGGCGTACGCGGCGCTGGCCGAGCCGGGCGACACCGTGCTGGCCATGGAGCTGCCGCACGGCGGGCACCTCACGCACGGCAGCCGGGTCAACTTCTCCGGGAAGTGGTTCCATCCGGTCGGCTACCGGGTCAGCCCGGCCACCGAGGAGATCGACTACGACGAGGTGCGCGACCTCGCGCTGGCCCACCGGCCCCAGCTGATCATCTGCGGCGCGACCGCCTACCCGCGCCGGATCGACTTCGCGCTGTTCCGCGAGATCGCCGACGAGGTCGGCGCGTACCTGCTGGTCGACGCCGCGCATTTCATCGGGCTGGTGGCCGGCCGGGCCGTCCCGTCGCCGGTGCCGTACGCCGACGTGGTCACCTGCACCACGCACAAGGTGCTGCGCGGGCCGCGCGGCGGCATGATCCTGTGCCGGGCCGAGCTGGCCCAGCGGGTCGACAAGGCGGTCTTCCCGTTCAGCCAGGGCGGCCCGATGATGCACGCGATCGCGGCCAAGGCGGTGGCGTTGCGCGAGGCGTCCGGTCCGGCCTTCCAGGCGTACGCGCGGCAGGTGGTCGACAACGCCCGGGCGCTGGCGGTGGCCGTGGCCGCCGAGGGGATGCGGCCGGTCACCGGCGGCACCGACACCCACCTGGTGCTGGCCGACCTGCGGGAGCTCGGCATCAGCGGGTGCGACGCCGAGGCGCGCTGCGGCCTCGCCGGGATCACTCTGAACAAGAACGCGATACCGTTCGACCCGCGGCCGCCGTCGGTGGCGTCCGGCATCCGGGTGGGCTCGCCCGGCGTGACCACCCAGGGCATGCGCGCGGGCGAGATGCGCCGGATCGGCGCGCTGATCGGCGCCGCGGTGCGCTGCGACCCGGGCACGCCGGCCGGGGCGTCCCGCCTCGCCGACGTCGCGACCGAGGTGTCCGCGCTGGTGGGACAATTTCCGGCATACCACCGGGAGAAAGTGATGGCATGACTGAAGTAGAGGCGAAGACGCTGCCGGCCGATCCTCGGTGGAAGGTCGCGCACCTGCCGTTCCTGACCGCGGTGTCGTTCGCCCTGCTGCTCTGCGCCGCCTCGGTGGGGTACCTGTCGGGCGGGTCCGCCGCGGCGCTCGGGGCCGGCCTCGGCGTGCTGATCGTGACGGTGAGCTACACGATGTCCACGCTGGTGGTGGCGTGGGCCGACACCGTGCGGCCGGCCCTGCTCATGCCGCTGGCCCTGCTCACCTACGTGCTGAAGTACAGCGTGCTCGGCGTCGTGCTGGTCTACGGTCTGTCCACCGCGTGGACCGGGAAGGACGCGCTCGGCTGGGGCATCGTGGCCGGCGTGGTGGTGTGGACCGGCGTGCAGGCCTGGTGGTTCACGGTGGTGCGTCGCCCGAAGTGATCTTCCGCACGCTGTTTTGCCACCTCGGAGGCCCCATTCGTGGTTGGTTGACCACGAAACGGTGATCTGGTGGCACGTGGCGCGTCCCGTTCTGGCGAAGGAGGAGTACCGTGTCGTTCCAGTTGCGAGACCCCTGACGCCTGGACAACTGCGGTTGTGCGGGGGGTCTCGCTTAGCCTCGTCTTTCCTGCTGATATCGTTCGGGCCGTCATGACCGGTCAGGAACCTCCCAAGAATCCCCATGGGGATGACGGTCAACAGCCGCCCGACACGGGCATGGGCATGACGGCCGTCTCCTACCTCCTCACGGGCATGTTGGTATGGGGCGGGATCGGTTGGCTGGTCGACCATTGGGTCGGGACCAGAGGCATCTTCGCCGGAATCGGCGCGGTCGTTGGCATGGCCGGCGGTGTCTACCTCATCGTGCGCCGTCTGGGCGCCTGACAGGAAAGGGCTTCGGTGGCCGTTCAATCGATGGTCCTCGCAGACGTTCCGTTCCCGCCGAGCGTCGAGGACTTCTACCTGCCCAGCATCCTGCCGTGGGGCGAGCACGACAACTACTGGTTCACCAAGATCACCGCGCTCGTCTGGCTGACGACTGCTTTGATCATTATCTTTTTCCTGGTGTCGTACCGGAAGCCGCAGCTCGTCCCGACCAAGAAGCAGTGGCTCGCCGAGAGCGTCTACGGCTTCGTGCGGAACAACATCGCGGTCGAGATGATCGGCCCGGCGGGGGTGAAGTTCGCGCCGTACCTGACGACGCTGTTCGCCTTCATCCTGCTCAACAACTTCTGGGGAATCGTTCCGTTCGTCCAGATCTCGCCGAACTCGCACATCGCCTTCCCGGCGTTCCTCGCCGTGCTGAGCTACGTGATGTTCATCTGGGTCGGCATCCGGCACCACGGCTTCGTGAAGTACTTCAAGATGTCGCTGGTCCCGCCGGCGCCGTGGTTCATCCTGCCGCTGCTGATCCCGATCGAGTTCTTCTCGACCTTCCTGGTCCGGCCGTTCTCGCTCGCCGTCCGGCTTTTCGCCAACATGTTCGCCGGCCACATGCTGCTGCTGGTGTTCACACTCGGCGGCTTCGCGATGCTGAACGCCAACGCCTGGTTCATCCCGTTCTCGATCGTGTCGTGGGTGATGACCATCGCCCTGACCTTCCTCGAGTTCCTGGTGATCTGCCTCCAGGCCTACGTCTTCACGGTGCTGACCGCGAGCTACGTCCAGGGCGCGCTCGCCGACGAGCACTGAGCACCACCCCCTTCGCACCGCCGGTAACACCCCGTTGTCGTCCCGCGTGAAAACCGATTCACGCGAGATACCTGGAGGAACTGAACACATGTTGGACATCGCTGCAGTCACCGGTAGCACCGCTGCCATCGGCTACGGTCTCGCCGCCATCGGCCCCGGCATCGGCGTCGGCCTGGTCTTCTCCGCCTACATCCAGGCCACCGCCCGTCAGCCCGAGTCCTCGCGCCTGACGCTGCCGTACGTCTGGATCGGCTTCGCCGTCGTCGAGGCGCTCGCGCTCCTCGGTATCGCCTTCGGCTTCATCTGGGCCGGCTGAGCACCACTCCTCCGCCTCGAAGGAGGTCCTGTTAAATGACCAATTCTCTTGTCGTGCTCGCCGAGGCAGCCACCGAGACCGAGCACAACCCGATCGTCCCGATCTGGCAGGAGATCGTTCTCGGCGTCATCGCCTTCGGCATTCTCTGCTTCGTGCTGATGAAGTTCGTCTTCCCGCAGATGGAGAAGACGTTCGCGGCCCGGGTGGACGCGATCGAGGGTGGCATCAAGCGCGCCGAGGCCGCTCAGGCCGAGGCCAACCAGCTGCTCGAGCAGTACCGCACGCAGCTGGCCGAGGCCCGGACCGAGGCCGCGCGCATCCGCGACGAGGCCCGCGCCGACGCCGAGGGCATCCGGCAGGACGTGCTGGCGAAGGCCCGCGAGGAGTCCGACCGGATCATCTCGGCCGGGCGTGAGCAGCTCGCCGCGCAGCGCGAGAGCATCGTGCGTGACCTGCGTGCCGAGGTCGGCACGCTGGCGGTCGACCTGGCCGGCCGGATCGTCGGGGAGTCGCTCGCCGACGAGGCGCGCAGCCGCGGCACGGTCGAGCGGTTCATCGCCGAGCTCGACGAGGCCGGCTCGACGGGCGGACGGCGCTGATGGCGTCGAGCGTCAGTCAGCAGGCCTACAACTCGGCGGTGGAGAAGCTCGCCGCCGGGACCGGCTCGGCCACGGCCGCGCAGCTCGCCACGATCGCCGACGAGATCCTGTCGGTGGCCGGGCTGCTGCGGGCCCAGCCGCGACTGCGCCGGGCGCTGACCGACCCGTCGCGGGCCGGTGCCGGGCGGGCCGAGCTGCTCCGCTCGCTGCTTTCCGGCAAGCTGTCCGAGGTGACCGTCGACACGCTCACCACGCTGGTGGCCGGCCGGTTCAGCACGCCGACCGAGCTGCTCGACGTCACCGAGCGTCTCGGCGCCGAGGTCGTGCTGCGGTCGTCGGAAAAGGCGGGAACCCTCGCCGACGTGGAGGACGAGCTGTTCCGCTTCGGGCAGATCGTCAGCGGCAACGCCGAGCTCGCGGTCACGCTCAGTGACCCGGGTGCGCCCAGCTCGCGTCGCGTTAAGCTGGTGGAGGACTTGCTCAAGGGCAAGGCCCAGCCGGCCACGGTCCGTCTCGTCGAGGTGGCGCTCGAGGGCTTCCTGGGCCGCAGCTTCGACTCCTCGCTGACCCGGCTGGTCGAGCTCACCGCCGCGAAACGCGACCGCGAGGTCGCCTACGTGACGGTGGCGAAACCGCTCAGCGACGCCGACGAGCAGGCGCTGGCTGCCAAGTTGTCCGATCTCTACGACCGGCCGGTCTCGCTCAAGATCGACGTCGACCCTTCGATCATCGGCGGGGTCGCCGTCCGAGTCGGCTCCGACCTCTACGACGGCACGATCCTGCGGCGGCTCAACGCGGCACGTCAGGCGTTCGCCAAATAGCTTTGATTCCCCTCGATCGGCGGCAACGCCGATCGAGCAGGCCCCTCGGTGGCGGCGACGTCCCGAGCTAGACAGAGAAGGCAGAGGATGGCCGAGCTGACCATCTCCTCGGACGAGATCCGGGGGGCGCTAGAGCGCTACGTCTCGTCCTACACGCCCGAGGTCTCCCGCGAGGAGGTCGGCATCGTCTCCGATGCGGGCGACGGCATCGCGCACGTCGAGGGACTGCCCTCGACGATGGCGAACGAACTGCTCGAGTTCGAGGACGGCACGCTGGGTCTCGCCCTGAACCTCGACGTCCGCGAGATCGGCGTCGTGGTCCTCGGCGAGTACGAAGGCATCGATGAAGGCCAGCAGGTCAAGCGCACCGGGCGAGTTCTCTCGGTGCCGGTCGGCGACGGCTTCCTCGGTCGCGTGGTCGACCCGCTGGGCCGGCCCATCGACGACCGGGGCGAGATCGAGAACGAGGGCTTCCGCGAGCTCGAGCTGCAGGCGCCCAACGTGATGGCCCGGCAGCCGGTGAAGCAGCCGCTGCAGACCGGCATCAAGGCGATCGACGCCATGACGCCGATCGGCCGCGGCCAGCGCCAGCTGATCATCGGGGACCGCAAGACCGGCAAGACCACGGTCGCGATCGACACCATCATCAACCAGAAGGCCAACTGGGAGTCCGGCGACCCGGACAAGCAGGTGCGCTGCATCTACGTGGCGATCGGCCAGAAGGCGACCACCATCGCGTCCATCAAGGGCACGCTGGAGGAGCAGGGCGCGATGGCGTACACGACCATCGTGGCCGCCCCCGCCTCCGACCCGGCCGGTTACAAGTACATCGCGCCGTACACCGGCTCGGCCATCGGCCAGCACTGGATGTACGCGGGCAAGCACGTCCTGATCGTCTTCGACGACCTGACCAAGCAGGCCGAGGCGTACCGCGCGGTCTCGCTGCTGCTGCGCCGCCCGCCGGGCCGCGAGGCCTACCCGGGCGACGTCTTCTACCTGCACTCCCGGCTGCTGGAGCGCTGCGCCAAGCTCTCCGACGAGCTCGGCGGCGGCTCGATGACCGGCCTGCCGATCATCGAGACCAAGGCCAACGACATCTCGGCCTACATCCCGACCAACGTCATCTCGATCACCGACGGCCAGATCTTCCTGGAGACCGACCTGTTCGCCTCGGGCGTCCGCCCGGCGATCAACGTCGGCACCTCGGTGTCCCGGGTGGGTGGCTCGGCGCAGGTCAAGGCGATGCGCTCGGTCTCCGGCCGGCTCCGCCTCGACCTGGCCCAGTTCCGTGAGCTGGAGGCGTTCTCGGCGTTCGCGTCCGACCTGGACCGGGCGTCGCGCGCGCAGCTCGAGAAGGGCGTGCGCCTGGTCGAGCTGCTCAAGCAGCCGCAGTACTCGCCGTACTCGGTGGTCGACGAGGTCGTCGTGATCTGGGCCGGCACCACCGGCCAGCTCGACGACATCGCGGTCGGCGACGTCCGCCGCTTCGAGGGCGAGATGCTGCAGTGGCTGCACCGGCACCGCAGCGAGGTGCTCACCTCGATCGAGTCGACCGGCCAGCTGTCCGACGACAACATCGAGAGCCTCAAGTCCGGCCTGGACGAGTTCAAGGAGCTCTTCAAGCAGGGCGAGACCGGCATCAAGCTCAACGAGCCCGACGCCGAGGCGATGGCCGAGGGCCGCGAGACCCGCGAGACGGTGACCCGCGAGGTTCCCCGTCCGGCTCCCGGGAAGTAGTCATGGCCGGTCAGGTACAGGCCCTCCGGCGGCGCATCCGCACCGTCCGGTCGACCAAGAAGATCGCCAAGGCTCAGGAGCTGGTGGCGACCAGCCGGATCGCCAAGGCCCAGGAGCGGGTGGCGGCCTCCAAGCCGTACGCGGAGGCGATCACCCAGGTCCTGACCGCCCTGGCGTCCAACGCGACGATCGACAACCCGCTGCTGATCCCGCGCGAGCGGGTCCGGCGCGCGGGCGTCCTGCTGATCACCAGTGATCGCGGGCTGGCCGGCGCCTACAACGCCAACGCCATCCGCACCGCCGAGCAGCTGATCCAGAAGCTCAAGGCGGACGGCAAGGACGCGGTGCTGTACGTGGTCGGCCGCAAGGGGGTCGGCTACTACCGGTTCCGCAACCGGCCGATCGAGGCCAGCTGGACCGGGTTCTCCGAGCGGCCGTCGTTCCCGGACGCGAAGGCGATCGGCGACGCCCTGCTGGAGGCCTTCGTGGCCGGCGCGGACGACACCGACACGCACTACGGTCCCGACGGGATCCAGGGCGTCGACGAGCTGCACATCGTCAGCACCCAGTTCAAGTCGCTCATGACCCAGAGCGCCGAGGCGCACTTCCTGGCCCCGATGCAGGTCGAGGAGCGCGAGGTCGAGCCGGGTCTGCGGCCCGCGTACGAGTTCGAGCCGGACGCCGACGAGCTGCTGGACGCGCTGCTGCCGAAGTACCTCAACACGCGGATCTACGCGGCGTTGCTGGACTCGGCGGCCAGCGAGTCCGCGTCCCGCCGGCGGGCGATGAAGAGCGCGTCGGACAACGCGGACGACCTGCTCAAGCGGTACACGCGCGAGATGAACTCCGCGCGGCAGGCTGCGATCACCCAGGAAATCAGTGAGATTGTCGGCGGCGCCAACGCGCTGGCCGCGGCGGGAAGTGATGTGTGATGACTGCAGTTGCTGAGCCCACCAAAGCGGAGACGGGCGTCGGACGCGTCGTCCGGGTCATCGGCCCGGTCGTCGACGCCGAGTTCCCCCGCGACGCCATGCCCGGCATCTTCAACGCGCTGCACGTGGAGGTGACCCTCTCCGAGGGCACCAAGAAGCTGACCCTGGAGGTCGCCCAGCACCTGGGCGACAACCTGGTCCGCGCCATCTCCATGCAGCCGACCGACGGCCTGGTGCGCGGCGCCGAGGTCGTCGACACCGGCGCCGGCATCTCGGTTCCGGTCGGCGACGTGACCAAGGGCCACGTGTTCAACGCCCTCGGCGACGTGCTCAACGCCGACCCGTCGACGCTGGACATCCAGGAGCGCTGGGAGATCCACCGCCAGCCGCCGGCGTTCGCCGACCTCGAGCCGAAGACCGAGATGCTGGAGACCGGCATCAAGGTGCTCGACCTGCTCGCGCCGTACGTGCGCGGTGGCAAGATCGGCCTGTTCGGCGGCGCGGGCGTGGGCAAGACGGTGCTCATCCAGGAGATGATCATCCGGGTCGCCCGCAACTTCGGCGGCACCTCGGTGTTCGCCGGCGTCGGCGAGCGCACCCGTGAGGGCAACGACCTCATCCTGGAGATGGCCGAGGGTGGCGTGCTCGACAAGACCGCCCTCGTCTTCGGCCAGATGGACGAGCCGCCGGGCACCCGCCTGCGGGTCGCCCTGACCGCGCTGACCATGGCGGAGTACTTCCGGGACGTGCAGAACCAGGAGGTGCTGCTCTTCATCGACAACATCTTCCGGTTCACCCAGGCCGGCTCCGAGGTGTCCACCCTGCTCGGCCGCATGCCGTCGGCCGTGGGTTACCAGCCCACGCTGGCCGACGAGATGGGTCAGCTCCAGGAGCGGATCACCTCGGTCCGGGGCAAGGCGATCACCTCGATGCAGGCGATCTACGTGCCTGCCGACGACTACACCGACCCGGCGCCGGCCACCACGTTCGCCCACCTGGACGCGACGACCAACCTCGAGCGGTCGATCTCGGACAAGGGCATCTACCCGGCCGTGGACCCGCTGGCCTCCAGCTCGCGGATCCTGGCGCCGGAGTTCGTGGGCGCCGAGCACTACGCGGTCGCCCGCGAGGTGCAGCGCATCCTGCAGAAGTACAAGGACCTGCAGGACATCATCGCGATCCTGGGCATGGACGAGCTGAGCGAGGAAGACAAGGTCACGGTGCAGCGGGCGCGCCGGATCGAGCGCTTCCTCTCGCAGAACACGTACGCGGCCGAGCAGTTCACCGGCGTTCCCGGCTCGACGGTCCCGCTGAAGGAGACCATCGAGGCGTTCAAGAAGATCAGCGAGGGCGAGTACGACCACTTCCCCGAGCAGGCCTTCTTCATGTGCGGCGGCCTGGAGGACCTCGAGCGCAACGCGCACGAGCTCATGAAGGGTTAAGAAGCGCAACCGGAAGCCGCGCGCACCGCATCGGTGGGCGCGGCTTCCGCGTTTCCCCATCAGGTTGGGCTTTTGTGGCCTGGGTAACCTGAGAGACCGACGAGGGGAGTGGCCGTGGCCAAGGACGGCAAACGCCGGGCGCCGCTGTGGGCCCGGCTCTGTGCGATCTTCGGCTGCGTCCTCATGGTTCTCAGCGGCGGCGCGCTCATCACCGGCCAGGTCATGATGGCCCGCTACGCCGGCGCCGTGGAGAACAAGGACCTGTTCGGCAACGAGGCGAGCCAGACCAAGGTCTCCGACATCAAGGGCCCGCTCAACATCCTGCTCGCCGGCATCGACCCGCGCACCGACGAGCAGACCCCGCTCTCCGACTCGATCATCGTGGCGCACGTGCCGGCGAGCATGGACCAGGTGTATCTGTTCTCCATCCCGCGCGACCTCGTGGTGGACATCCCGCCGTTCGGCAAGACCGGCTTCCGCGGCGGCCGCTCCAAGATCAACGCGGCGATGGGCTTCGGCAGCGCGATCGGCAACGGCAAGCACGACCCGGCCCAGGGCTTCGACCTGCTCGCCAAGACCGTGCAGCGGCTCACCGGCATCGCCAAGTTCGACGCCGGCGCGATCATCAACTTCGGCGGCTTCAAGCAGATCGTCGACGCCATGGGCGGCGTCACCATGAAGATCGACCAGAACGTGAAGTCGGAGCACCTCCAGCCGAACGGCAAGCCGCGCCCGCGGTACGCGCGGTGCGCCGACAACACCTGTGCCCATCCGTACTACGGGCCGCAGGCGGAGTACAAGGTCGGCACCTACCACCTCAAGGGCTGGCAGGCGCTCGACTACGTCCGCCAGCGGTACGGCCTGCCCAAGGGCGACTACGACCGCCAGCGCCACCAGCAGCAGTTCATCAAGGCCATGGCCGGGCAGGCGCTCGGCAAGGACGTCGTCACCAACCCGGTCAAGCTCGACCGGGTGCTCAAGGCGGCCGGCAAGGCCCTGATCTTCGACGGCAACGGGCACAGCGTGGTCGACTGGGGCTTCGCCCTCAAGAACATCCGGGCCAACAACATGACCTCGATCAAGCTGCCCGGAAAGTCGCTCTTCGACGGCGGCAAGTACGTGGGCGAGGGCCTGGACCCGAGCGCCGCCGACTTCTTCGCCGCGGTGAGCCAGGACCGGCTGCCCGCCTTCCTGCTCCAGCACCCGGAGTACATCAACAAGAACTCGTGACGAACCGGCGGCCGGTGTGGTGGTCACCACCCCGGGCCACGACGCGCAAGTACGCCGTTTAGACTTCACCCCATCGGTAACGAGCCTGAACAGGGAGACTCCGTGGCCAACCAACTGCCCGTCAAGGTCGTCGCCGTCGAGCAGCGCGTGTGGTCCGGCGAGGCCGAGATGCTCGTCGCGCGCACGACCGAGGGTGAGATCGGTGTGCTGCCCGGTCACTCCCCGTTGCTCGGCCTGCTCAAGGAGCCGTCCCAGGTGCGGGTCAAGCTCGCCGGCGGCGAGCAGCTGACATATGACGTGGCCGGCGGCTTCCTCTCCATCGACGCGGACGGGGTGACCGTTCTCGCCGAGAGCGCGACGCCCGCCACGCCCGAGTCGCACTGACGCCCGGCGATGCGGATTCTCGAATTCCTCGGGATCTGCGTCGTCGCGCTGCTCGCGCTGCTCTTCGTGATCTTCTTCCGCCTCCGGCTGCTGATGTCCGGCGGCGGCACCATCCGGCTGCAGGTGCGGGTCAGCACGATGGTCCCCGGTCGCGGCTGGTCCACCGGCATCGGCCAGTTCGTCGGCGACGAGCTGCGGTTCCACCGCATGTTCAGCCTCGCGTTCCGGCCTAAACGGGTGCTCGACCGCATGGTCCTCGTCGTCGAGGAGCAGCGGGCGCCGGACGGTCCCGAGCGGCTGACCATGCCGGCCCACTGGTCGATCCTGCGATTGGGCAACGGCAGCGCCGGCGAGATCGAGATAGCGATGGCCGAGTCGACCGTCACCGGCTTCCTCTCCTGGCTCGAGGCGGGACCGCCCGGCCAGCCCGGCAGCATCGCCCCCCGGCCCACGATCCGCCCCCGCCCCGCCGACCACTGAACGCCCCCTATTTGGCGGGAATCCGCTCGTCCCGCGGCCGCCCGGCGCTCTAGCGTCGGGGGATGCGCATCCAGATCGTCGACGCCTTCACCGCCCAGCCCTTTGCCGGCAACCCGGCCGGCGTGGTCGTGCTCGCCGAGTTCCCGGACGCCGAGTGGATGCAGCGGGTCGCCGCCGAGGTCAACCTCTCCGAGACCGCCTTCCTGCACCCGCTGACCGGCGGCGACGCCGACTACGCGCTCCGCTGGTTCACCCCGGCCGTCGAGGTCGCCCTCTGCGGGCACGCCACCCTCGCCACCGCGCACGTCCTGGGCCGCGACAAGACCAGCTTCGCCACCCGCAGCGGCGTCCTCACCGCCACCTCGGCCGGCGACGGGTGGTACACGCTCGACTTCCCGACCGCCCCGCTCACCCCGGTCGACGCCCCGCCGTGGCTGGCCGGCGTGCTCGGCGCCGAGGTCGTCTCGGTCCACCACACCGGACCCCACACCGACGACCTGCTGGTCGAGCTGCGGGATGAGGCGACCGTGCGCGGCCTGCGCCCCGACCTCGGCGCGCTCGCGACCAAGGAGAGCCGCGGCGTCGTGGTCACCGCCCGAGCGGCCGACGGCGAGGCCGGCTACGACTTCGTCTCGCGCTTCTTCGGCGCGGCGGCCGGGGTCGGGGAGGACCCGGTCACCGGCAGCGCCCACACGGCCCTCACGCCGTTCTGGTCGGCCCGCCTCGGCGGCCGCACCGAGCTGACCGGTTACCAGGCGTCCCCGCGCGGCGGCTACGTCCGCGTCACCCTGGCCGGCGACCGCACGCTGCTGACCGGCCAGGCCGTCACCGTGATCGAAGGCGAGCTGCACGCCTGACCGGTCCGGGCGGCCACGGTGATCGCCGGCGAGCGGCACGCCTGACCGGCCGGCGGTCACGGTGATCGACGGCGCGCGAAACGCTCAACCCACCTGCAGCTCGACCTCGTAGCCCCAGTTGTCCTCGAGGTAGGCGGCATAGCAGTCCGGCCCGCCCGCATACGGGTGCCGGTCGGGAAACAGCAGCGACCAGCCGTTCTGCTGCGCGGCCAGGGTCAGCCGGTCGACGTCGTCCCGCCCGCCGGCCGTGAACGCCAGGTGGTTGAGCCCGGGCGCCAGGCGGTCGTGCACGCCGCCCGACAGCGCCGGCGACTGCTCCAGCACGAGGTAGACGTCGCCGAGGCGCCACGAGCGCCCGGATGGCCACTCCTGAAACGGCTCCCAGCCGAGCGCGCCCAGCAGCCAGCCCCAGGGCCCGCACGACCCGGCGAGGTCGGGGACCCAGAGCTCGACGTGATGCAGGCCGCCTACCGGCCCCCGCCCGGCACCCACTTGACGTCACCGCCCGGGTTCGCCACCCGGCCCAGGATGAACAGCAGGTCGGAGAGCCGGTTCAGGTATTTCGCCGGCAGGTCGCCCGTACGCCCGGGGTCGTCCTGGAAAAGAGCCCAGGCCGCACGCTCCGCGCGTCGCGCCACGGTGCGTGCCACATGCAGCAAGGCCGCGCCCGGGGTCCCGCCCGGCAGAATGAAGCTGTCGAGCGGCTTCAGCCGCTCGTTGAACTCGTCACACCAGCCCTCGAGACGGGTGATGTACTCCTCGGTGATCCGCAGCGGCGGATAGGGCGGATCCTCGGCGATCGGGTTGCAGAGATCGGCGCCGACGTCAAAAAGATCATTCTGTACGGCGGTGAGCACCGCGCGCACGTCCTCGGGCAGGTTGCCCAGCGCCAGCGCGACGCCCAGCGCGGCGTTGCACTCGTCGGTGTCCGCGTACGCGACCAGGCGCGGATCGGTTTTCGCCACGACCTCGTTGTTGCCCAGGCGGGTCTGACCGGCGTCGCCGGTACGGGTGTAGATGCGGGTGAGGTGAACGGCCATAGCAACACCCTACGGAGGCGCGGTTGGGTCGTGACCCATACCATGGCCCGCGTGGATGTGATCAGGGTGCACGGCGGGGCGCGACTCACCGGTGATGTCACCGTCGGCGGCGCCAAGAATTCCGCGCTCAAGCTCATGGCCGTGTCGCTGCTCGCCCCGGGCCGCAGCGTCGTGGCGAACGTCCCCCGGATCACCGACATCGCGATCATGGCCGAGGTGCTGCGCCGGCTGGGCTGCCAGGTGACCCTCGAGGGCGGCCAGGCCACCATCGACGTGCCCGCCGAGCCCGGCAGTGCGGCCGACTACGACCTGGTCCGCCGTCTGCGCGCGTCGATCTGCGTGCTCGGCCCGCTGCTGGCCCGCCGCGGCTACGTGCGGGTCGCCCTCCCCGGCGGCGACATGATCGGCTCGCGCGGCCTCGACATGCACTTCTCCGGCCTGACCCGGATGGGCGCCGAGATCTCCGGCGAGCACGGCTTCGTGATCGCCTCGGCCCCGCACGGCCTGCGCGGCGCCAAGATCTGGCTGGACTTCCCGAGCGTCGGCGCCACCGAGAACATCCTGATGGCCGCCGTCATGGCCAAGGGCGTCACCGAGATCGACAACGTGGCGCGCGAGCCCGAGATCGTCGACATCTGCGAGATGCTGGTCGCGATGGGCGCCCGCATCGACGGCGCGGGCACGTCCACGCTGACCATCGAGGGGGTCAGCGAGCTCGCCCCGGTGGTCCACCGCACGGTGGGCGACCGCATCGTGGGCGGCACCTGGGCGTTCGCCACCGCGATGACCCGCGGCGACGTGACGATCCACGGAGTCCGGCCGGAGTTCCTGGACGTCGCGCTGGACAAGTTGGTCACGGCGGGCGCGCACGTCACCCCGGGTGACGATCAGTTCCACGTACGGATGGAGGACCGTCCCCGCGCGGTCGACATCGTCACGCTGCCGTATCCCGGTTTCGCCACCGACCTGCTGCCGATGGCGATCGGGCTGGCGGCGGTGGCCGAGGGCTCGTCGCTGATCACCGAGAACATCTTCGACGGCCGCTTCATGTTCGTGAACGAGATGGTCCGCCTCGGCGCCGACATCCGCACGGACGGCCACCACGCGGTCGTGAACGGCCGCGAGCGCCTCTCCGGCGCGCCGGTCCGGGCCACCGACATCCGGGCCGGCGCCGGCTTGGTGATCGCGGGCCTGTGCGCCGACGGCGTCACGGAGGTGGGCGAGGTGCACCACATCGACCGCGGCTACCCCGACTTCGTCACCGACCTGGCCAAGCTCGGGGTTGAGGTCGAGCGCGCCGACGTCCCCGAGCCGACCTTCGACTTCTGAGCCGGTCGCCAGGCCCCTTACAAGGCGGGGGAGCCGCCGACCAGGCGGCGGGCCTCCTCGACCTCCTCGGCGAAGACCAGCACGGCGGTCCGGCCCTCGCGGTCCACGGCGTGGGTGGCCCGGATGCCGGCGTCGCCGAGCAGTCGCCTGATCTCGTCGGCCACCTCCGCGTCGTCGGTGACCGCGGCCGGGCAGAGCAGGCCGTAGTCGTCCGGCTCGCCGAAGATCGTGAGCCCGGCGGCGCACCGGTCGCCGGCCTCCTCGCGGGCGACCGTCGCGTGCAGTCCCATGCGCCAGAACACGGCGCCGAGCAAGCCGACCAGACCGACGGCAACCAGCGGCCCGATGAGGTACCAGCCGGTGCCTGAGGCCATGGGCACAGTCTGGCACCGCCGCGCGGCCGTTTCGCGGGAATTGCCCCGATCGGGAGGGTGGCCGACCTGAGTCTCCGTTAAGTAGCGACGGTAGGGTGAGGCATCGGTTTCGGCAGAGGGAGAGGCACATGGCGGGTCGACTCGCGGTCATCGGCTCCGGGTTGATGGGTTCCGGCATCGCGCAGGTCTCGGCGCAGGCGGGCTGGCAGGTCACCATGCGGGACGTCGACGACGCCGCGACCAGCCGGGGGATGGCGGCGATCCGGAGCTCCCTGGACCGCTTCGTGAACAAGCAGAAGCTCACCGCCGAGGAGGCCGAGGCCACGCTCGCGCGCATCACCCCCACCACCGACCTGGACGCCGCCGCCGAGGCGGACGTCGTGGTGGAGGCGATCTACGAGAAGGTCGAGGCCAAGCACGAGGTCTTCCGAGCCCTCGACAAGATCTGCAAGTCCGGCGCGGTGCTCGGCACCAACACGTCGGCCATCCCGATCACCCAGATCGCCACGGTGACCGAGCGCCCCGAGTCGGTGGTCGGCATCCACTTCTTCTCGCCGGTGCCGATGATGAAGCTGGTGGAGCTGGTCCGCGGCTACCAGACCTCGGACGACACGCTGGCCCAGGCCCGCAACTTCGCCGAGGAGGTGGGCAAGACCTGCGTCGAGGTGAAGCGCGACGTGGCCGGCTTCGTGTCCAACCGGCTCTTCTCGGCCCTGCTGGTCGAGGCGATCAAGCTGGTCGAGTCGGGCGTGGTGAGCCCCGCCGACCTCGACACGGTCATGAAGCTGGGCTTCGGCCACGCGATGGGCCCGCTGGCCACCGTGGACCTCACCGGCCTCGACGTGATGCTGAACGCGGCCGGCAACATCTACCGCGACACCGCCGACGAGAAGTTCTTCCCGCCCGAGCTGCTCCAGCGCATGGTCACCGCCGGCGACCTGGGCCGCAAGACCGGCAAGGGTTTCTACACCTACTGACGCGCCGGCCGCCGGGCCCGGGTTTGGCCGTTCGGCCACGGGCCCGGCGCTTCCCCTCTAGATTCTGTGTCGACATGGGGGAGGGGACGACATGCGCGTGGCACCGTCTCCGGAAGAGACGCAATGGGCCCTCGCCGAGGCGAGCGCGCAGGCCCTGCCGGTGGCGCCGGGCTGGTTCCGCGCCTGGCAGAGCGGCATGGAGAAGTGGTCGGCGGTGAACATCCGCTCGGCCACCCAGGTGATCGTCCGGCAGAGCCGGGAGGACGACCGGCACCCCGACAGCTGGGCGGTGCGGGCCCTGTTCGGCGCGCACTCGGTCGAGCTGCACGTCGGACCGTACGAGACCAAGGCGGAGGCGATCCTGGTCGCGCACGCCGTGCTGACCCTGGCCTACCGGGACTGACTCAACCGTCGCGCTTGGTGGTCCAGCGGAAGGTGGTCAGGCACAGGGCCAGCGCCAGCACGCACCACAGGCCCAGCACCAGGGCCACCATCGGCAGGTCGAACGAGCCGCCCGGCTCGCGCGCGCCGAACGACGCCGGCAGGAACACCGCGCGCAGCCCCTGGCACATCCATTTCAGCGGGAACAGCGACGCGACGTTCTGCATCCACGCCGGCAGGCTGGTGAACACGAAGAACACGCCCGAGATGAACTGCAGGACCAGCGCCACCGGGGTCACCACCGCGGGAGCGCTGCGCCCGGTGCGGGCGAGCGACGAGAACGCCACCCCGCACAGCGTGCACGCCGTGATGCCGAGCAGCGACACCCACAGGAACGTCAGCCACTTCTCCGGCGTGCCGGGCAGGTGCAGGTCGAACAGCAGCGACGCCACGGTCAGCAGGATCACCGTCTCGAGCAGCGCGATGACGCCGACCATCTGCACCTTGCCGGCGAAGTAGACCCATTTCGGCATCGGCGTGCCTAGGAAGCGTTTCAGCACCCCGCGGTCGCGTTCCATCGGGATCTGGATGGCCAGGGCCTGGAAGCCGGCCGTCATCAGGCCGGTGGCGATCATGCCGGTCACGAAGTACTGCGTGAATTTCACGCCCTCGCCGATCGTGCCCTTGAAGATCGATCCGAACACCAGGATCATGATCGCCGGGAACGCCAGCGTGAACATGACCTGCTCGCGGCTGCGCAGGAACTGCCGGACCTCGAGCCCGCCCTGGGCGACCGCGAGCGCCACCGGCCCGGCCTGCCTCGCAACGTCAGTGGTCACCGATCATCTCCAGATAGACGTCTTCGAGGGTGGGTCGGGTCACGGTCAGGCCCGGCACCTCGCCCGCGAAGCGCGTGGCCAGGTCGGTCACGACGGCCGTCGGCGTCGCGCTCCGGGTGCGTTCCCAGGCGCCCTCCGGCGTACGCCAGGAGACGGTGGCCAGCGCCGAGTCGCGCCGCCCGAGCGACCGGGGCGTGTCCACCGCGATGAGCCGCCCCCGGGCGATCACCCCGACCCGGTCGGCCAGCGCCTCGGCCTCCTCCAGGTAGTGGGTGGTCAGCACGATCGTCGTGCCGCTCGCCCGCAGGTCGCGGATCAGTTGCCAGAACTCGCGCCGGGCCTCGGGGTCGAAGCCGGTGGTCGGCTCGTCGAGGAACAGCAGCTCGGGCCGGCCGATGATGCCGAGCGCCACGTCCAGCCGCCGCTTCTGGCCGCCGGAGAGGGTGTGGGTGCGGGCCCGGACTTTGTCGGCCAGCCCCACCCGCTCGATCACCGCCGCCGGGTCGTCGGCCGCCGGATAGAACCGCGCGAAGTGCCGCACGACCTCGCCCACGGTCAGCTCGTCGAACTCTCCGGTGCCCTGCAGGACGATGCCGACCCGGTCGCGGAGGCCGTGCGCCGCCGGATCGGAGCCGAGGACGCTGACCTCGCCGGCGTCGCGGCGCCGATAGCCCTCGAGGATCTCCACCGTGGTCGTCTTGCCGGCGCCGTTCGGCCCGAGCAGGGCGAACACCTCGCCGTGGGCCACGTCGAGGTCGACGCCGTCCACCGCGACGTTGTCCCCATAGGCCTTACGCAGTCCCCGCACCCGGATCGCGTCCATGCCAAGACCCTAAGGCAGGGCCTCAATGGGCGGCGGCGAAGGCCAGGGACATCAGCGTCGCCGCGATCATGCCGCCCAGCAGGGTCAGCCCGATCCCGCCGATGTCCAGCTTGGCCTCCAGCCATCGATGCGCCGACATGGCCGCCACCGGCACCCCGGCTGAGGGCGCCGCCAGAAAGGCGAGCCACCCGAGGCCCCGCAGCACCGGGCCGCCCCAGACACCCGTACCCCCGAACGTCACCAAGCCGGAGGCGACCAGACCCGCCAGCGCCGCCACCAGCGCGCCCACCACCGGAAGCAGCGGCAGCGCCCAGCGCGGCAGCGCCCGCCGCCCGGCGGGCGAGACGGTCACGTCGATCCTGGACGCCGCCCGGGCCAGCAGCACCCGCGGCGAATCCGCCGCCGGCACCGACGGCAGAACCGTGGAATCGGCCGGTGCCGGCGTGCGTGGCAACGCCACCCGGGGCAGCGCTTCCATCGGAACCGGCTCCGGCACCTCGCCCAGCGAACGCATCCGGATCCCGCGCGCCCGTCGCAGCTGGTCCCACAGCCGCGCCGCTTCGCGGTCCACGTCGAGCACCTGGGCCGCGGCGGCGCCCGCCCACCGATCGGCCGACTGCGCGTCCCCTTCGGCCCGGGCCAGCTCGCCGGCGGCCTGCGACGCGTTCTCCTGGTAGGCCCGCTCCGCGCCGCTCAGCTCGGCCTCGCGCCGCCGGGACGCCTCGGCGAGGGCACTGACCATCAGCTGGTAGTCGCGGCCGATGGGGTGCCGGTCACGTGTGGTCACTGTTCACCTCGTACGGGATGATCACTTCCGGCGTGCGGTGCACCGACCGGTCGAAGAACAGGGCCCGGCGGCTGCGCGGATACCAGGCCGGCCCGCCGGGCTGCGGGTACAACGGCGCCAGGTCGGCGCCCTGCACGTCGAGCGCGACCCAGGCGCCGATCGCGTCCAGCCGGCTGGCCGGCCCGCCCAGGCTGTCGCGCAGCCGCGACACCGATCGCCACCAGCCGAGAACGTGCGTGCGTTGCTCCGGACCGTCGGTGAGCAATCGCCGCAGCGTGCCCGCGTCCACCGCGGCGTCCAGCGCGTACCCGATCACGTAGTGCGGAATGCCGAGGCCGGGCGCTTCCACCAGGGCGTCGAACCAGTCGGCCGACGGCAGCTCGGCGATCAGCCGGGCCGCCGGGCCGGCCGCGTCCGGATCGAGGCAGACGATGCTGAAGTGCGCCGGGCCCTGCGCGGCCAGCGACAGCGCCGCGGCCGCCAGCACGTCGCACGCCTCGTCGGTGCGGGTGCCGAGCACCGCCAGGTTGCGCCCCGGCATCCGGCCCAGGCGCAGCCGCGCCGGCCGGGCCGCCACGTCGATCCGCTCGCCCAGCACCGCCCCCGGCGAGGAGCCCACCGGCGTCGCGGCGTCCGGCACCAGCCCGGCCGGGCGGCAGGACGCCGGCAGCCGCGGCACGGCGTCGCCGTCGAAGAGCCGCGGCTCTTCGCACCCCTCCGGGCGCAGCCGCCAGAGCCGGCGTTGCAGCGTCCGCCAGATCAGCCGGTCCCCGGCGTCCGGCAGCCGGACCACGACGTTCGCCCCGGCGGTGCCCGACTCGGTGTTGACCACCGCGTGGTGCCGGGGGATGACCGCCGCGGCCAGGTTGTTGTCGGCCAGGATGCGGCGCGCCTTGGGCAGGGCGATCCGCAGGGTGAACTGGCCGATCAGCCCGGAGCGCCCCCACAGCGCCTCGATGCCGGAGACGTCCTGCGAGGCGAGGATCAGGTGGATGCCCTGCGAGCGGCCGCGCCGGGCCAGGTCCTCGAGCAGGGTGACGGCCTCGTCGGCGACCGCGTCCCGGCCGCCGAGCAGCACCTGGAACTCGTCGACGACGGCGACGATGCGCGGCCACACGCCGGCGGGGTCCTCGGCGCGCAGCTCGGCGAGCTTGGTGGCGTCGTGCCGCTTGGCGGCCTGGGCCCGGGTGCGCAGTTCCTCGCCGAGATGCCGCAGCATGGCGAGCCCGAACTCGCGGTCGCCGTTGACGTTGATGCCGGCCAGTCGCACCTGCGGCAGCCAGCTCGGGTCGCGCGGCCCCGGCACGAACCGGGCGAACGACACGCCCTCCTTGAAGTCGAGCAGATAGAGCGCGAGCTCGGACGGGCCGTACCGGGTGGCGAGCGCGGCCAGCCAGGCGTAGATGAGGTTGGTCTTGCCCGAACCGGACGGGCCGCCGATCAGCGCGTGCGGCGGGTCGTCGCCGAGCGGCACCTCGATGAGCGAGCCGTCGGTGCTGTCGCCGATCGGCGCGGTCAGGCCGTGCGCCGACGACTCGGCCCAGAACGTGGCCGGGGAGAGGTCGGCGAGCTGGGCGGGCGGTGGCCCGGCCCGCATCCGCTCGGCCGTCTCCCTGCAGAACGAGACGACCCGATCGGCGGGCGGCGGCGGATCGAAGGAGATCTCCAGCTCGCCGGTGATGTCGCACTTCTTCGCGTCCAGGTCGATCCGCACCACGGTCTCGTGGTCGGCCAGCCGTGCCCCGCGCACGATCAGGTGCACCCCGCAGGTCACGCCGGTCCGGGTGATCCGATCGAGCTGGGCCCGATGGCCGGCCGCGAGCTCGGGCGTGTCGCAGAGCAGCACCACCACGCGCCAGGGCGCGGGCAGGGCGTTGCCGGCCAGCACGGTCTCGTTCACCCGGCAGATGTGCTCGACCAGCTCGTCGAGCATCGCGCCGAGCCCGCCCGGCCCGACGAAGCTGATCCCGAGCGGCGCGAACGCGGCCAGCGTCCCGCCGAGGTGCTCGGGGTCGTAGACAGTGAGCTGGACGTCGCCCGGCCGGGTGCTGCCGAGCGCCCGCAGGAGCAGCCCGGTGATGAGGCCGTCGGCCGCCGGCGCCGGGCCCGCGAGGTCGAGGTGGGCCGCGTCGAGCAGGGGGATCAGCGCGGGCAGCGGCGCCGCGTCGTCGAGGGCGAGCGTGCCGATCCGCAGCAGGCCGGGGCGCCCGCCGCGCTCGGGCTCGCTGGGCGCCCAGAGTCGCCACGGCGCCGCGGCCGCTCCGGTCGCGCTGAGGGCGGCGACCCGGCGGACGTTGCCGGCCAGCTTCGCGGTCTCGTACTGGAAACGGCGCTGGATGTCGCGGCGCGCGGTCTCGCGTGCCTCGGCGAGTTGGTTCAGGCAGGTGCCGTACGCGTCGCGCACCAGCTGCCGCCGCGTCTGCGCCTCGCCGCGGGCGGTCTCGGCCGCGGCCAGCACCGCCCGCGCGGCACCGCGCGCCTCGGCCAGCTCCTGCCGGACGGCGGCGACCAGCGCGTTGCGGTGACTCACGATGGGGGATTTTACCGATTTTGCCCCGAGTGTGGCGATTATGTGCTGCGTGTCGTGACCCGGGTAAGCCAGCGCGGATCCGTGTGGGTCAGCTCGTCCCACAGCCGGCGGGCCACGATCGCGGACGCCTCCTCCTGCCAGCGCCGCAGCGAGCCCCGGGGCACATAGCGGCGCATCCAGTCGAGCGCCCGCCGCGACTCCCGGTCCAGCCCGTCGGTGCGGTGCTTCCGGGCGTACGGATCCAGGCCCAGAATGACGCAGAAGTGCAGCGCGTTGTAGTGCCGCCACTCGTCGGTGGTCGCGAACTCCCCGGCCGGCCGCAGCCGGTCCACACCCTCCTGCAACACCGCCCGCAGCTCCATGGCCCGTGCCAGCGGCTGCTCGATGGTCAGGCCGGACAGCCGCCGGTCGACCGCGGGCAGGCTGGTGAGCGGGCTGCGCATGAGCCGGCCGAGCCGCCCGTAGTTGTCCAGCGCCTGCCGGGTGAAGCGCAGGAACTCGGGCTTCCGGACGTCGATCAGCCGGTGCCGCGACCGCCGCCGGGGCAGCGCCTCGGTGAGCGCCAGCAGCGCCGCGCGATCTTTCCGCAGCCGCTTGTCGTGCCGGAACGCGATCGCGTCCAGCCACCAGCGCAGCTGCCCGATCAGCCCGATCGCGGTCATCACGCCGGCGACCAGCACGAACTGCAGCACCGTCACGGTCGTGCCGGGCGCGGCCAGCATTGTCAGCGTGGCCGGCGCCCCGACCGCGACCACGCCGAGCAGCGCCGCGGCCAGCGAGCGGATCAGGTCGGGCCGCAGCCGCTCGCCCACGTCGAGCGCGTCGGCGATCGCGACCAGGAAGCCGAGCGTCAGTAGGTCGACCCCGAGCGCCACGATCACCAGCTCGGGCGCGCCCACGTCGACCAGCAGCAACGCCGCCAGCCCGGCCGAGTACAGCGCCGCCACCACGGCGAGGGCGGCCGGCAGGATGGTCGGTTCCACCTGATCGCGGAACCGCCAGAGCAGCACCACGCCGCCGGCCAGCGGCGCGATCACCACCAGCCGCCCGGCCGACGGCAGCGCCACCAGCATCAGCAGGAACGGCACGGTGAGGATCAGCCAGCCCAGGTCGATCTGGCGGCGCTCCGGCACGAGCTTGGGCAGCAGCGCGACCGCGGTGCCGGCCCAGCACAGCGCCGGCACGCAGAGCAAGATCTCGGCGGTGGCCGAGCCAGGAGCGAGGGTCCAGGTCAAGACCCCGATCGCGTACGCCAGGAGCGCCGCGGCCGCGCGGGCGGACGGACCGCGCGCCGGATCGCGGCCGATCAGGTAGCAGGCCGCCCACCAGGAGATGGCGAAGACGGGCACGGCGACGGCGGGCACCGGAGAAGTCAACCAAACAGTCGTGCGCCACCGGAAGCCGCGATCTGCCGCCGCCGCCGGCGCCGGCGCACGATCAGGACCACCACCCAGACCAGCAAACCGAGTCCGACCAGGACCAATATCGGCATGAGGATGGCCAGGACCGACATCAGAACGCTGCCGATGTCTTCCACCGTCGACGCCACCGGCGCCCCGAATCCGGCCGTGCTCACGTTGACCACCGGCCGGGCCGCCGCCTTGATCCCGTGCACGCCGAGCGCGATCAGCACGCCGGCCACCACCGGCACCCACTGGTGCGAGGTGAAGAACGAGCCCGGGTCGCTGACCGTCACCGTCTGCGCCCCCGACCCGGCGCCGAACACAAGCCCGCCGGCCGTCGGCCGCACCACGGTCTGCACCACGTCGTTGACGTGGTCGACCACCGGCACCTTGTCGGCCACCACTTCGACGGCGAGCAGCACGGCCAGGATGGCGAGCACCCAGCCGTTGCCCAGCCAGGTCCAGCCGGTGGGAAGGTCGATCAGATCGGTGTAGCGGGCCAGCAGGCCCATCACCATCAGGGGGATGTAGGCATTCAGCCCCGCCGATGCGGCGAGACCCGTGCCGGTCAATGCTTCGAGCACAACCCCAGCATGTCATCCCCTCGCGAGCTCTCCGGTACTGTCGCCGGGTGCGCCTGGTCATCGCGAAATGCTCGGTCGACTATGTCGGCAAGCTCTCCGCCCATCTGCCTCCCGCCACCCGGCTGCTGATGGTCAAGGCCGACGGCTCGGTCTCGATCCACGCCGACGACCGCGCCTACAAGCCGCTGAACTGGATGAGCCCGCCCTGCAAGCTGCACGAGGCCCCCGGCGTGTGGAAGGTCGTCAACAAGGCCGGCGAGGAGTTGCGGATCACCCTGGAGGAGATCCTGCACGACACCTCGCACGAGCTGGGCGTCGACCCCGGCCTGGTCAAGGACGGTGTGGAGGCCCACCTCCAGGAGCTGCTGGCCGCACACCCCGACACCTTCGGCGCGGGCTGGACCCTGGTGCGCCGCGAGTTCATGACCGCCATCGGCCCGGTCGACCTGCTCTGCAAGGACGCCGACGGCGGCTCGGTCGCCGTCGAGATCAAACGCCGGGGCGAGATCGACGGCGTCGAGCAGCTGACCCGCTACCTCGAGCTGATGAACCGCGACCCGCTGCTGGCCCCGGTCCAGGGCGTCTTCGCGGCCCAGGAGATCAAGCCCCAGGCCCGGGTCCTGGCCACCGACCGAGGCATCCGCTGCGTGGTCGTCGATTACGACAAGCTCCGCGGCATGGCGAAAGACGAGCTCACCCTCTTCTAAGCTCGCCTCGCCCCTCGCGTCGCCCCGCCCTCGCCGCCTCGCGTTGCCGCCTCGCCCCGCGTTGCCGCCTCTCCCCGCGCGTCGCTGCCTCTCCGAGCTCGCTCGCGCTTGTCGCACCGGATCTTGATAAGTGGGTGCGAGGGTTGCGCGGCAACTCATCATTCTTCGGCGCCGGGCGCGATCACCCTTCCGGAATAGGCGGATAAGTCGGGCGGCCATCGGTGGAGTTTCCCGCATTGTGGCGACGAAGGTTCAGCACTGAGGACGGCCGGCCAGCATGCGGGAGCGGTCCCATTCTGCGGCCGCCGGCGCCACATGGTGGGAGCCGCATCAACTGAACCAGCACCGCGACAGCAGGGCCCCGGCGCCGCGGTGCCGCTAACGGGCGCTCAGCTCGACGCGCTCGTTCGACGTGGTGCCGGTGATGTAGGCGCGGGCGCCGATCCCGCCGACGACGGCCTGGATCAGGACGGTGTTCCAGGACAGCGGGTGGCCCTGGGCGATCTCGACCAGGGCCGGCAGGCCCAGCAGCAGGGCATCCGGGCCGATCGCGGCGTTCACCAGCGGGCCGGTCGACACCGTCCCCATCGGAGTGTCCAGGGGGAGCAGCTCGTTGCGGACGAAGCCGACCCGAGCCCGGCGGACCGCCGCCACCGCGCCGACCGGGCCCACGGCCAGGCCCAGCGCCCACCACTGGCCGGCGGGCAGCTCGCCCAGGGCGGTGAGCAGGCCGAGCGCGAGAGCCGACCAGAGCGCGGCGAGCACGCCGGGCACCCACAGGCGCTGGCTGATCGCCCGGCGCGAGCTCAGGCCGAGCAGGCGCAGCAGGACGGGGTTGCCGGCATCCGTCTTGACGTTGCCGGCCGAGGTGGAGGCGGCCAGCAGGGCGCCGATCAGGACGGCCACGCCGATCAGCCAGTGCGGGGCGTGGCCCAGCAGGACCGGCAGGGCGGCCAGAAGTGCCAGCCAGAGGAGTCGCTTGCGGCGTCGTACGACCAGCAGCACGTCCTGGGTGACCAGCACGGGCAGGCGGGCGGGGAAGCGGACCGAGCGCAGGCGGCGGTGGGCCCAGTAGCGTCGCTCGATCATGTCGGTGAGGAAGGACGGCTCGACGCCGAAGGCCGTGTCGAACAGGGTGCCGGCGGTCTTGGCGGCCTCGAGGATGCGCTCGTTGGGGGTGCGCGCGAGTCCGCGTACGGAAAAGGCGAAGAGTGAGCCGACGGCCAGCGCAAGCGTGCCCACCAGCGGAAGCAGCACCGGGGCCGGCGGCCACCCGATGGCCGGGACGTCACCGCCGGAGGTCGAGTCGGCGATCAGGCCGGCCAGGCCGGCGGCCAGCAGCAGCGAGACCAGCGCGTCCACCCGGTCGCCCCAGCGGCCACCCGCCTGCGCGGCCAGCGCGACCAGCAGCAACGCGATGCCGATCAGGGCCGCGCCGGTCGCCAGCAGACAGACCTGCGGGCCGCCGAGGGTGCGCGGTGCGGCGTGGCCGACGATCGCGAGGCCGGCCAGCGCGCCCACGATGGCGGCGACGATCGCGGTCAGTCGCAACGACGGAAGTAACAGGCGGCGACGGCTCACCGGCGCGGGCAGCAGCCAGGAAGCGGCCGGACGGCTCAGCGCCAGCGGGCCGAAGCGGCGCAGCGCCAGGTAGAGCAGGCCGAACAGGACCGGAACGAGGGAGGCAGCGGCCAGGCGGGAGGCGTTCGGGGCGGTCGGCCAGAAGACCACGGCGAGTTGTTTGTGCACCATGCCGCCGACCACGGCCACGAAGAGCAGCGCGAAGTAGATGTTGCCGGCGGTCGCGCCGCGCTCGCGGTGGGCGGATTGGCGGCGGCTGATCCAGCGGCGGACCGGGGCCAGCGGAACGGTTGCCGAGGTCATGCGCTCAGCGACTCCATCGTGGTCACCTCGGCGCCGGAGGCGGCCGCGAACTCCTCGTCGTGACTGGCCATCAGCAGCGAACCGCCGCCGGCCACGTAATCGGCGAGCAGGGCGGCCACCTCCTTGCGGCCGTCCGGGTCGAGGCGTTGCTCGGGCTCGTCGAGGATCAGCAGCGAGCTGGGGCGGATCAGCGCGACGGCCAGCGTGAGCCGCTGCTTCTGACCGGACGAGAGCGACGGCGGGATCGCGTCGGCGTGGCCGGTCAGCCCGAACCGCTCGAGCGCCTCGTCGATGCCGGCCTGCTCGGGATCCTGGCCGTTGGCGCGGCAGACCAGCTCGACGTGCTCGCGCACGGTGAGCCCGGGATACCAGGTCGGGGGCTCGACGGTGGTGACCACGGCCCGCCAGAACTCGGGGGTCGCGCCGGGCGCCCCGCCGAAGACCCGGATCTCGCCGGAGTCGGGCTGCTGGAGGCTGCTCACGCAGCGCAGCAGCGTGGACTTGCCGATGCCGTTCTCGCCGGTCACGCAGACGCCGCCGCCGGCCGGGACGGTGAGCGCGACGCCGGTCAGCACCGGCGTGGCGCCGTAGCTGACGTGCAGGTCCTCGACCTCGACGGCCGCGGGGTGATGATCTACCACCCCGCCAGCTTACGAGCGGCGTCCGTAGAGCAGCTTCACGGCCTTGACGATTTGGCGCACCTGGGCGGGCGTGCGGTCGAAGGTCGTCGAGGGGAACAGCGACCGGGCCCGCCGGACGGTGATGGACTTGGGGATGGCGAACTCGCGCAGGCCGTCCTCGCCGTGGATGCGGCCGAAGCCGGAGTCGCCGACGCCGCCGAACGGCAGGTTGCCCATGCCGACGAAGGTCAGGGTCGAGTTGACCGAGACCATGCCGGAGCGCAGCCGGCGGGCGATGCGGATCGCGTCGCGCTTGCCGAAGACGGCGCCGCCGAGACCGTACGCGGTGTCGTTGGCCAACCGGATCGCCTCGTCGGCGTCGGCGACCTTGGTGATGGTCAGGGTCGGGCCGAAGGTCTCGTCGCGGATCTCGGACGAGTCGGCCGGCACGTCGACCAGCACGGTCGGCGCCACGTACGGCGGCTGCACCGCCCCGGCCCCGCCGAGCACCGCCTTGCCGCCCTTGGCCAGGGCGTCGTCGATGTGCTCGCGGATGACGTCGATCTGGCGCGGCATCGTGATCGGGCCGATCTCCTCGCCCGTGCGCAGCTTGCCGGCCCTGGCGACGATCTCGTTGACCAGGCTGTCGTAGATGGGCGCGACCGCGTACACCCGCTCGATGCCGATGCAGGTCTGCCCGGCGTTGGTCATGCCGCCCCAGACGGCGGCGTCGGCGGCCGCGGGGATGTCGGCGTCGGCGTCGACGATCAGCGCGTCCTTGCCGCCGGCCTCGATCACCACCGGGACCAGATTTTCCGCGCAGGCGGCCATTACCTTCTTGGCGGTGGCGGTGGAGCCGGTGAACGCCACCTTGCCGACCTCGGCGCGGCAGAGCGCGGCGCCCACGTCGCCCAGGCCGTGCACCGCCTGCAGCACCGGCTGCTCGGGCGCCACCTCGGCGAACGTGTCGACCAGCCACTGACCGACGATCGGGGTGTACTCGCTGGGCTTGAAGACGACCGCGTTGCCGGCCGCGAGGGCGCCGCAGATCGGGCCGACCGGGGTGACGATCGGGTAGTTCCAGGGGCCGATCACGCCGACCACGCCGTACGGCTGGTATTCGAGGTGTCCGGTGTGCTCGGCGAGCAGCACCCGGGTCCGGGTGCGCCGGGGGCCGAGAACCTTCCGGGCGTGGCGGGCGGCCCAGTCGAGGTGCTCGATCGCCGCGACGGTTTCCATGATCGCGTCGGCGTCCGGCTTGCCGGTCTCGAGGCTGGTGAGCTGGGCCAGCTCGTCGATCCGCTGGACGATCAGCGAGCGCCAGCGCAGCAGGCGGTCCTTGCGCCCGTCGTACCCGAGGGCCTGCCACCAGGTGGCGGCCTCGCGCGCCCGCCGGACGGCGTCGGCGATCGAGGTGGGCGAGGCGACCGGCACGCGGCCCGCTTCCTCGCCGGTGGCGGGGTTGGTGGAGATGAGCACGCCGTCTTCGATCGCCGGCACGCCGGGAACGCGAGTAGCCGTCATGTGCGGAGTCTACGGCGCTTGTTACTGCCCAGTCACTACGTACTCTTGACGCGTGCCGCGCCGAAATCATCCCCGCCGCCATGCCCCGGAGCCGTTGGAAGAGGAACGGGTCCGCAGGGGCATCGACGGCGTGCAGCAATGGCAGGACGGCGAGTGGACGGTCCGCTCGGTTTTCGGCGGTTCCGCGGCCAAGACGTACCGGTGCCCGGGTTGTATGCAGGAGATCCGGCCGGGCGTGGCGCACGTGGTGGCGTGGCCGGCCGACGAGCGCGGCGACCTCACCGACCGCAGGCACTGGCACACCGGCTGCTGGAGGGCACGTGACCGGCGCGGCCCGGGGGTGGAGCGCTCGCGCAACGCCCCCCGCTATGGGTAAGCCCTCCGACCGCCCCGCCCACCGCCCATAAAAGGACTGAAGACTTGCCCATGAGCACCAATCAGATCCGTGCGAACTCGATCCTGCCGGCTGTACGGGAGGACATCGAGCTGCACACCGCCGACGGTCTCCGGCTGGTCGGCGAGCTGGCCCGCCCGCTTGACCGCGACCCGGTCGCGACGCTGGTGTGCCTGCATCCGCTGCCCACGCACGGCGGCATGATGGACAGTCACGTCTTCCGCAAGGCGGCGTGGCGGCTGCCGGCCCTCGCCGGGATAGCTGTGCTGCGCTTCAACACGCGCGGGACCAGCAGCGTGCGCGGGACCTCCGAGGGCGCCTTCGACGGCGCGGTCGGCGAGAAGTACGACGTGGCGGCCGCCATCGAGTTCGCCGAATTCGCGGAGCTGCCGAACATCTGGCTGCTCGGCTGGTCGTTCGGGACCGACCTGACCCTCATGCACGGCCTCGACCCCGCGGTGGCCGGCGCCATCCTGCTCTCGCCGCCGCTGCGCTTCTCCGACAAGTCCGACTTGATCAAGTGGCAGGCGAGCGGCAAGCCGGTGACCGCCATCGTCCCCGAGTTCGATGACTATCTGCGGCCGCCCGAGGCATATGAACGCTTTGCCGGCCTGGCGGAAGTCGTCCCGGTGGACGGCGGCAAACACCTCTGGGTCGGCGACGCCGAGACCGTGCTCGACGAGGTGGTGAAAAGGGTCGCTCCGGGCGTCCCGGTCCCGCTGCCGCGGACCTGGGACGGCCCGATGGAGAACGGCGACATGAACGCGTACGCCGACCGCACGGTCGCCGCGTTCGCCGACGTGCCGGTGCCCGGACCGCTCAGCGGCTCTCCTGACTCGGCACCACGACCTCGCGAATGATCAGCTGAATGCCGGCCACCATCGGGATCGCCACCAGCGCGCCGATCACGCCGAACAGCGCCACCCCGAGCAGGGCCGCCACCACGGCCGCGACATCGCTCACCTTCACCGACCGGCGCATCACGTTCGGGTAGATCAGGTAGTTCTCCACCTGCTGGTAGATGATGAAGAAGATCACGCAGACGATGCCGGCGCTCAGCGACGAGGCGAAGCCCACCAGACTGACCACGATCGCGCCGAGGGTGGCGCCGATCTGCGGGATCAGGTCGCACACGGCGACCACCACGGCCAGCGCGAACGGATAGGCCAGCTCGAGGATCATGGCCAGCACGAACGAGCTGAAGCCGGCCAGCACCGCGATCGCGAGCGCGCCCACCATGTAGGCGCCGACCTTGGTGAGGATCTCGTCGGTGAGCAGCCGCACCCGGTCCCGCCGCGAAGCCGGCACCAGCGAGTACGCGCTGTTGCGCATCCGGTCGAAGGCCGCCATGAAGTAGATCGTCAGCACCAGCACGGTGAGCGTGTTGAAGATCGTGCCGAACAGCAGCTTGGCCCCGCCCACCACGCCGCCGACGGCGTTGCCGACCGTGCCCGCGTTGACCGCGCTGGTGACCTTTTCCATGATGTCGTAGCGCTCGACCAGGTCGTTGACCGTCTGGTTGCGCTGCAGCTGCTGGAGGTAGTCGGGCACGTTCTTGATCAGCTCGTTGGTCTGGGTGACCAGCGGCGGTATCAGCGCGATGAGCCCGCCGACCAGCAGAGCGAGCACGGCCAGCGCCACGATCGCGACCGCGCCGGCGCGCGGGATGCCCCATCCCCGCAGCCAGCTCACCGCCGGGTTGAGCCCGATGGCGAGGAAGGCCGCGATGAAGATCAGCACGAGGATCGACGCGGCGTTGCGGACGCCCAGAAAGATCGCGTACGCGACGATGAGGCCGAGCCCGCCCAGCAGGCCGATCATGAACGGGTTGCGCCGGTCGATCGGCGGCCCGGGGTGCCCGAAACGACCATCGTCCTCGGCCTGCTCGACGGCGTCCTCGGCGGGCGCTTCGATCTGCGTCTCGTCGTCTGCGGTCACCCGGGTGATTCCTCCCCGCCGATCTGGCCGGCGGAGATCGACGCCGATCGGCGCCGCACATATTAGTCGGCGTCCGCACCCACCCGGGTCGCGGGCGGCACCGTGACCTTCGCCGATGCGCTGACCTTGGCCGCGTGCTGGCCGGTGGGCTCGGTGGCGGCGTGCGCGCCGACCGGGCCACCCGCGTCCGGCTTGTCGCCCGCGTCGTCCTTGTCGTCGCTGTCGTCCTTGTCGTCGGGCGAGGCAGCGGCGGCGAGCACGGCGGCGGCGGCCAGCTCGGCCACCCGTTTCGCCTCCCGCTGCACCTGGCGGCGCACCCCGGCGGCGTGCCGCTCGGCGGCCTCGCCGGCCCGCTTGGCCTCGGCCACCCGCTCCAGCTCGGACTCCAGCTCCTTGCGCACCCCGGCGAGGCGCTTCTCGACCTGCACGGCCTCTTCCTCGCCGGTGCGCGCGCGGTCCTGCGCCGCCGCGAGCTGACGCTCGGCGTCGGCGACCTTGGCCTGGGCGGCCTCGAGACCGGCGGCGGCCTTGGCCATCTTGTCCTGCTGCGCGGCGACCTCCTTGCGTACGGCGGTGGCCTGCTCGTCGGAGCGGCGCAGCACCTCCTCGGCGTACTTGTCGGCCTCGCTGCGCAGATCGGCGCACTGCTTCTCGACGGCGGCCCGCTGCTGGGCCAGCTCCTGCGCGGCGGCCTGGCGGCGCTGCCCGAGCTCCCGCTCCACACCGGCGCGCAGCTCGGCGTGCTCCCGCTCGGCCTCGGCCCGGCGGGCGTTGATCTCCTGCTGGGCCCGGTCGCGGAGCGCCTTGACCTCCTGGTCGGCCTGCATCCGGGTGGACTGGGCGTAACCCTCGGCCTCCGCGCGCACCCGCTGCGCGTCGCGGGCGGTCTGCTCGGTGAGCTGCTTCGCCTCGGCCCGGGCCCGGCCCAGCGTGTTCTCGGCCTCGGCGCGCATCTGCTCGGCCGACTGGCGGGCGGCGGCCAGCGCCTTCTCCGAGGCCGCGCGCTTGGCGGCGTCGGCGCGCTCCTCGTCGGCGCGCCGGGCGGCCAGGGCGATCTCGAAATCGCGGATGCCCTCGTGGGCGTGCTTCTCGGCCTCGGCCCGGATCCGCTCGGCCTCGGCCAGCCGGGCGGCGATGTCGTCGGTGGCGGACGCCTTGATCGCCTCGGCCTGCTCCTCGGCCAGCGTGAGGATCTGCTCGACCCGCGAGCCCAGGTGGCGGAAGGAGACCTCGGGGCCGATGCCGCCGTTGCGACGGACCTGGGTGATCTCCTGCTGCAGGCGCTCGATCTGCGCGGCCATGCCCTGGATCTGGGCGTACGCCTGTTCCCGCTCGGCGGCCAGCGCGGCTATCTCGTTCTCGGCCCGCGCCACGTACCGCTCGACCTGCTTCTTCTCATAACCCCGCAGGGCGGTCTCGAAGCTGGGCTCGGTGGCCGCGTCCCCGCCGAGACCGAAGATTTCACCGCCGTGCGACATGCTGTCCATCCTCACATACGCATCGTCCCGTCAAGGACGGATACACACCGTCCTGGGCGGAGTATGCGCCTAGTTGTGATTTGTCTGAGCCGGCCTTCGCCAGAGCTAGGCTACGCGCGCAAAACGAGCCAGGCCGCACCGGAGAAACTCCGATACGGCCCCGATCGATGTGTAGCGGCCGACCAATCAACCGTGGCGTACCCGCGACAGGTACGCAACCGCAGCGGTCAGTGGCGAACGACTCAGGAGTTGGACTTGGCTGCCACCGGCTTGTCTGCTGCCCCGTTCTTGTCGGCGTCGGGAGTGCGCTGGGCCGGCGTCTCGGCGGCCTTGGCGGCCTCGGCCGGTTTCGCGGGGGCGCCGGGCACCAGGCCCGACAGGCCGGACAACATCTGCCCGAGCTGGTTGGTGACGGCGTCCTTCTGCCGGGTGAGGTCTTCCACCTCGCGGCGGGCGGCCTGGGTGGTCAGCTCGGCCTCGGTGCGGGCCTCGCTCATCAGCCGCTGCGCCTCGGCGCGGGCCTCGGACACCGTCTTTTCCGCGAGCGCGCGGGACTTCTCGGTGGTCTCGACCGCGTTGCGCTCGGACTCGACCCGGCGCTGCTCGGCGCGCTGCTCGATCTCCTTGGCGCGGTCCTCGGCGGCCCGGGCGCGCTCCTCGGCCTCGGCCACCATCTTCTGGGTCGCGTTGACCTGGGCGGCGTGCCGCTGCGACTCCTCGCGCTCGGCCTTTTCCCGGCGCTCGGCGATCTCGAGGGCCAGGGCCTGGAGGTCCTTGTCGCGCTTGTCGCGCGCGTCGGTCAGCAGCTTGGTCGCCTCGGCGCGCTTCTCCTCGGCCTCGCGGGACGCCTTGGCGCGCAGCTGGGTGATCTCGCGCTCGGCGGTCGCGCGCAGCGACGCCACCTCACGCTCCACGGTCGACTTGAGCTCGGCGACCTCGTGCGCGGTGACCGTGCGCAGCTGCTTGGTCTCGCGGTCGGCGTCGGACCGCAGCGTGTCGGCCTCGCGCCGGGCCTGGACGCGGGCCTCGGCCGCCTCCCGCTCGGCGTGCGTGCGCACCTGGCCGGCCTCGCGCTCGGCGGACGCCTTCATGGCGGCGGCCTCGGCGCGCGCCTTGTCGGTGATCTCGCGTGCCTCGAGCCGGGCCGCCGAGAGGATGCCCTCGGACTCCCGCTTCGCCTCGCTGCGGTGATCGTTCGCCTGTTCCTCGGCCAGCCGCAGGATCTGCTCGACCCGGGTGCCCAGCCCGGAGAGCGTCGGCCGGTTGTTCTCCTCCAGCAGCTTGTTGCTGTCGGCCAGCTTTTGCTCCACGGCGTTGAGCCGCTGCTCGGCCTGGCGCAGACGGCGCTGCGCGTCATTCATCCGCTGCTCGGCCTCGCCCTGGGCCTGCTGCGCCTGATTGAGCGCGGCGATGAGCCGGCCCAGGTGGGCATCGACCTGTCCGCGGTCGTAGCCGCGGAGGACGACGGTGAAGTCGGTCTGGGAGTTCGCACCGTCGAAAAATGCCAAGTTCTGATCCTGCTGCTGAGGCATTGGGCCATCCTGGCGAAGACGCACCAGCCACGCAAGAGCGGACCGGCATCGGAAAAGACACGTAGATCAGCTTTGAGCTGCCCTTCGACGAGGCCGTCCGCCGTTCGGGCAGCGCAGGCAAGCCGCCCGTCACCTGCTGTATCCGAGGTTCGGGCATCTCGCCGGGCTCGATGCCACCGATCCTGCCAGGCCACGCGCCGCTCCGTCAGGATGATTCACCCGGAAGACGGATCAACGGGGCGGCTCCACCAATTCCACCAGAACCCCGCCCGCGTCCTTGGGGTGCACGAAGTTGATCCGCGAGCCGGCCGTGCCCCGCCGCGGGGTGTCGTAGAGCAGCCGGAGCCCCCGGGCACGCAACGCCGCCGCGGTCGCCTCGACGTCGGCGACCGTGTACGCCAGTTGCTGGAGGCCAGGCCCGCCGCGGTCGAGGAACTTGGCGATCGCCGAGTCGGGCCGGGCCGGGGCGAGCAGCTGGACCCGCGGGCCGGCGCCGTCGCCGACGGCCAGCATGGCCTCCCGCACGCCTTGCTCCTCGTTCGTCTCTTCATGCACCACCCGCATGCCGAACGTCTCGGCGTAGAACCTCTTCGCCTCGTCGAGATCGGCGACGGCGATCCCGACGTGATCGACGCGCAGCAGCTCGACGTCGGGCAGTCGAGGCCGGCTCGTTGTGACATTCGCGGGGGCGCTGGATGGGGCCTCGGTCATGCCACTAGTCTTACTTGAACCACCGTTCAGGACGAAAGCGACCAGCCGTGACCTCCTCGGTAATCGTCAGCGGCGCCCGCACCCCGATGGGCCGCCTCCTCGGCAACCTGAAGTCCCTCACCGGCACCGCCCTCGGCGGCCACGCGATCCGGGCCGCGCTCGAGCGCGGCGGCGTGCGCCCCGATCAGGTGGAGTACGTGATCATGGGCCAGGTCCTGCAGGCCGGCGCCGGCCAGATCACCGCCCGGCAGGCCGCGGTCGCCGCCGGCATCCCGATGACCACGCCGGCCCTCACGGTCAACAAGGTGTGCCTCTCGGGGCTCGACGCGATCGCCCTGGCCGACCAGCTCATCCGGGCCGGCGAGTTCGAGATCGTGGTGGCCGGCGGCATGGAGTCGATGACCAACGCGCCGCACCTGATCAACCAGCGCCAGGGCACCAAGTTCGGCGACGTGACGGTGCGCGACCACATGGCGTACGACGGGCTCACCGACCCGTGGGACGGCATCGCGATGGGCGAGTCCACCGAGCGCAGCGGCGCCCAGCTCGGCATCACCCGCGAACAGCAGGACGAGTTCGCGGCGCTGAGCCACCAGCGCGCCGCCGCCGCGCAGAAGAACGGCCACTTCGCCGAGGAGATCGCGCCGATCACCATCGCCCAGCGCGGCGGCGACATCGTGGTCGACACCGACGAGGGCGTCCGGCCCGACGCGACCGCCGCGTCGCTGGCCAAACTGCGTCCCGCGTTCGCGAAGGACGGCACCATCACGGCCGGCAGCGCCTCCCCGATCTCCGACGGCGCCGCCGCGGTCGTGGTGATGAGCCGGGCCAAGGCCGAGGAGCTGGGTCTGACCTGGCTCGCCGAGATCGTCGCGCACGGCAACGTGGCCGGCCCCGACTCGTCGCTGCAGTCCCAGCCGGCCAACGCGATCAAGCACGCGCTGCGCAAGGCGCAGCTCGCGGTCGCCGACCTCGACCTGATCGAGATCAACGAGGCGTTCGCCCAGGTCGGCATCCAGTCGACCCGCGAGCTCGGGGTCACCAGCGAGATCGTCAACGTCAACGGCGGGGCGATCGCGCTCGGTCACCCGATCGGCATGTCCGGCGCCCGGCTGGTGCTGTCGCTGGCACTCGAGCTCAAGCGGCGCGGCGGGGGCCTCGGCGCGGCCGGCCTCTGCGGCGGTGGGGGCCAGGGCGACGCGCTCATCATCAAGGCGCCCGCCGCGTGAGCCTGGGCCACGTGCGTCCGGGCCGGCGCCGCTCGGCTCCGGAGGCGCGTTCGTGAGCCGTCGCCATGACGTGCCCACCCTGGTCGCGCGGGCCCGCGAGGGCGACGCCCGCTCGGTGGCCCGGCTGATCAGCCTGGTGGAGAACGGCGATCCGGCGCTGCCCGAGGTCGCCGCGGCCCTCGCGCCCTACGCCGGGCACGCCCAGATCGTCGGCCTCACCGGCTCGCCCGGGGTGGGCAAGTCCACCACGACCAACGAGCTGGTGCGGGCGCTGCGCGCCGAGGGCCGCCGGGTCGGGGTGCTCGCCGTCGACCCGTCCAGCCCGTTCACCGGCGGCGCGATCCTCGGCGACCGGGTGCGCATGCAGGAGCACACCGTCGACCGCGGCGTCTACATCCGGTCGATGTCCAGCCGGGGCCAGCTCGGCGGCCTCTCCGCCGCCACGCCCCAGGCGGTCCGCGTGCTCGAGGGCGCGGGCTGCGAGGTGATCCTGGTCGAGACGGTCGGCGTCGGCCAGGCCGAGGTGGAGATCGCCTCGCTCGCCGACACGACCCTGGTCCTGCTCGCTCCCGGGATGGGCGACGCGATCCAGGCGGTCAAGGCCGGCGTCCTCGAGATCGCCGACGTCTTCGTCATCAACAAGGCCGATCGTCCCGGGGCCGACGCCACCTATCGCGACATCCAGGGCATGCTGGGCCTGGCCGAGCGGGCCGCCGGCGAATGGCGTCCCCAGGTGGTGCGGGCGACGGCGGTGCGCGGCGAGGGCATCGACGACGTCGTGACGGCGATCGGCAAGCACCGGGCGTGGCTCGAGTCGAGCGGCAATCTCACGACCCGTCGCGAGCGACGGGCGGCGGTGGAGGTCGAGGCGATCGCCTTGGGCACGCTGCGTGCCCGGATCGGCAACCTCCGCGAGGGTACGGCGCTGAGCACGCTCGCGGCGGCCGTCGCGGCCGGCGAGCTGGACCCGTACGCGGCGGCCGACGAGCTCATCAAGGGCCTCTGAGACCCGTCACCCGAACGCCTGCAGCGTCCGCTCGATCAGCTCCCGGTCCCAGGTGAGCCGGCCACCCTCGAGGTCGGCCACGACGGAGCGCAGCCACTCGATCTCGGCGGTCAGCATGGCCGCGCGGTACTCGTCCTCGATCAGGAACAGCCGCGGCAGGCCCGGCGGCGCCTGCTCCCGGATCGCGGCCAGGCGCTCCTCCTGCGCTTCCATCCGCGCCATCAGCAGGTCGCGCACCAGCGCCGGCGCCAGCGGGGGCAGGAAGGCCAGCGCCGCCGGGAACTCGGGGAACTCGCGCGCCGGCGTGGGCAGCATCTCGGTGATCCAGCGGTGCATGGCCGCCGCGCCGGCGTCGGTGATCTCGTAGACGGTGCGCTCGGGGCGCCCGGCCTCGCGGGCGACACCGGCCGGCCGGGCCAGGCCGTCGCGCACGAGCCGATCGAGCGCCTGATAGACGCTGTTTCGCTGGGCCACGTTGACCAGCTGGTCCTGCCCGCGCTCCTTGATCACCTGCTGCATCCGGTACGGGTGCATCGGCGCCTCGGTCAGCAGCGCCAGCAGCACCAGGCCGAGCGTCGAGCGGCGCGGCTCCGGCCGGGGCGGGTCTCCCTGCATTTGATCAGCTTACGGGGTTGACATCGCATAGTCATGGTATGAATAGTCATCACATGACTACTGAGGCCACCGCGAAACGAGCTCTCGTGGCCGGCGGGGGCGTCGCCGGCACCGTCGCCGCCATCGCCCTGCATCGCGCCGGCTGGCAGCCGCGCCTGCTCGAGTCCCGCGCCGAGGGGGTCGCCGACGAGCGCGGCGCCTTCCTGACCGTCGCGGTCAACGGCCTGGCCGCCCTGCGCGCCCTCGACCTCGACCCGGCCCGGGTGCTCGCGGCCGGCTTCGCCACCCCGACCCTCGCCATGGTCAACAACGCCGGTCGCCGCCTGGCCCTGCTCCCGCTGGGCGGCCCTGCCGCCGACGGCACGGTCACCACCACCATCCGGCGCGCCGATCTCTATGCGGCTCTGCGCGCCGAGGCCGCCGCCCGCGGCATCCCGATCGAGTACGACCGCAGGCTCACCGGCTACGCCGAGCACCGCGACGGCGTCGCCGCGTCCTTCGCCGACGGCTCGACCGCCGAGGCCGACCTGCTGGTGGGCGCCGACGGCCTGCGATCGCGCACGCGTGAGGTCCTGAATCCGGACGGCCCGGCGCCGACCTATCTGGGCTTGCTCAACGCCGGCGGTTTCACCGACCGCCCGGTCGGGGCCGAGCTCGACCGCACGCCCGGCCTGATGCACATGGCCTTCGGCCGCCGGGCCTTCTTCGGCTGGTCGGTGGCCCCCGACGGCGCGGTCTGGTGGTTCGCCAACCCGCCCAGCAAGACCCTGGTGCGCCCCGGCGACTTCACCCCGGAGTCCTGGCGGGCACACCTGATCGACCTGTTCGCCGGCGACGCCCTGCCCGCAGCCGCGATCATCCGCGCCACCGACGTGGCCATCGGCCCGTGGAACACCGACGACCTGCGCCGCGTCCCGGTCTGGCACTCCGATCGGGTGGTGCTGGCCGGCGACGCGGCCCACGCCGTGGCACCGTCCTCGGGTCAGGGCGCCTCCATGGCGATCGAGGACGCGGTCGTGCTGGGCCGCTGCCTGGCCGATTGCCCCGGCGACCTGCCCGGCGCGCTGGCCGCTTACGAGCAAGCTCGCCGCGCCCGGGTGGAAAAGGTGGTGGCGGTCGGGCGCCGCAACGGCAGCGGCAAGACCGCCGGCCCGATCGGCGCGGCCATCCGTGACGCGCTGCTTCCGCTGGTCATGAGGATGCTCTACCGCAAGGGCAACCCCCAGGCGTGGATCCTCGACCACCGGGTTTGAGTCGGCCTTAGGGATCGTTCAGGTTTGCCTTACGATGGCTGCATGGATGCTGCCGACATCGCCGCCGGCCGGGAGCGCTGGCAACGGCGCTTTGACGCCTCTCGCAAGCGGGACGCCGATTTCACCACACTTTCCGGCTCGTCAGTCGACCCCGTCTACGGGCCGCCCGAGGGTGCGGGCTACCCGGGCTTCGAGCGCATCGGGTGGCCGGGCGAGTTCCCGTACACCCGGGGTCTCTATCCGACCGGATATCGCGGACGCACCTGGACCATCCGCCAGTTCGCGGGTTTCGGCAACGCGCAGCAGACCAACGAGCGCTACAAGATGATCCTCGCGGCCGGCGGCGGCGGGCTCAGCGTCGCGTTCGACATGCCGACGCTGATGGGCCGCGACTCCGACGACCCGCAGTCGCTCGGCGAGGTGGGCCACTGCGGCGTGGCGATCGACTCGGCCGCCGACATGGACGTGCTCTTCGACGGCATCAAGCTGCAGGACGTCACCACCAGCATGACCATCTCGGGGCCGGCCGTGCCGATCTTCGTGATGTACCTGGTGGCCGCCGAGCGGCAGGGCGCCGATCTCAGCAAGCTGGACGGCACGCTGCAGACCGACATCTTCAAGGAGTACATCGCGCAGAAGGAGTGGCTCTTCGCGCCCGAGCCGCACCTGCGCCTGATCGGCGACCTGATGGAGTACTGCGCCCGCGAGATCCCGAAGTACAAGCCGCTGTCGGTGAGCGGGTACCACATCCGCGAGGCCGGATCGACCGCCGCGCAGGAACTGGCGTACACGCTGGCCGACGGCTTCGGCTACGTCGAGCTCGGGCTGTCCCGCGGCCTCGACGTCAACCAGTTCGCGCCGGGGCTCAGCTTCTTCTTCGACGCGCACATCGACTTCTTCGAGGAGATCGCCAAGTTCCGCGCGGCCCGCCGCATCTGGGCCCGCCACCTGCGCGACGACTACGGCGCCACCAGCGAGAAGGCGCTGTGGCTGAAGTTCCACACGCAGACCGCGGGGGTCAGCCTCACCGCGCAGCAGCCGGTCAACAACGTGGTGCGCACCGCCGTCGAGGCGCTGGCCGCGGTCCTGGGCGGGACGAACTCGCTGCACACCAACGCCCTCGACGAGACGCTCGCGCTGCCCACCGACGAGTCGGCCGAGATCGCCCTGCGCACCCAGCAGGTGCTGATGGAAGAGACCGGCGTGGTCAACGTGGCCGACCCGCTCGGCGGATCGTGGTATCTGGAGGCCCTGACCGACCGGATCGAGGCCGAGGCCGAGGAGATCTTCGCCCGCATCCGCGAGCTGGGCACCGACGGCAGCATCACCTCGGGCATCCTGCGCGGCATCGAGGACGGCTGGTTCACCGCCAACATCGCCGAGGCGGCTTTCGTCTACCAGCAGGCCCTGGAGAAGAACGAGAAGCGCATCGTCGGCGTCAACGCGCACACCGGCACGGTGGCGAAGGATCTGGAGATCCTTCGCGTCTCCCACGAGGTCGAGCTGGTGCAGCGGCGCGAGCTGGGCGAGCGCCGGGCCGCCCGGGATTCCGTACGGGTGAAAGCGGCGCTCGACCGGCTCGTGGCCGTCGCGCGGACCTCGGAGAACATGATCCCCGCCATGCTCGAGGCGGCGCGGGCGGAGGCGACACTCGGCGAGATCTGCGGCGCCTTGAAGGGGGAGTGGGGCATCTACCGGGAGCCCGCCCGCTTCTGAACCCCCATAAACCGGACGGCATGGTCCGTGCGGCTCGTGGGATCTTGCGCAAGTGCGCGGCGGCGTCGAGTATCGGGACATCGTGCGGTTGTGACGTCCGATATCGGCCGCCCCGCGGCACGGCGAACCGCCTTGTCAGCGTGCGAGACTAGGTAACCATGAGCGACCCACGGACCACTCCGTCGATCTTCACCCGCGGCGCGGTCGATCTCAGCGCGCTGCGCACCCCGGCCTCCACCCCGGCGGCGGCCCCGAGCCGCCCGGCCGCGCCGACCGGCGGCACCGCGCCCACCGGCGCACCGGCCGGCGCCCCCGCGGGCTTCCCGGGCGGCGCGCCCGAAACGATCATCGACGTCACCGAGGCCAACTTCCAGCCGGCCGTCCTCGAGCGTTCCCTCAGCACCCCGGTCATCCTCGACTTCTGGGCCGACTGGTGCGAGCCGTGCAAGCAGCTCTCGCCGATCCTCGAGCGGCTCGCCCAGGCCGGCGGCGGCTCGTGGGTGCTGGGCAAGGTCGATGTGGACGCCAACCCGCGGCTGGCCCAGGCGCTGCGCGTGCAGGGCATCCCGATGGTCGTCGCGGTGGTGAACGGGCAGCTCGTCGAGGGCTTCACCGGCGTCCTCCCGGAACAGCAGGTCAAGCAGTACGTGGACGCCGTCCTCAAGGCCGGCGGCGTGTCGGTCGAGCCGGCCGCCGACCCGCGGCTCGACGCGGCCGACGACGCCCTGATGGTGGGCGACCTCGACGCGGCCGAGGCGGCGTACAAGAAGATCCTCGCCGAGTCGCCCGCCGACGCGGCGGCCGAGTCCGGCCTCGCCCAGGTCGCCCTGTATCGCCGGGTCGACGGCCACGACCCGGCGGCCGCGCTGGCCGCGGCGCAGGCCGACCCCGACGACCTCGACGCCCAGACGCTCGCGGCCGACGTCGAGGTGCTCTCGGGCCAGGCCGACAAGGCTTACGAACGGCTGGTCGCGCTGGTCAAGCGCACCTCCGGGGACGACCGGGACGCCGTACGCAAGCACCTGCTCTCGCTGTTCAGCGTGGCCGGACCGGACGACCCTGCGGTCGCCGGCGCCCGGCGGGCGCTGGCCAGCGCGCTCTTCTAGGCGGGAGGCTCCGTGCGCCGGATCGCAGTCCTCGACGCACCGTCCAATCTCGGTCTGCGCCCGCCGACCGCGACCTCGGTGCCCGGCTGCGCGAAGGCGCCCGGAGCCCTCCGCGACCACGGACTGCTCACCAAGCTCGGTGCCCGCGACGCCGGCTGCCTGACCCCGCCGCGGTACGACCCGGGCGACTGGCGCCCCGGCGACGGCGTGGCCCAGGCGGCACAGATCGCCGAATACTCCCGCCGGCTCGCCGACCGGATCGGCGGGATCCTCGACGCCGGCGAGTTCCCGGTGATCCTCGGCGGGGACTGCTCGATCCTGCTCGGCTCGGGCTTGGCCATGCACCGGCTGGGCGAGGCGGTCGGCGGCCGGATCGGGCTGGTCTTCGTGGACGGTCACTCCGACTTCCGCCACCCCGGCAACGCGTCCTATGTGGGCGCGGCGGCGGGGGAGGACCTGGCGCTGGTCACCGGCCGCGGGCAGGCCGACCTGGCATCGATCGAGGGCCGCCGGCCGTACTTCCGGGACGTCGACGTGGTGGTCATGGGCCTGCGCGCGCAGGACGAGTACCGCCTCGACCTGCAGGCCGCGGGCATCGTGACCCGCGCCGTCCCGGCCCTGCGCGCCGAGGGTGCTGCCCGCAGCGCCCAGTGGGCCCGCGAGCAGTTGGTCGACTGCGCCGGTTACTGGCTGCACGTCGACGTGGACGTCCTCGACCCGGCCGTGATGCCGGCCGTCGACGCGCCGTCGCCCGGCGGCATCGCGTTTCCCGAGCTCGAGATCCTGCTGGCCGGGCTGGTCGAGTCGCCGCATTGCCTGGGCGTCGAGATCACCGTCTTCGACCCCGACTACGACCCCGACGGCCTCTACGCCGCCGAGATCGCCGGCACGGTCGCCGCGGGTCTGGCGGCCGCCCGCACGGTGACGCTCCGCCCCGATCTGATCGCGGCCCGGGCCGACCTGGCCGGCCCGACCGCGCCTGCCGGCCCGACCGCGCCGCGCGCCGAGGCGATCGCGGACACCGCGCCCCTGTCCCGGCCCGCTTCGGATGCCGACGCCATTGCCGACGCCGACCTCGACCCTGACGCCAGTGCCGATGCCGACCAGGATGCCGATGCCGCATTGCTGACCGACCCGGATGCCGATGCCGATGCGCGCCCGGATGGTCCAGATGCCGATGACCCGTCGGAGCCGGCCGATGAAGCGTCCGCCGAGACTGTCGACGATCCGCTCACCGAGGCGGTTTCCTCGAAGCTGTCTGCCAAAACCGAAATTTCGGATTTGTCCGACCCGGGCGTGACGGGTGGCGAGATCGACGATGTTGCCACGCCGGAGGCGGCCGTCGAGACCGGCGACGACAGTGTTGAGACCGGCGACAGTGTTGAGACCGGCGGCGACAATGTCGAGACCGGCGACGACAACGTCGACGAGCTCGCGACGGCCCCGGAGACGCCGGAGCCCGAGCCGACCGGCGATCCGGTCGCGTTCGTCACCCGCCCGCTGGGTCAGGCGCCGCTGCTCGATTCGAAGCCCCTGCCGGCCACGCGCCCCGGCATGCTCCGCCCCCGCGCGGCGGACGACCATCCCCGCCCGGCCGACGAAGGCTTCTCGCTGCCGGCCCAGCGCCCGGCCTTCGACGTGGGCTCCGGCTCCCCGGCCGACATCGCCTGACCGCCGCCCGCAGCGGCGGCCCGGCCCGGCCGTTACTCGTTCGGCGCGTCCGAGCCCTTACTTGTTCAGCGCGTTCAGGAAGGTCTCCACGATCGGGACCGCGGCCTCCGAGCCCGCCCCGCCCTTCTGCACCATCACCGCGAAGGCCACGTCCCCCTGGTATCCGATGAACCAGGAGTGCGTGTCCTTCAACTTCTCGTCGAACTCGGCCGTGCCCGTCTTGCCGAAGACCGGCTTGCCCTTCACGTCCTTGAGCGCGGTGCCCGTACCCCCGGTCACGACCTCTCGCATCATCGAGCGCAACGCGGCCGCCGCGCCCTCGTCCAGCGGAAGCCCGTCGTCGGCCGGCTTGGCCGGCGCCGGGTCCAGCAGGAGCTTGGGCTGCTTGAACTGACCGCGCGCCACCGAGGCCGCCACCGACGCCATCGCGACCGGGCTGACCGCCGTCGCGCCCTGGCCGAACGTCGCCGCGGCCAGCTCGGTCGGGGTGCCGGCGGCCGAGACCTTGCCGCTGAATGCCTCGACGCCGAGGTCCCACTTCTCGCCCAGGCCCAGCGCCGCCGAGGCCTCCCGCAGGCCCTCGGCGCCCAGTTTCGGGGCGAGCCCGACGAACGCGGTGTTGCAGGATTTCGCGAAGTCCACGTGGAACTGGACGTTGCCGAGCACCTCGCCGCCCGAGTTCTTGAACTCCCGGCCGTCGACCGTCGCGGTCTTGGGGCAGGCGACGACCGAGGTGGCCGTGACCGCCTTCCGCGACAGCAGGCCATACGCCGAGACGGTCTTGAACGTCGAGCCGGGCGGCACCTGGCCGGTGAGCGCGGTGTCGACCGTGCCGCCGTCGGGACCGTTGGCGACCGCCAGCACCGCGCCGTCGCTGACCCGGATGGCGACCAGCGAGCTGGGCTGCTTCTGCGTGGCGAGTGCCGCGTCGGCGGCGGTCTGGGTCTTCTCGTCGATAGTGATCTTCACCGGCTTGCCGTCCACCGGCTTGGTGCTGAACAGCTGAGTGTCGCTGACCGTGCCGTCCGCCGCCTCGCGGGCGATCACCACGGACACCCCGGGCGTGCCGCGCAGCGTCGGGTCGTACCGCTGCTGGAGCCCGCCGTGACCCACCACGTCGCCCTGGGCGATCGTCTCCGGGCTGGCGTCGATGTCCTCGCGGGTCGCCTGGTCGGCGGTGCCGAGCAGCGCGCGGGCGAAGGCCCGGGTCGGCGCGAGGTCGCGCGTCTCCTCGCGGAAGACCGTCCCGGGCAGCGGGCGCACCGCGTCACGGATCTTGTTGTAGTCGGGGCGGCGCAGCGTGACGAGGTCGATGAACGCGCCCTCGTCGGCGTTCTTCACCCGGTCGGCGAGGTTGGACATGTCGACCGACACGTTGATCTTCTTGAAGGCCGCGGCCAGGTCCTTCCGCAACTGTGCCAAGTTTGTGATCTTGGAGGGGGTGATCCCGACGGTGACCACCTCGCGCGGGGTCACGATCGGCTTGCCGGACGCGTCCTGAATCGGCGCCCGCTTCGACGCCACCCGGCGGACGCCCAGCTTGTCGCCGCTCTGCAGCTCGCTCTGCACGATCGCCGGCTCCCACACCACCCGCCAGCCGTCGCTGTTCTGCTTGGTGAGGCGGACCGTGCTGGTGTACGACCACGGTGCGCCGCCGGGCAGCGTCCAATCCAGCTTGATCGTGCTGGAGGCGATGTCCCCGGTGGTCTTGGGCTCGCCGACCGTGGTCAGCACCAGCGACTGCTTGGCCAGGTCGCCCGAGAGCGTGTGCAGCTGGTCGACCACGTCGTTGGCGCTGATCTTGCTGCCGTCGGCGGCCACGAAACCCACCGAGCTCAGGTTGCCGCTGCGCCAGCCCTCGAGGAAGTCCTTGACCGTGTTCTGCGGCCCGTCCTTGGAGCAGGCCGCCAGGCCGCCCACGAGCAGGGTCGATGCGGCCGCGAGGGCCACCGCGCGGCGGCGGCTCGGGTCACGGCGGTCAAGCATGAGGTCCCCTCTCCTCGGGTAACGCCGAAGCGATGCTACGGAACGGTACCCATCAGTAGCCACCCCGCCCGGATGCGAGACCGCCCGATCCCGCACGCGTGTGATCCGATGTCGGTGGGTCGTTCTAGGCTGTTGTTCGACACGTTCGAACCCACAGTGTCGTGGGTGAGGGGAGCACCAAGCCATGGCTGTCGCCGATGAGGCAGCGCCGGAATCCGACCCGACAACCGACCCTGAGCTGGACTTTTCCGCAGGTCCCGGGCTCGCCCTGACGGGCAGCCTGGGCACCTCCGCCGATGACGGCGAGCTCGACGAGCCGCTGCCCAACGGCGAGCGCCTGGTGGCGCAGGCGGTCGAATTGGCCGGTGCCGATCATGCGACGGCGTCGCTGGTCGGCCGGTACTGGCGATTCGCGCCGGACGAGGAATTAGTCGGTTTCACCGCGCAGGAGATGTACGACGCGGCGATCGCCCACCGCGAGCTGGCGGCGGTCCGGCTGCCCGGCGAGCTGAAGCTCGCGATCACGGCGCCGAGCGGCCCCCAGTGCCACACCGTCCTGCAGATCGTCACCGACGACATGCCGTTCCTGGTCGATTCCGTGATCGCGCTGCTCACCGCGCACCAGCTCCAGGTGCATCTGCTGGTCCACCCGCTGATCGTGGTGCGCCGCGAGCCGCTGGGCGCGCTGGCCGAGCTCGCCGCCGACGTCGAGCCCGACGACGCGATCGACGGCGACCTGGTGGAGAGCTGGATCCGCATCGAGATCGACCCGATCCGCCGCGAGGAGGCCCGCGACCAGCTGCACAACGAGGTGCGCCGGGTGCTCACCGACGTGCGCGACGCGGTCGAGGACTGGCCGCGGATGCGTCAGCGGGCCCTGGTGATCGCCGACGAGCTGGCCGCCGCGCGCGGCTCCGACGCCAAGCTGCCGGTGCCCGACAAGGACGTCACCGACTCGATCGAGCTGCTCAAGTGGCTGGCCCACGATCACTTCACGTTCCTGGGGTACCGCGAGTACCGCCTCGACGGCGACGTGCTCAAGGCGCTGCCGGGCACCGGCCTGGGCATCCTGCGCGGCGGCTCGACCCCGCGCCGGCTCGCCTCGATGACCACCGAGGCCTACCAGCGCGCCCTGGAAAAGCGCCTGCTGGTGATCACCAAGGCCAACTCCAGGGCGACCGTGCACCGCTCGGCATACCTCGATTACATCGGCGTCAAGGTCTTCGACGACCGCGGCGAGGTGATCGGCGAGCGCCGATTCCTGGGCCTGTTCTCCTCGTCGGCCTATCGCACCAGCGTGCGCGAGCTGCCCGTGGTCAAGCGCAAGGTGATGGAGGTGCTCGACCGCTCGGGCCTGTCCCCGCGCGGCCACTCGGGCAAGGATCTGCTCCAGATCCTGGAGACCTACCCGCGTGACGAGCTTTTCCAGATCAAGACCGATGATCTGTACGAGGCGGTGATCGGCGTTCTCCGCATGGCCGGCCGCCGCCAGCTCCGCCTCTTCCTGCGCCGCGACGGGTACGGCCGGTTCATCTCGTGCCTGATCTACATGCCGCGCGACCGCTTCACCACCGGCAACCGGCTGCGCATGCAGGAGATCCTGCTCCGCGAGCTGAACGGCATCGGCGTCGACTACACGACCCGGGTCACCGAGCGGATGCTGGCCCGCATCCACTTCATCGTGCGCACCGACCCGAGCGACCCGCCCGGCGTGGTCGACCCGAACGCGCTGGCCGAGCTGCTGGCCGACGCGACCCGCATGTGGGACGACGACTTCTCGCTGGTGCTCGAGCGCAAGCTGGGCGAGGAGCCGGCCCGCGAGCTGTTCAACCGGTACGCGAACGCGTACCCCGACAGCTACAAGGACGGCCACACGCCGTACGAGGGGATGCAAGATCTCGCCAAGCTCGAGCTCCTCGAGGAGGAGGGCCAGCTCGAGATGCACCTGTACCGCAAGCGCCGGCCGGGCAAGGGCGGCGAGCCCGAGCCCGACGACCACGACGTGCGGTTCAAGGTCTACCGGTACGGCGAGCCGATGATGCTCTCCGCGGTGCTGCCCGTGCTGCACTCGCTCGGCGTCCAGGTGGTCGACGAACGGCCGTACGAGATCCGCCGCGACGACGGCACGATCTACCTGTACGACTTCGGCCTGCGCCCGCCGACGGAGCACCGCGAGCTCTCCGAGGTCCGGCCGCAGGTGGAGAACGCGTTCGCGGCCGCCTGGCGGGGCGAGGCCGAGGTCGACGGGTTCAACGAGCTGGTGCTGCGGGCCGGGCTGACCTGGCGCCAGGTGGTGGTGCTGCGGGCGTACGCGAAATATCAGCGCCAGGCCGGGAGCGTCTTCTCGCAGCGCTACATCGAATCGACCTTCATCGCCTATCCCGCGATCGCCCGTCTGCTGGTCACGCTCTTCGAGACCCGCTTCTCGCCGGCGCTGGAGGTCGGCACCGACGAGCGCTCGCGGATGGCCGACGAGATCGTCGAGCGGGTCACCACCCTGCTCGACGAGGTCGACAGCCTCGACCAGGACCGGATTCTGCGCTCGTACCTCACGCTCGTGCGCGCGACCCTGCGCACCAGCTTCTTCCAGCGCGGTCCGGACGGCCGGCCGAAGAACTACGTGGCGTTCAAGCTCGACCCCAAGGCCATCCCCGACCTGCCCGAGCCCCGGCCGAAATACGAGATCTTCGTGTACTCGCCGCGGTTCGAGGGCGTGCACCTGCGCTTCGGCGCGGTCGCCCGGGGCGGCCTGCGCTGGTCGGACCGCCGCGAGGACTTCCGCACCGAGATCCTCGGCCTGGTCAAGGCGCAGACGGTGAAGAACGCGGTGATCGTGCCGGTGGGCGCGAAGGGCGGCTTCGTCCTCAAGCAGAAACCGGGCGATCGCGACGAGGCCGTCGACTGCTACAAGCGCTTCATCACCGCGATGCTCGACGTCACCGACAACATCCACGCCGGCAAGATCATCCCGCCGCACGACGTGGTCCGGCACGACGGCGACGACCCCTACCTGGTGGTCGCGGCCGACAAGGGCACGGCCACGTTCTCCGACATCGCCAACGAGATCTCGGTGGCCAAGGACTTCTGGCTCGGCGACGCGTTCGCCAGCGGCGGCTCGGCCGGGTACGACCACAAGAAGATGGGCATCACCGCCCGCGGCGCCTGGGAATCGGTCAAGAAGCACTTCCGCGACCTGGGCGTGGACACCCAGACCGAGGACTTCACCGTGGTCGGCATCGGCGACATGTCCGGCGACGTCTTCGGCAACGGGATGCTGCTCTCCGAGCACATCCGGCTGGTGGCCGCGTTCGACCACCGGCACATCTTCCTCGACCCCGACCCGGACGCGGCGTCGTCGTACGCGGAGCGCCGCCGCCTCTTCGATCTGCCCCGGTCGTCGTGGGCGGACTACGACACGTCGCTGTTGTCCGCGGGCGGCGGCGTCTATCCCCGCTCGGCCAAGTCGATCCCGGTGACCCCCGAGGTGCGGGCCGCTCTCGACCTCGGCGACGCCACCGCGATCAGCCCGGTCGAGCTGATGCGGGCCATCCTGCGGGCGCCGGTCGATCTGCTGTTCAACGGCGGCATCGGCACGTACGTGAAGGCGGCGTCCGAGACGCACGCCGACGTCGGCGACAAGACCAACGACCCGATCCGGATCAACGGATCGCAGCTGCGGGTCAAGGTCGTCGGCGAGGGCGGCAACCTCGGCCTCACCCAGCGCGGGCGCATCGAGTTCGCTCGTGCCGGTGGGGTTCCCGGCGCCGATGGCCGCACAGTCGGCGGTCGCATCTTCACCGACTTCATCGACAACACGGCCGGCGTCGACTGCTCCGACCACGAGGTCAACATCAAGATCCTGCTGGGCGGGGCGGTCACCGAGGGCGAGCTCAGCGTCCCCGATCGCGACGCGCTGCTGGCGCAGATGACCGACGAGGTCGCGGCGCTGGTCCTGCGCGACAACTACGAGCAGGCGTTCGCGCTGGGCAACGCGCGGGCGCAGGCCCACTCGCTGCTCCCGGTGCACCGGCGGATGCTGACCGCGCTGGAGGAGAGCGGGCAGCTCAACCGCGAGCTGGAGGCGCTGCCGACGGACGCCGAGCTGGCCGCGCGCTACGAGGCGGGCGTGGGGCTCACCGCGCCCGAGTTCGCGGTGCTCCTGGCGTACGTGAAGATCTCGCTCGAGCGGGAGGTGCTCGCCGACGAGTTGGTCGACGAGCCCTGGACCAACGACGTGCTCGCGCGCTATTTCCCGACGCCGCTGCGCGAGCGCTTCGCCGGCCGGATGGCCGGCCACCGCCTCCGCCGCGAGATCATCTCGACCGCGCTGGTCAACGAGGTGGTCAACCACGGCGGCACGTCGTTCGTCTATCGCGCCATGGAGGAGAGCGGCGCGTCGGCGGCCGACGTGATGCGGGCCTACGTGGTGGTTCGCGAGGCGTACGGGCTGCGGGAGATCTGGGCGGCGGCCGAGGCGCTGGACAACAAGGTGCCCACGTCGGCCCAGACGCTGGTCTTCCTGGAGTCGCGGCGGCTGCTCGACCGGGCCGTGCGCTGGCTGGTCAGCACGCGGCGCTCGCCGATCGACGTGACCGGCGAGATCACCAGGCTCGGCTCAGGCGTGCGCGACCTGCTGCCGCAGCTGCCGTCGGTGCTGGTCGGCATCGAGCGGCGGTCGATGGACGAGCACGTCGCCACCCTGGTCGACCGGGGCGTGCCGATCGACCTGGCCGAGCGGGTGACCTGGGCGAACTACGGGTTCGGCCTGCTCGACGTGCTCACCGCGAGCGCGGCGACCGGGCGCGACGCGATCGAGGTGGCGCGGGTCTACTTCGTGCTGTCCGAGCGGTTCCAGATCGATCAGCTGCTCTCGCACATCTCGAAGCTCCCGCGTGGCGACCGCTGGCAGACGCTGGCCCGCATGGCGCTGCGCTACGACCTGTACGCGGCGCTGGCCGCGCTCACCGTCGAGGTCCTGGAATCGACGCCGGCCGCGTCGACGGCCGAGGACCGGGTGTCGCAGTGGGAGCGGGTCAACGCGGCCTCGATCGCCCGCGCGTCCAACGCGATGGGCAAGGTCGACGACACACCCGCCGAGCTCGCCGCGCTGTCGGTTCTGCTGCGGCAGATCCGCACCCTGGTCAAGACCTCGTCCGCCACGTCTTAGGAGGCAGCAGTACCCCTAAGGGGTATAGGGTGGAAACGTGGAACACGTCATCGAGCTGGAGATCGGCGGCATGACCTGCGCGTCATGTGCCAGCCGCATCGAGAAGAAGCTGAACCGGCTCGATGGCGTGACCGCGACGGTCAACTACGCCACCGAGAAAGCTCGCGCGACGGTGCCGCCGTCCCTCAGTGCTCAAGATCTGATCGCCGTGGTGCAGAAAACCGGCTACACGGCCGCCGAGAAGATCGCCCCGGTCGCCGCCACGTCCGATCCGCTGCGTGACCGGCTGCTGATCTCCGTCGCGCTCAGTGTTCCGGTCATCGTGCTCGCGATGGTGCCCGCGCTGCAGTTCACCTCCTGGCAGTGGCTCTCGCTGGTGCTGGCCGCGCCGGTGGTCGTCTACGGCGGCTGGCCGTTCCACCGGGCCGCCCTGGTCAACCTGCGGCACGGCGCGGCCGGCATGGACACGCTGGTCTCGGTCGGCACCCTGGCCGCCTTCGGCTGGTCGGTGTGGGCACTGTTCCTCGGCGACGCCGGCATGCCCGGCATGACCCACCCGTTCTCGCTCACCGCTCGCGACGGCGACGCCATCTACCTCGAGGCCGCCGCCGGCGTGACCACGTTCCTGCTCGCGGGCCGTTACCTGGAGGCCCGCGCCAAGCGGCGCGCCGGTGACGCGCTGCGCTCCCTGCTCGAACTGGGCGCCAAGACGGTCACCGTGCGGCGCGACGGCCACGAGCAGCAGATCCCCGCGTCCGGCCTCCGGGTGGGCGATCTTTTTCTGGTACGTCCCGGCGAGAAGGTCGCCACCGACGGCGTGGTGGTCGACGGCGTCTCGGCGCTCGACCTGAGCCTGCTGACCGGCGAGTCGGTCCCCGCCGAGGTGCGCCCCGGCGACCCGGTGACCGGCGCGACCGTGAACGCCGGCGGCCGCCTCACGGTCCGCGCCACCAAGGTCGGCGCCGACACCCAGCTCGCCCAGATGGCCCGGCTGGTCGAGGAGGCGCAGACCGGCAAGGCCGCCGTCCAGCGCCTGGCCGACCGCATCTCGGCGGTCTTCGTGCCGGTCGTGATCGCCCTTGCCATCGGCACGCTCGGCTTCTGGCTGGGCACCGGCCACGACACGACCGAGGCCTTCACAGCCGCTGTGGCCGTCCTGATCATCGCCTGCCCGTGCGCGCTCGGCCTGGCCACGCCGACGGCCCTGCTGGTCGGCACCGGCCGCGGCGCCCAGCTCGGCATCCTGATCCGCGGCGTCGAGGCCCTCGAGTCCACCCGCCGGGCCGACACGGTCGTCCTCGACAAGACCGGCACCGTGACCACCGGCCGGATGTCCGTGATCGCCGCCGTGGCCGACGACCCCGACGCCGTCCTGCGCCTGGCCGGAGCGGTCGAGGCCGCCTCCGAGCACCCGCTGGGCCGCGCGATCGTCGCGGCCGCCCGGTCCAACGGCGAGCTGCCGCCGGTGACCGACTTCCACGCCACAGCCGGGGTCGGCGTCCGCGGCCGCGTCGAGGGCGTGCTCGTCGAGATCGCGGCCGGCGCTCCCGCCGAGATGTCGCCGTTGTTCCACGTCGACGACATCGCGACTGGCTCGGGCGACGTCGCGACTGGCCGGGGTCACGCCGCAACCGCCTCGGGCGACGCCGCGACTGGCTGGGGTCACGCCGCAACCGCCTCGGGCGACGCCGCAACCGTCTCGCTCGGGGCCGCGACTTTCCCGGGCGATGGCGTGACCGCTTCGCTCGAGGCCGCGACGTGGGTCGAGGTCCGGGCCGACGGCGCGGCCGTGGGGTGGCTCGCGCTGGCCGATGCCGTACGCCCGACGAGCGCCGCCGCGATAGCCGCGCTGCGGCGCCTGGGCCTCGAGCCGATGCTGGTGACCGGGGACGCTCCCGGGGTGGCGTCGGCGGTTGCGTCCGAGGTGGGCATCGCCTCGGTCTTCGCCGGCGTCCTGCCGTCGGGAAAGGTCGACGTCGTCAAGGGCCTGCAGGCCGAGGGCCGCACCGTGGCGATGGTCGGCGACGGCGTGAACGACGCCGCCGCCCTGGCCCAGGCCGACCTCGGCCTGGCGATGGGCGCCGGCACCGATGTGGCGATCCAGGCGTCCGATCTGACGCTGGTCCGCAACGACCTGACCGCCGCGGTCGACGCCGTGCGTCTTTCCCGCCGCACGCTGGCCATCATCCGGGGCAACCTGTTCTGGGCCTTCGCCTACAACGTGGCCGCCCTGCCGCTGGCCGCGGCCGGCTTGCTGAACCCGATGATCGCCGGGGCCGCGATGGCGCTGAGCTCGATTTTCGTGGTCCTCAACAGCCTGCGGCTGCGCAACTTCCGCCCCGCGGCGGCCGCGTCCGGCAGCTAAGCGGAGGTGGCCACGCCAGGCCAAGCGGAGTGCCGCGCCCGACAGCCAAGCGGCGGCCGCGCCCGGCCCGACGGTCCGGTGGCGTGAGCCGGGTGGCGGGGGAATGCTCCCGTAGACCCGCGCGACCCGGCTCACCGACCTTGTTGCGAGGACTCGGGCCGGTCCCGAAGCCCGAGACCTCGCAACGTCCCCAGATCCACCTGCGGGCATAACGCTACGTGCCGGCGTGGTCGGCCCGGAAGCTCCGCGTGGGCAAAATGACCGTTCGGCCAGCCCAATCCAGGCGACAGATCCGGAAATTTCCGGGCAGGGTGCTATTTAGGGCGCGACAGCATTACGCAGAGTGACCAAGCCGGAATATCACGTACGGTGATCAATCGTCCCGGCGGACGCTCTCGATCAGCGCGAGAATCTGCCGGAGGGCCGGCCGCAGCACTCGCAGCCGCGAGAGCGCCACCAGCCGGTCGATCAGCGGAACGGCCCCATCGATCAGGCGGCGGGTGCGGCGCTGATCGGGCGACTTGTCGTAGACCCAGAACAGGATCACGCCCATCCACCCGAGCCACAACAGCTCGGGCAGCTCCTTGCGAAGCTCCGGGTCGATCTTGGCCGAGGACCCCTCGACCACGTCCCGGAAGAGCCCGATCGAGGCGTCCCGGGCCGGCGACGACTCCCGCGAGAACGGGCTCAGCGGCGACGACGGCTCGGCCGCGCTCTTGAAGAACGTCGCCGCGAACGAGTGGTACGGCGCGTTCACGTCGATCCCCGCGTGCAGCACCCCGCGCAGCCGGTCCGCGAAATCCGCCGAGCCGGCCAGCGCCGGCCCGGACGCGGCCCGGTGATCGGCCTGGTTCCGGTCGTAGAACCCCTGGATCAGGTGTTCCTTGGAGTCGAAGTAGTAGTACGCGTTCCCGACTGCGACCCCCGCCTCCTTGGCGATCGCCCGCATGGTCGTCTCCGCATACCCCCGCTCCCGGAACAGGCGCAGTGCCGTCTCGAGGATCAGCTGCCGCGTCTGCTCGCCGCGGGCCCGCCGCGCGGGCGGCGTGGGCTCGTCGCCGGACTCAGTGGCAGCGGTCGTCACATTGGTCACCGTAGTCGTCGTCGCCGGCCCCCGTCGGCACCGGCGGCCGGACGCCCCTCATCGATTCCGAAGAGCCCTCAACCGTGCCCGGCCCGGCGACGCCACCTGCGCCGACCGGCCCGGCCGCGCCACCTGCGCCGACCGGCCCCGGCCCGGCCCCACCGTCCGTCCCCGTCGGTTCGGGCGAGCGGACGGCCTCCCGTACCGCCGAGGCCGCCGCGATGAACCGCCGCGCCGCCGGCAGCATGCGCGGCGTGGACAGCCGCAGCGCCATCGCCCGATAGTCCGCGAGCGCCCACAGGCAGGCGAGCCAGGCCCCGTCTCCCATGTAGTAGGTGCCGTCGTCCGCGATCACCGTGAGATCCCGCAGCGTGGCCGCGTGGTCGAGCCCCGGGAACAGCGCCCGCGCCTCCGCCGACCCGGCCGGCGCGAAACTCAGCGGCACGAGCTGCGCCCGCGCGGCCAGCCATCGCCGCGCCGCACGGCACAGCGGGCACCGGGCATCGAAGAGAACGGTGAAGGATGCGACCGCGGCCGCCCCGGAGCTGGTGTCCCGCGGCGGCACCGCCCGGCCGCCCCCGTGTGCGGCCGGGCGGTGAGCCCCGTCATGCCTGCGCCGGCGGCGGCATCTGCGGGTGGATCGGCCGTTGCGGGTGCATCGGCAACCGCCCGGTGGGCGGAAGCGGCGGCTGCCCCTGCTGCTGCCGGATCCGACTGCGCCGGTAGCGGCCGAGGAAGTAGACGTTGCAGAAGTGCAGGACGCCCAGCACCAGCAGCACCAGCCCGATCTTCATGGAGAAGACCTCGAGTGCCTCGCCGGCGTCGGCCACCGTCGCGCTCGATCGCATCGCGAACGCCACGTAGCCGAGATTCAGCAGGTAGAAGCCCATGACCAGGAGCTGGTTGACGGCGCGGGCGAGTCGTTCGTCCTCGAAGACGTCGGCGAGGAAGACCAGGCCGTTGCGGGCGAGCGTGGTCGCCACCCACACGGTCAGCGCGACGCTGACCGCCAGATAGAGCAGGTACATCCAGACCTTCGGGTCCATCGGACCGCCCTTTCTCGAACATGTTCAACTTATGCTCTCAGCCTAGGGCACAACTTTGAACGCGTTCAAGTAGGGCGGGAGTGACTCAGGACGCAGTCAGGCCGAGCGCCTCGGCCGCCGCCCGCCCGTTGGCCAGGCTCGCGCCGTGCGTGGTGACGAAGGCCCGGCATCCGGCCGGCCGCCACAACGAGGGCCAGCCCATCTCCACCACCCCGACCGGGTGTGCCGTGGCCAGCTTCTCGACGAGCGAGCGGCTGTCGCCGGAACGATGCAGATGCCGCCCCACCACCACGATCGGCCGTCCCGCCGCCCGCTCGATCAGCGCCGCGGGTGAGGTTGCCGCGGCCGCGACCTCCACCTGCTCGGTTCCGCCGAGATGCGGCCGCAAGCCCCACGGCACCCGGCCCTCGGCGATCGAGTGACCCGAGCTCAGCTGCACCACCAGCGGCGATGCGAGCGCGGCCGGCGAACCTTCCACCCGCACGGCGCGCCTGGCGGCCGCGATTCCCAGGCCCGCGTCGTGGTCACCCCGGGCGTGGGGCGTCGCGCTCCACCGAGCCAATTCCGCCGTACGGGACACCGCGGCCTCGAGCCTGCTCCTGGCGAGCCGTCCGTCCCCGACGCCGGCCACGATCTCGTCGACGATCGCCGCGACCAGCTCGGCGTCCACCCGCGCCCCGATGCACAGCAGGTCGGCGCCCGCCGCCAGCGCCCGTACCGCGGCCCGCGGGATCCCGCCGGCCACCAGCGCCGCGCCCTTCATCTCCAGCGCGTCCGTGACGATCGCGCCCCGGAAGCCGTACTCGCCGCGCAGCACGTCGGTGAGCGCGAACCGGCTGAACGTCGCCGGATCGTCCCCGGTCAGCGCCGGCACCCGGATGTGCGCCGTCATGATCGCCCGAGCCGAGAGGGCGGCGGCGAACGGCGGCAGGTCGCGCTCGCGCAGCACCGGCAACGGCGCGTCCACGGTCGGCAGCTCGAGATGCGAGTCCGCGAGCGTCGCGCCGTGCCCGGGGAAGTGCTTGGCGCAGGCCGCCACCCCGGCCGACTGCAGTCCTTCGACGGCGGCCCGCGCGTGCCGCGCCACCAGCGGCGGCGACGCCCCGAACGACCGGGTCCCGATGATCGGGTTGTCGTCCGCCGTGTTCACGTCCACGGTCGGCGCCAGGTCGAGGTTGACGCCCGCGGCGGCGAGGTCGGCCCCGATCGCCGCGTACACCCGGGTGGTCAGCTCGACGTCGTCCACCACGCCGAGGGCCGCGTTCCCCGGGTACGGGCTGCCGGTCCGATGGCCCAGCCGGGTGACGTCCCCGCCCTCCTCGTCGATGGCGATCAGCGCGTCACCCCGCGCCGACCGCAGCTCGGCGGTGAGCTTGGCGACCTGCGTACGCGAATCGATGTTGAATCCGAAGAGGGTGTGTCCCGCGAGCCCGTCGCCCAGCAGCTCGAGCGCCCAATCGGGCGCCTCCAAGCCGGGAAACGCGGCGAGCAGGGTGCCGAGGGCGAGACGGCGCAGTCCGTGGTCGGTCGCCATGGTTGTCCTTCCGGTGACGCAACTCTGGCTCAGGGTGCCCGCGAGCTGCCATGATCGCTCCGAGTCGATGGCGTGTGCTGCGGACGGCGACGATGCCGACCGTTACGCTGCGGTCACGACTTCGGGGGCTCGGTAACCTAACTGGAAACAATCCTAAATACTAGGGGTAGTAAACATGGCCGCCACCCGCCTTCCGGGCACACCTCGGCTGCTGCGCGCACTCAACGACCGCGCGGCCCTGGAGCTGCTGCTCGCGCGCGGTCCGCTGACCCGAGCGCAGCTCGGCGAGATGACCGGCCTCAGCAAGGTCACCGCCTCCCAGCTCGTCGAGCGCCTCGAGCAGCGCGGCCTGGTGCGCCGCGTCGGCGAGCAGGCCGGCGGTCGCGGGCCCAACGCTCAGCTGTACGCCGTCACTCCGGGTAGCGCGCACGTGATCGGCGTCGACGTCGGCCCCGAGCGGGTCGTCGCCGCCTGCGCCGACATCACCGGCGCGATCGTCGGCCGGGTCGAGCAGTCCACCAAGGACACCGACGACCCGGTCGGCGTCGTGCACAACGCGGTGGTCCAGGCGGCGGCCGAGGCCGGCACCGACATGAGCTCGGTGCGCCGGGTCGTGCTCGGCACCCCCGGCCTGGTCGACCCGGAGAGCGGCGAGATCTCCTTCGCCTGGGATCTGCCCCGGTGGCACCGCGGCCTGCTCGACGACCTGCGCCGCGACCTGAGCACCCCGGTCGTCTTCGGCAACGACGTCAACCTGGCCGCGCTGGCCGAGCGGAGCACCGGCGCGGCCAAGGGCGCCACCGACTTCGTGCTGATCTGGATCGGCCGGGGTGTCGGCCTGGCCAGCGTCATCGGCGGCAAGCTGCACCAGGGCGCCACCGGCGCGGCCGGCGAGATCGGATACCTGCCGGTGTCCGGCGCCGAGGTGCCCCGCCACCAGGGCAAGCGCTCGCAGAAGGGAGGCGTGCGCGGCGGCTTCCAGACGGTGGCCGGCGCCGACGCGGTCAAGGCGATCGGCAAGAAGTACGGCTTCCGCGGCAACGAGGCGTCCGACGTGATCCGCTCGGCGGTGGCCGCGGGCGAGGCCGGTGACCAGGTCCTCGACGAGCTGGCCGAGCGGCTGGCCCTCGGCGCGGCCGCGACCTGCGTGGTCCTCGACCCGCCGCTGGTGGTGCTGGCCGGCGAGGTGAGCCAGGCCGGCGGCCCGGGCCTGGCCGAGCGGGTCGAGCGCGAGGTGGCGGCGATCACCCTGGTCAGCCCGAAGGTGGTCATCACCGGCGTGGAGTCGGAGCCGGTGCTGCACGGCGCCCTGCATACGGCCCTCGACGCCGTGCGTGACGAGGTGTTCGGGTCGACCACCGGGTGACCGGGCCCGACCCGTACACGTGATTTGATGGTCCCGTGCTCGAACCTGCCGTGCGAATCCCGCCCCACGACGACACCGTCATCGCCTTCGACCGGGTCAGCGTGATCCGGAGTGGCAACTTCCTGGTCCGCAGTCTCTCCTGGCAGGTGGAGCTGGACGAGCGGTGGGTCGTCCTCGGGCCGAACGGCGCCGGCAAGACCACCCTGCTCAACCTGGCCGCGGGCCGGCTGCACCCGTCCCGCGGCACGGCGTACGTGCTGGGCGAGCGCCTCGGCCGCACCGACGTCAACGAGCTGCGCACCCGCATCGGCCTGTCCACCGGCCAGTTCGGCGAGCGGGTGCCGCCCAGCGAGCGGGTGATCGACGTCGTGGTCACCGCCGCCTGGTCGGTGGTCGGCCGCTGGCGCGAGGAGTACGACCCGATGGACCTCGCCCGGGCCCGGCAGCTGCTCGGGCAGCTCGGCATGGGCTCGCTGCTCGAGCGCGAGTTCGGCACGCTCTCCGAGGGCGAGCGCAAGCGCACGCTGATCGCCCGCGCGCTGATGACCGACCCCGAGCTGATGCTGCTCGACGAGCCGGGCGCCGGCCTCGACCTCGGCGGCCGCGAGGACCTGATCGCCCGCCTCGCCGGCCTGGCGCTCGACCCCGACTCGCCGGCCATGGTGCTGGTCACCCACCACGTCGAGGAGATCCCGCCCGGCTTCACCCACGGCATGCTGCTGCGCGAGGGCACGATCGTCGCCGCCGGCCCGCTCGGCGAGGTGATGACCGCCGACAACCTCACGAAGACCTTCGGCATGCCGCTGACCGTCGACCGCTTCGGCGACCGCTACACCGCGCGGGCCGCGTCATGACCGGCGTCGATCGCCGCGAGGCCGGGGCGCCCGTCAAGGCCAACGCCCGCGAGGACGGGACGCCCATGGGGCCCGGGGCGCACGAGGCAGGGTCGCCGCCCAGAGCAGGGTCGCCCCGAAGGGCTGGGGCGCGCGGCGCGGGAGTGCCCCTCAAAACTCGGGACCGCGGGACTGGGCCGTGCCGCGCCGGGCGGGTGGCGGCCTGATGGCGCCGCGCATCGTGGTGGCCGGCAGCGCCAACATGGATCTGGTCGGCATCGCCGAGCGGCTGCCGCTGCCCGGCGAGACCGTTCTCGGCGACGACTTCGTGATGATGCCCGGCGGCAAGGGCGCCAACCAGGCGATCGCCGCGGCCCGGGCCGGCGGCGACGCGGTGTTCCTGGGCGCCATCGGCTCCGACTCGTTCGGCGTCACGCTGAACGCCCGGCTCAACGCCGCCGGCGTCGACACCGCCCACGTCCGCACCGTCTACGGCGCCTCGGGCGTCGCCGTCATCATGGTGGACCGGGGCGCGGAGAACTCGATCCTGGTCGCCCCCGGCGCCAACCGCACGTTCAGCGATCTGACCGCCGCCGAGGAGCAGGTCATCGCCGGCGGCGACGTGCTGCTCTGCCAGCTCGAGATCCCGATCGACACGGTGGTCGCCGCCTGCAAGGCCGCCCGCGCCGGCGGCACCCGCACGATCCTCAACGCCGCGCCGGCCCGCGAACTGCCGGCCGACCTGCTGGCCAACGTCGACCTGCTGGTGGTCAACGAGGTCGAGGCCCGGACCATCGCCGGTCAGACGATCACCGGCTCGGAAACCCCGGACATGGCCGCCCTGCTGGCGCTGGTGCCGCGGGTCGTGCTCACCCTCGGCGGGGCCGGCTCCCGCTACGCCGAGCGCGACGGCCGCGACGAGACCGTGCCCGCGTTCGTGGTCGAGGCGACCGACACCACCGCGGCCGGCGACGCCTTCACCGCCGCCCTCGCGGTGGCGTGGGGCGAGGGCCGCGACCTGATGGAGGCGGTGCGCTGGGCGAACGCGGCCGGCGCCGCCTGCGTACGCAAGCTCGGCGCCTCGAGCGCCCTGCCCACCCGAGCCGAGATCGACGAGCTCTACCAGGGCCTCTAGCGATCAACTCGCGACGGTTCGAGGGCACGCTGCAACGCCCGGTAGATCCGGCCGAAGCGGGCCGCGTCGGCCGTGCTCAGCAGCAGGATGTCGCCGCGCCGGGTGCGGGCCCAGATCTCCCGCCGCCGGCTGCCCCGGTCGTAGGAGCGGTCCACCCGTTCCAGCAGCATGTCGGCCAGCGGCGCGGTGGCCAGCCCGATCAGGATCCCGCCGCCGATCAGCCCGGCCGTCAGCCCGGCCGAGGCGTGTGCCACCAGCGCTGTCCCCACGCCGAGCGCGCCGACCAGGATCGGCAGCAGGATCGCCGCGCCGAGCACGCCCCGCCCGGCGATCGTCGCCCAGGATCGGCGCCCGCGCGTGTGCCAGACCTGCCGCAGCTCGGCCAGCGGGTATTCGCGGCCGTGCGCCCGGACTCCCGCCGAGGTGACGACGACGTCACTGTCCCGGTAGTAGGTGGTCATTCACTCTCCGTACCCGTCGTAGGCTTCGGCTTAACCGATGAGGGTTGTTCAGGGCGGTGGAGACGGGCCTTTGACCTGCGGCTTGGTGCAGCTCAAGGTAGGCCCTGAACAACCCTCAAGATTAGGGAGGCGTGCTTCGTGGGCGAGTTCGTGACGCTGGAGACCACCGACGGCATCGGCACCATCCGGATCGACCGGCCCCCGATGAACCCGCTCAACACCCAGGTACAGGAAGAGCTTAGAGAGGCCGCGCATTCCGCCGCCGGGTCGGCGGAGGTCAAGGCGGTCATCGTGTACGGCGGGGAGAAGGTCTTCGCGGCCGGCGCCGACATCACCGAGTTCACCGAGCTCAGCTACCAGGACATGACCCTTCGCGCCGGCGCGCTCTCGGGCGCGTTCGACTCGATCGCCCAGATCCCCAAGCCGACCGTGGCCGCGATCACCGGATACGCCCTCGGCGGCGGCTGCGAGCTGGCGCTGGCCTGCGACTGGCGGGTGGTGGCCGACGACGCCAAGCTCGGCCAGCCCGAGATCCGGCTCGGACTCATCCCCGGCGCCGGCGGTACCCAGCGGCTGGCCCGGCTGGTCGGCCCGGCCCGCGCCAAGGACCTGGTCTTCTCGGGCCGCATGGTCGACGCCGAGGAGGCGCTGCGCATCGGCCTGGCCGACCGCGTCGCCCCCGCGGCCGAGGTCTACGCCACCGCCGAGGCCCTGGTCCGGCCGTTCGTGACCGGCCCGTCGCTGGCCCTGCGCGCCGCCAAGCAGGCGATCGACGGCGGCCTGAGCATGGATCTCGCCTCCGGCCTGGCGCTGGAGTCGCAGTTGTTCGCGTCGCTGTTCGCCACCGACGACCGGATCGAGGGCACCACCGCGTTCGTGGCGAAGCGTAAACCTACGTTTACCGGCCGCTGATCCTCGCTTCCATCGATCAGGTGCCATAAAGTCCGTCGTTGTGGAGTCGTTACCCGCCGCGGGCACGGTGCGCCGCACCGTGCGCGTGGCGGTCGCTCTCGTCGTCGGCCAGGCGCTGCTCTGCGCGCTGATCGGCTGGCTCATCCTCGGCCGCGGCACCGGCTCGACGGCTCCGCCCGACCAGATGGCCGCGCCGCCGATCGCGCCACCCGCCGACGCCGGCCACCACACCCTGCCCACGCCGTCCGCCGCCCGGCCCGTGACCCCGCCGGCGACGACCCCGGGCCACCGGGCCGTCGGCCGCGAGGGCGATCCGGGGCCGGCCCGCACCGGCCGACCCGCCCCGCACCCATCCGCGCCGAACTCACCCGGCCCGAACCCGCCCGCGCCGGCTCCGCCCGCCACGCCGGGAGCCGGCTCCTCCGCCCCGCTCGCGGCCGCCGCGCCCCGCCTGTCCGTGCCGCCCAGCCTGTCCGTGCCGCCCAGCCTGTCCGTGCCGCCCAGCCTGTCCGTGCCGCCCAGCCTGTCCGTGCCGCCCGGCCTGTCCGTGCCGCCGGGAGGGCCGGGCCCCGGTGCCGGCCTGGCTCCGCTCCCGACCGCCGCCCCAAAGCTGCCCGGGGTGCCGGAGCCGACGATCGTGGTGACCACGACGACGGTCCCCGGGTGGGCGCCGCCGATGCCGTGGCCGACCCGCACCCCGGCGCCCGGCCCGATGGGTCCGATCGTGGGAGGCCCGGTCACGGTCGGTGACCACTGCCTGCCCGCGAGGGCCTTCGCCCGCACCGCCGACGGTGACCTGGTTCGCTGTGTGCGCACGTGGCATTACCGCCCGCGCTGGAAGATCGTCTAGCGGACGGCACCCCCTAGACTCTGCGTCATGGCCGCTGACCCTGGGAGCCCGAAGCGGCACGCCCTCGGCGTGGACTTCGGGACGTCCAACACCGTCGCGGTGGCTCGCTGGCCCGACGGCCGGGCGCGCCCGATCCTGGTCGATGGCTCGCCGCTGCTGCCGTCGGCCGTGTTCGCCGAGGCCGGCGGCACCCTGGCCGTCGGCCGCGACGCCGTGCACAGCGCACGCCTCGACCCGGCCCGCTTCGAGCCCAACCCCAAGCGGCGCATCGACGACGGCCTGGTGCTGCTCGGCGAGCAGGAGTTCGCGGTCGTCGACCTGATCGCGGCGGTGCTGGCCCGGGTCGCCGAGGAGTGGCACCGCGCGGTCGGCCCGGTGCGCCCGGAGGTCACCCTCACCTGCCCGGCCACCTGGGGCGCGGCCCGCCGCACGCTGCTCGCCGAGGCCGCGGCCCGGGCCGGGCTCGAGGGCGCCCGCCTGGTCGCCGAGCCGGTCGCGGCCGCCACCTACTTCGCCGAGATCCTCGGCCGGGACGTGCCGATCGGCTCGGTCGTGGTGGTGCACGACTTCGGCGCCGGCACGTTCGACGCCAGCGTGGTCGCCCGCAACGCCGCCGGCTTCGAGGTGATGGCCGTCGACGGCCGCGACGACATCGGCGGCCTCGACGTGGACGCGGCCATCGTCGAGCACCTGCGCACCGACGAGTGGCAGCGCATCCTCGAGCCCACCACGGTCGAGGAGCGGCGCGCCCGCCGCCAGCTCTGGGACGACGTCCGCATCGCCAAGGAGCGGCTCTCCCGCGCCCAGGCCGCCGACTTCGTGGTGCCGCTGCTGGAGACCGAGGTCCACCTGACCCGCGACGAGCTGGAGAAGCTGGCCCGCCCGGTGCTCGACCAGACGGTGCGGGTCACCAAGAAGCTGATCGAGTGGGCCGATCTGCCCGAGGGCCGGCTGGCCGGGGTGTTCCTGGTCGGCGGCGCGAGCCGGATCCCGCTGGTCGCCACCCTCCTGCACCGCGAGCTCGGCGAGGCCCCGGTGGCGATCGAGCAGCCCGAGCTGGTGGTCGCCGAGGGCAGCATCCTGGCCGACGCCGCCATGCTGACGACCGGCGCGGCCGCGCCCGGCCCCACCGCCGAGCTGAAGCTGGTGTCGCACGGCCGTCCCGAGGCGGAGACCGTGCGGGTGGCCCGGGCGACGCTCCACCTGCCCGGCACGACCGGGTTGCAGCCCGCCGTCGACCCGTGGCCGGATGCCGATCACGGGCACTGGGCACCGGACCCGCAGGCCACGGTCGCGACCGCAAAACCGCGGTTCGACGGTGCTCCACCCGTACCGAAAAAGCCGGAAATGCCACCGCGGAGCGACACCCGGGCGATGTCGCCGGTGAAGGCAGTCAGCCGGCCCGTTTCCCCGCCGCCGCAAGCGACGCCGCCGCCTCGCACCCGGCCGGCCGCGCGGCGGCCGGCGCCATCGAAGCGCAAGCCACGACGGCGCCGCGGACGTTTCGTGCGCTTCCTTCAGATCATGCTGAGCATCCTCGTGATGATCCTGGTGCCGCTGGTCGCGCTGGTGGTGGCATATGGGTACGGCAACGCGGAACCGCTGACGGTGGACGCCGAGAACCTCGTGCGGGATCTCGCGGACCTCCTGGGGATCAGAGACTGACTGGGGATCAGAGACTGATTCACCTTTGTGGTACCGACCGGTAACGTGCTGGCGACGGGCACGGCGACGGAGGCGGGCATGGCAGAAGTGATCGATGGCTCCACGGTGGAAGGACACGGCGGCGACCTGGCGCTGGCCGCGCTGCGGTCGTTCGGGGTGCGCGAGATGTTCACGCTGTCCGGGGGCCACGTGTTCCCGCTTTACGACGCCGCCCACAAGCAAAACTTCCCGATCCATGACGTACGCCACGAGCAGAGCGCCGTGTTCGCCGCCGAGGCGGTCGCCAAGCTGCAACGGCGGCCCGGCCTCGCGGTGCTCACCGCCGGTCCCGGCGTCACCAACGGCATCTCCGGCCTGACCAGCGCGTTCTTCAACGCCTCGCCGGTGCTCGTGCTCGGCGGGCGGGCGCCGCAGTTCCGCTGGGGCTCGGGCAGCCTGCAGGAGTTCGACCACGTGCCGCTGGTCGCCCCGATCACGAAGTACGCCGGCACGGTCACCGACACCAACGCGATCGCCGGCGAGATCCGTGCGGCGCTCACCTCGGCCCTGACCCCGCACCGCGGGCCGGCCTTCCTCGACCTGCCGCTCGAGGTGGTCTTCTCGAGCGGCGAGGCGGCCACGCCGGGCGAGCTGGCGGTGCCGGTGCTGGAAGCCGACCCGGACGAGGTCGCGCGGGCGGCCGCGCTGCTGGCCGGCGCCGCCCGGCCGGTGATCATCGCGGGGTCCGACGTCTGGGGCGGGGACGCGACCGCCGCGCTGCGTGCCGTCGCCGAGGCGCTGCAGATTCCGGTCTTCGCCAACGGGATGGGCCGGGGCGCGTTGCCGCCGTCGCACCCGCTCGCCTTCGCCAAGGCGAGGCGGCCCGCGCTCAACGAGGCCGATGTGGTCTGCGTGATCGGAACGCCGTTGGACTTCCGCCTGGGTTTCGGGGAATTCGGCGAAGCCGCGGTGGTGCACATTGTGGACGCCCCTTCGCAGCGGGCCTCGCACGTGTCGCCGGTCGTGTCGCCGGCGGGGGATCTCCACCGGATTTTGACCGAAATTTCAGGATACGGTGGCGCCGTCGTCGACCATGCCGAGTGGATCGCTGGGCTGCGGTCGGCCGAGGACGCGGGCAAGGCCCGCGACGCCGAGGCGATGGCCGCCGAGACCGACCCGATCAAGCCGGCCCGCGTCTACGGCGAGCTGCGCAAGGTCCTGGCCGCCGACGCGGTGACCATCGGCGACGGTGGCGACTTCGTGTCGTACGCCGGCCGCTATCTGGAGCCCGCTCAGCCCGGCACCTGGCTCGACCCCGGCCCGTACGGCTGCCTCGGCACCGGCATGGGCTACGCCATGGGGGCCCGGGTCACCTATCCCGACCGGCAGATCTGCGTCTTGCTCGGCGACGGCGCCGCCGGCTTCTCGCTGATGGATGTGGAGTCGCTGGTCCGGCAGCAGCTCCCGGTCGTCATGGTGGTCGGCAACAACGGCATCTGGGGCCTCGAGAAGCACCCGATGAACGCCATGTACGGCTACGACGTGGCCGCCGACCTGCAGCCCGGCCTGCGCTACGACGACGTCGTGCGCGCGCTCGGCGGTGCCGGCGAGACCGTCGAGAAGGCGTCGGAGATCGGTCCGGCCCTGGCCCGCGCCTTCGACTCGGGCGTCCCGTACCTGGTCAACGTGCTGACCGACCCGGCGGACGCCTATCCCAGGAGCTCGAACCTCGCCTAGCTCTCCTCTTCCCGCTTCTTGAACTCCTTTTCCCACTGGGCCAGCGTCTCGCGGTCCTTGCGGGACTGCTCGGTGTCCATCGAGCGCAGGAAGTCGGGGTCGTCGTCCGGTGAGGAGGGGCGCGCCTTGGTCCGGCGGATCGGCGTGCCCTCCCGCGGCGCGGCCGCCGGCCGGCCCCACAGGAAGTAGGCGATCGGCCCCGCGAGGGGAATCACTAGGATCAGCAGAATCCACACCAAACGGGGCGCGTTGCGCACCCGCTCGGCCGACAACGCGCTGATCAGCGCCAGCACAAAGAGGACCAGCTGCACGGCAGCCAGAAAGATGAACAACCGGACCATAGGGCAATGATGACTCGGTCCGGGCGTCCCGGCGACGATCAGAGCATGACAACCAGGCCACCGAGGGCCGCGAGCGCGGCGGCGAGCAGCGCGTAGGCCGGAATCATCCGCCGGGCGGGCCGGGGCGGGAGGCGGCGCAGGCCGCGGGAGCGGCGGTAGGCGAGGGCGATCATGGCGACCCAGCCGGCCATGACCGCCGCGGCGGCCAGCCAGGCGACGACGCCGGCGTCGGGTTGGACGGCGGGTCGTGCGGCGAGCAGGGCGACGGCGGTGGCCGACAATCCGGTACGGCGCCAGGCGAGCCGGGTGCGTTCGGCGGACGCTCCCGGGTCGCTCATCGGGCGGCCCTCGCCGGCTTTTCCGCCGCGTTCACCGGGCGGCCTTGATGATCACCGCGACCGCCAGCAGCAGGGCGCCGGCCGCGACCGCCAGCGCCAGGATCGCCGGGAACTTGGAACCCGGCAGCTCCTGGCCCAGCCGCATGGCCCGCTCGGTGCGGGCCCAGTGGTCGACCGCGCGCAGCGCCACGACGCCGCCGAGCAGGATCAGGGCGATCGCGATGACCTCGCGCAGGTGCGCCACCCCGAGCGGCGGCAGGAACTGGGCGCAGGCCAGGCCGCCGGCGATCAGCGCGAGGCCGGTGCGGATCCAGGCCAGGAAGGTGCGCTCGTTGGCGAGCGAGAAGCGATAGTCGGGCGTACGGCCGACGGTCGGCTGCTTCTCGGGGTCGAACCATTGCCGCAGCGCACCGAACACCGCTCGATTATCGGCCCGATCGGTCCGGCAGGCAGGCCCAGATCATGCGGACTTCGTCACTGACGCAGGCCTCGCGAAGGTGACCGCAGGCGCACCACGGCGAGTCGGGACCGCAGCGACGGTGGGAGTCCGGCCCGGGCGCGGACATTCGTGGTGGAGTATGGGTGGCGGGCGCCTTGAGCCCGTCGAGCAGCGTGGTTGGCTGGCCGGACATATGCGACACCTCCTCAGCCCATCATGGTGAGGTGTGTCACTCCGGGTGGCCGTCACCCGTAAGCTACTGACGGGTAACCTTCGGGTTGGCGGTCCGACCGCAACGGTGCGTTCACAACAGGAGGGTCGAAGTAGCGCGATGAACATCGTCGTTTTGGTGAAGCAGGTGCCCGATTCCGGTGCGTCGCGCTCGCTCGGCGCGGATTTTTCGGTGGACCGGGCTTCGGCGAGCAACGTGATCAACGAGATGGACGAGTACGCCATCGAGGAGGCCTTGAAGATCAAGGAGGCGCACGGCGGCGAGGTGACGGTGCTGACCATGGGTCCGGCGTCGGCGGCCGAGTCGATCCGCAAGGCGCTGTCGATGGGCCCCGACAAGGCTGTCCACGTGCAGGATGACGCGCTGCACGGCTCCTGTGCGGTGGCCACCTCCAAGGTTCTCGCGGCCGCCCTGGGCACGCTGAACGCCGATCTGGTGCTGTGCGGGTCGGAGTCGACCGACGGGCGGGTGCAGGTGATGCCGCACATGCTCGCCGAGCGCCTGGGCATCGCGGCTCTGACCGGGGCCCGCAAGCTGACGGTCGACGGTTCGCAGCTGACCGCGGAGCGGCAGACCGATGAGGGGTACGAGGTGGTCACCGCGGCCACCCCGGCGATCGTGAGCGTGTGGGACACGATCAACGAGCCGCGGTATCCGTCGTTCAAGGGCATCATGGCCGCCAAGAAGAAGCCGGTGCAGACTCTGTCGCTGGCCGACCTGGGCGTGTCCGCCGACGAGGTGGGCGCGGCCGGCGCGACCAGCCAGGTGCTGTCGTTCGCCCCGCGCCCCGAGCGCAGCGGCGGCACGAAGGTCACCGACGAGGGCGACGGCGGCGCGCAGTTGGTCGCGTTCCTGGCCACCGAGAAGTTCGTCTGAGAGGGAGGCTGTCATGGCAGAAGTTCTGGTTGTGGTGGAGGCCTCCGCGTCCGCCGGGGTCAAGAAGGTCACGCTCGAGATGCTGACCCTCGCCCGCACGCTCGGGTCGCCGTCCGCCGTGGTGTTCGGCGAGGTTTCCGACCAGCTCGCCGAGTACGGCGCCGAGAAGATCTACGTCGCCGCGGGCGAGGACGTCGAGGGCTACCTGGTAGCGCCGAAGGCGACCGTGCTGGCCTCGCTGGTACGCGAGAAGCAGCCGGCCGCCGTACTGCTCGCCTCCACCCAGGAGGGCAAGGAGATCGCCGGCCGGCTGGCGGTGAAGCTGGACAACGGGCTGCTCACCGACGCGGTCGCGGTCGACGCGGACGGCACCGCCACCCAGGCGATCTTCGCGGGTTCGGCCACGGTGACGTCCAAGGTCACCCGCGGGCTGCCGATCATCACGATCCGGCCGAACTCCACCACCCCCACACCGGCGCCGGCGTCGGCCGCCGTCGAGCAGCTCTCCGTCGCCGTCTCGGAGGCCGACAAGCTGACCAAGGTGGTCGAGCGGGTGGCCGAGAAGAAGGGCTCGCGCCCCGAGCTGACCGAGGCGTCGATCGTGGTCGCCGGCGGTCGCGGCGTCGGCAACGCCGACAACTTCAAGCTGGTCGAGGAGCTGGCCGATCTGCTCGGCGGCGCGG
>NZ_JBHTBJ010000028.1:0-104664 GCF_042664765.1 Paractinoplanes rhizophilus | reverse complement strand
GCGGTCGCTGGCCCGCCGCCACCAGCACCTGTCCACCGAGATCACCGAACTCGACGACCTACTCCAGCCGTTGATCGCCGCGATCAACCCCGACCTGCTCGAGGCCAACGGCGTCGGCGCCGACACCGCCGGGCAGCTCCTGGTCACCGCCGGCGAGAACCACGACCGGCTCACCCGCGAAGCCGCGTTCGCCATGCTCTGCGGCGTCGCCCCGATCCCCGCCAGCTCCGGCAAAACCACCCGCCACCGCCTCAACCGCGGCGGCGACCGGCAAGCCAACGCCGCGCTCTACCGCGTCGTGCTATCCCGCCTGCGCTGGGACCCCCGCACCCGCGAATACATGCAACGACGCACCAAAGAAGGCATGTCCAAAAAAGAGATCATCCGCTGCCTCAAACGATACGTCGCCCGCGAGCTCTACCAACTCATCACCGCCAACGCCCTTGAACCCGCCGCTTGACATCCATAGGAGCATCCTGCGGTAAGCGGTCATCACCTACGGTGAGACGCCATTTACGAAGCGTGCGCTTCCCCGCGGTGAGCAGAGCAAAGTCGTCCGCGCCCCTTCGGGGCTGCCGTGGGGCTGTGTCAATGGGGTAGCGCGTCTGTCACCCGATGATGGTGGTTAGGCAAAGTACGAGCACGGCTTCGCCGACCCCTTTGGACTTCGCGAACAAGCGGGCAGGGCCTCTACAACCCGCTGACCTGCAAAGTTCTGCCATTGTCTCACTTCGTCGACGCTATTTACGGGTCAGGCAGCGCTGACAAACGGAGTGAAGCCGCGGCCGGGCAACGCGTGGCGGAGCGGAACCACCACCGCGAAAGATGCCCAGCGGGCTCCGCTCGGCGGAGCTATCGCGTCAGCACGAGGAGATCGGATCGGGGGAGGCCGGCGTCGGTGAGGGCGCCGCAGTCGAGGCCGCGCAGGAGGAAGCCGGCCAGGGCCCGGGCGGTGGCCGGCTCGTCGGCGATGCCGGAGTCCTGGCGGGCCAGGTAGCGGTGCAGGCGTTCGACCGCGGCGTCGCGGCCGTCGCGGAAGAACGCGTAGGTGGCGGCGTACCGGGTCGGCAGGTGTGCCGGGTGCAGATCCCAGCCCTGGTAGAAGCCGCGTTCGAGGGAGCGGCGGACCAGGCGGTAGTGCAGTTCCCAGGCGGACCTGATCTCGGCGGGGGTGCCGACCGGGAGGATATTGGTGGAGCCGTCGGAGAGCCGGACGCCAGTCTGGGCAGCGGCGGCCTGCATGACGGCCTTGGCGTGATCGGCCGCCGGGTGCTCCATCGACTGGTAGGCGGCGGCGATCCCGGCGGCGGCGCTGTAGTCGTACGTGCCGTAGTGCAGGCCGGCGCATCGGCCGTCGGCGGCGGTGATCAGCCGGGCGACCGTGGCCGTCCCGTCGGCGCCCAGGACCGCGGCGGGCAGCTCGATCTGGATCTCGAAGCGGAGAGCGCCGGCGGCCAGCCCGTACGATCGCTCCAGTCTCTCGCAGAGCGTGACCATCGCACTCACCTGATCGGTCCCGCTCACCTTGGGTAACGTGATGACGAATGCGTCCTGATAGGACGACAGGAACAGGTCGAGGGTGCGCAGGGCGCGGCGGCGGGTGCCGGCCTCCAGAGACTTGATCCGTACGCCGACGAACGGCGGCATCGGCCCATCGGCGAGGATCCCGGCGGCCCGCCGGACCGCCTCGTCCTCCTGGTCATCGGGGCGGATGCCATAGCCGTCCTCGAAGTCGACGCGAAGATCCTCGATGGGCTCGCGGGCGAGTTTGGCGCGCACGTCCTCGGCCGGCCACGGGAAATCCGTCATCGCCGCGGTGGCGAGCTCTCCCCACTCGCGGAAACCGTCCAGCTTGTCGGCCGGGATGTACACCGTGTGCACGGGCTGGCGGCCTGGCCGCTCCCCCGGGTAACGAGACTTCAGGAACGCATCGTGATCGGCCAGGCGGACATCGAGCTCGGCGTAATCGTCCTCGGTCAACCGCATACGGTCAGTCGATCGAGTCGTAGGCGGCCGTGGTGAGGAAGTCGGCGAAGTCGTCGGCGAGGGCCACCCGCTCGAAGAGCTTGCGCGCGTCGTCGAACCGCGAGCTCGCCCACACCTCGTCGCCGACGGCCTTGCGGATGGCCACCAGCTCCTCGTCCTCGATGCGGCCGACCAGGTCGGCGGTGATCTCGGTGCCGTCCGGCAGCCGGACGCCGTTGTGGATCCACTGCCACACCTGCGACCGGGAGATCTCGGCGGTCGCCGCGTCCTCCATCAGGTTGTTGATCGCCACGGCGCCGTTGCCGCGCAGCCACGCCTCCAGATACTGCAGGGCGACCGACACGTTGTTGCGCAGCCCGGCCTCGGTGACCGCGCCGCCGGTGGCCTTGACGTTCAGCAGGTCGGCCGCGGTGACGGAGACCTCCGGGCGCTGCTTGCCGAGCTGGTTGGGCCGGTCGCCGAGCACGCGGTCGAAGATCTCCTGGCAGACCGGCACCAGGTCGGGGTGCGCCACCCAGGAGCCGTCGAAGCCGTCGCCGGCCTCGCGCTCCTTGTCCTCGCGGACCTTGGCGAGGGCGACCTCGTTGACCTGCGGGTCGCGGCGGCTCGGGATGAACGCCGCCATCCCGCCCATCGCGAACGCCCCCCGCCGGTGACAGGTCGAGACGAGCAGCTCGGTGTAGGCGCGCATGAACGGCGCGGTCATCGTGACCGCGGCCCGGTCGGGCAGGATCATGTTCGGGTTGTCGCGGAAATACTTGATGATGCTGAACAGGTAGTCCCAGCGGCCCGCGTTCAGCCCCGAGATGTGCGGCCGCAGCGCGTAGAGGATCTCCTCCATCTCGAACGCCGCCGGGATCGTCTCGATCAGCACCGTCGCCCGGATCGTCCCGCGCGGGATCCCGAGCGAGTCCTGCGCGAAGTCGAAGACGTCGTTCCACAGGGCGGCTTCCTTGTGCGACTCCATCTTGGGCAGATAGAAGTAGGGGCCGCTCCCCCGCTCGAGCAGCTCGGCCGCGTTGTGGAAGAAGTAAAGGCCGAAGTCGACGAGCGCGCCCACGGCCGGCTCGCCGTCCACCGGCAGATGCCGCTCGTCGAGGTGCCAGCCGCGCGGGCGCATCACGATCGTCGGACAGGGTCCGCCGCCTAGCTCGTACTTCTTCTGCTCGGTCTCCAGCGAGATGGTCCGCCGGATCGCGTCGTAGAGATTCTGCTGGCCGTCGACGACGTTCGCCCAGTGCGGCGTGTTGGCGTCCTCCAGGTCGGCCAGCCACACCTTCGCCCCCGAGTTCAGCGCGTTGATCGTCATCTTCCGCTCGGTCGGCCCGGTGATCTCGACCCGCCGGTCCCGCAGGTCGGCCGGCGCCTCGGGCGCCGACCACTCCGCCGCCCGGATGTCCGCCGTCTCGTCGAGGAAGCCAAGCGTGCCGCCGGCCGCGATCTGCTCCCGCCGCGCTTTACGTGCGGAGAGCAGCTCGTTGCGCCGCCCCCGGAACCGCCGGTTCAGCTCGGCAACAAACGTCACAGCCTCGTCGGAAAGGATCTCGGTCATCGCGACGGCTCCCCTCGGTGCGCCTACTCCCTCGTACCGTAGTGGAACCGATCGCCAGGCGCGCCTCGGACGCAATGCCGGCCCCCGCTCCGCTCACGCCAGGATGCGACGGTGTGCGACCTCGGCGTCGCGCTGCAGCGTCTCGGCGTCGGCGCGGACGAGCTCGCCTCGCTCGACGATCGGGGCGCCCCCGACGAGCGAGAGCTCCACCGGCGCGGGCGGGCCGAAGACCAGCGCGGCCAGCTTGTCGTCGATGCCCTCGTGGGCGATGCCGTCCAAGCGCCACACCACCAGGTCGGCCAGCTTGCCGGGCTCGATCGAGCCGAGGTGGTCCGGCCGGCCCAGGCAGCGCGCGCCGCCCATGGTGCCCAGGCGCAGCGCCTCGCGGGCGTTCATCGCGGCCGGGCCGCCTCTCTGCCGCGCCGTGTAGAGCGCCTGGCGAAGCTCGGCGCCCAGGTGGGAGACCTCCTGCGAGGCGGCGCCGTCGACCCCGAGACCCACGGGGACGGCCTGATCCAGCAGCTCGCGGACCCGAGCCATGCCGGCCCCGAGCCGGGCGTTGGAGCTGGGGCAATGCGCCACGCCGGTGCCGGTCGCGCCGAGCTTGGCGATCGCGTCGTCGTCGAGGTGGACACCGTGGGCCAGCCAGACGTCGTCGCCGAGCCAGCCGACCCGCTCCGCGTACTCCACCGGGGTGCAGCCGAAGTGCTTGCGGCAGAAGTCTTCCTCATCGTCGGTCTCGGCGAGGTGGGTGTGCAGGCGGACGCCCTTGCGGCGGGCCAGCTCGGCCGCCTCCGTCATCAGCCGGGTGGTGACCGAGAACGGCGAGCAGGGCGCGACCGCGATCTGCAGCATCGCGTCGGGCGCGGGGTCGTGCCAGCGATCGATGGCCCGCTCGGTGGCGGCGAGCGCCTCGTCGGTGGTCTCGACGATGTTGTCGGGCGGGAGGCCGCCGTCCTTCTCGCCGAGGTCCATCGAGCCACGACTGGGGTGGAACCGCAGGCCGATGCGGCGGGCCGCCTCGATCTCGGCCTCGAGCACGTCGCCGCCGTCGCGGGGGAAGACGTAGTGATGGTCCATGCTCAGCGTGCAGCCGGAGAGGGCGAGCCAGCCGAGGCCGGCGCCGGCCGCCGCGCCGACCATCTCGGCGTCGAGACGGCCCCAGATGGGGTAAAGCGTGGTGAGCCAGCCGAAGAGGGTGTCGTCGAGGGCCAGTCCGCGGGTCGCCCATTGGTAGAGGTGGTGGTGGGTGTTGATCAGGCCCGGGGTGACCAGGCAGCCGGTGCCGTCGACCCGCTTGCCGCCGTCGGTGGTCTCCGGCCCCTTTCCGGCGCCGACCGCGACGATCCGGCCGTCGTCGCCGACCACGACGTGACCATCGGGATGGTAGGTGTCGCTCGCGTCGACCGTGGCGATCGCGGCGTTCTCGATGACGATCACAGATACCACTCCGTCAGCGCCGGGGGCGCGTCGTCGCGGGTGACGGTCCCCTCGATCAGGCCGTAGGGGCGGTCGCCCGCGATGAACACCTCGTTGTCGTTGGTCAGGTCGAACACCGAGAGGTCGACCAGGTAGTGATGCTTGTTGGGCAGGGCCAGGCGGATCTCGGCGATCTCGGGGCGCTCGTGCAGCGCATAGCTGCCCATCGCGAACAGCGTCTGCTGCAGCGAGAGGCTGTAGGTGTTCACGAACGCGTTGGTCAGCGCGTGCAGGGCGCCGTCGAAGGAGGCCGCCCAGTCGGCTTCCGTGCCCAGGTGCCGCCAGCGGGCGTCGACCGCCGTGGCCAGGATGCGGTCGGTGGTCTCGGGCAGCGTCGTGTATCGGTCGCGGACGAAGCCGTGGAACTCCGACGCCGTCGAATTGAGCAGGGTCAGGCCGGTGACGCCCGAGACGACCTGCGCGCGCTCGGCCATCGCGACCACCTCGGCGACCCTTGTCCAGCCACCCTGGCGGCGGAACGAATGCGGGCCGAGACGATCCCAGCCGTACGCCTCGATCGCCACCCGCGCGGCCCGCACCTGCCCCTGCGTCTTCAGGAAGTGCCGGGCCAGCAGCAGTGCGAACTCCTCCGGCTCGCCGACGCCGTGCTTCTTCGCGAACGCGTACACCGTGTTTTTCATGGTGTCGGTCGGGAGAACGCCCGAGTTGTCGCCGGTCAGGTGGGTCGCGGCCAGGTCGCCGGAGAGCGCGATGCTGACGTTGAGATCGGTCAGCGTGTGCGTCTCGCCGTCGCGGGTGACGCGCACCAGGCGCGTCTCGGCCTTGCCGTAACGATGGGGCCCGAGAACGATCGCCACGGCGTCAGCTCCCTCGATAGGTGGTGTAGCCGAAGTTGCTCAGCAGCAACGGCACGTGATATTTCCGCTCGGGGTCGCGCACGTGGAACCCGACGGTGACCTCGGGAAAGAAGCATCCCTCGCCCAGGTAGGGCTCGACGTAGAAGAACAGTCGGTAACCGCCGGCCTGCCACTCGTGCGTCGGCACCCGGTAGCGCAGGCGTCCGTCGTCGTCGGTGCGGCCCTCGCCGATCGTGCGCCAGCCCTCCGAGTCGCGCCGCTCGAGCCGCACGTAGACATCGCGTGCCGGCTCGCCGCTGACCGTGTCGAGGATGTGCGTCGAGATCCGGGCGTGGAACTCGGCCTCGGTGCCGTCATCCGAGGGCATCGAGCACCCGCTCCAGCCGGAGCAACGCGATCTTGCGCAACTCGTCCGCCACGATGACCCGCTCGCTCTCCTCGTCGTTACCCAGCCGCTCGCGCGCCGCGGCCAGGATCTCCGCCCACGTCCGGCCGCTGGCAAAGATCAAGAACACATGACCAAACCTTTTCTCGTACGCCTCATTGGCCTCCACGATCGCGGCCGCGGTCAGCTCGTCGGCGCTGTGCGCGGCGGTGGACTGCTCTCGCCGTGACCAGGCCGCCTCCCGGGAATCGCCGGATGCCCGCTCGCCGATCCGCGGGTGGGCGCTCATCGCGACGCGTATGTCCGCCCAGCTCAGCTCGCGAGCCGCGGCATCGGCCGCGGAGAGGATCTCCGATCGCTCCCGATAGGGCCGTTTGCCGATGATCGCGGCGCCCCACGCGGGCGCGGCGCAGCAGGCGAGGAGATCCTCCTCGAGGCGATCCGCGGGCAACGAGTTGAAGACCTCGACCGCGTCCATCCGGAAAACCTCCTCCTGTGCCGACCAGTCAAGCAGGCCGCATCGTACGAGTGCAGACCTTTGCCCGGGAATTTGCGTGCCGTTCCCGGCTGCCCGCCACCATGCCATGGCGGACCGACAGTTTGCCGCCGTCGCGATGGACTTCTGCTGTCGGCAGAGCCACCGATCGCCGGCCGCTTTTTGTCGGACCCCTGCGCGAGGATGGTCCCGTGCTCATCTCCGACGCCGCACTCCCCGATCTGCCCATCCGGCCGGTGTTGCCCGCCCTGCGCGAGTCACTGGCCACGGCGGGCGCGTCGGTCCTGGTGGCGCCGCCCGGCACGGGCAAGACCACGCTGGTTCCGCTCGCGCTCGCCGGGCCCGCCGGGCGGGTGGTGGTCGCCGAGCCACGCCGCCTCGCCGCCCGGGCCGCGGCTCGCCGCATGGCGTCGTTGCTGGGCGAGCGGGTGGGCGATCGAGTCGGCTTCTCGGTGCGCGGCGAGCGCCGCGTCTCCCGCCGCACGGTGGTCGAGGTCGTCACCACCGGCGTCCTCGTGCGGCGGCTGCAGCGCGATCCCGAGCTGGCCGGCACGGCGGTGGTGATGATCGACGAGTGTCACGAGCGCCATCTCGACACCGACCTGGCGCTGGCGTTCCTGCTCGAGGTGCGGGCGGCGCTGCGGCCCGATCTCGGCTTGGTGGCGGCCTCCGCGACCGCCGACACCACGGTCCTGGGCGACGTGCCGGTGATCAGCGCGTCCGCCCGCCTGTTCCCGGTGGCGACCCACTGGGCGCCGCCAACCGGCCCGATCAGCCCGCCGCTCGGCCTGCGGGTCGATCCCCGCCTGCTCGACCACGTGGCGACGGTCGTCCGGCGGGCCCTGGCCGAGGGCGAGGGCGACGTGCTCGTCTTCCTGCCTGGCGCCCGCGAGATCGACACGGTCGCCGGCCGCCTCGGCGGAGCGGGCGTCGACGTGCTCGCGCTGCACGGCCGGCAGCCATCCTCCATTCAGGACGCCGCGCTGCGACCCGGCAGCCGGCGGCGGGTCGTGCTCTCCACCGCGGTGGCCGAGAGCAGTCTGACGGTTCCCGGGGTCCGGGCGGTGGTCGACGCCGGCCTCGCCCGGGTTCCCCGCATGGATCACGCACGCGGGCTCGGCGCGCTGGTCACCGTGCCGGTGTCCCGGGCCGCCGCCACCCAGCGGGCCGGCCGCGCGGGCCGCGAGGCGCCGGGCCGGGTCTACCGCTGCTGGCCGGAGGCGCACCACCTGCGCCTGCCGGCCCAGCCCGAGCCCGAGATCGCGGCGGCCGACCTGACCGGCTTCGCCCTCGACCTGGCGCTCTGGGGCCACCCCGACGGCAGCGGCCTGGCGCTCCCCGACCGGCCGCCGGCGGGCGCGATGCAAACGGCGGTGGCGACGCTGCGCGACCTCGGCGCCGTCGATGACGCGGGCCGCATCACGGCGCGCGGCCGCGCCCTGGCCGAGGCCGGCCTGCATCCACGCCTGGCCCGCGCTTTGCTCGATGGTGCGCCGCTGGTGGGCGACCGCCGCGCGGCCGAGATCGTGGCCCTGCTCGACGACGACCGGGCGACCTCCGACGACCTGGTCGCCGCATGGCGCCGGGCCCGCGCGTCCAACGAACCGTCGTGGCGCAACGAGGTCCGCCGCTTGACCGCGTCCCTGAGCCGTTCCCCCACCGACGACGTCGAGGTCCCCGACGTGGCCGCCGCGTCCGCAGCCTTCGACGAGGACGAGCCGACGGCCGAGCAGGACGAGCCAGCGGTCGCGGAGGACGAGCCAGCGGTCGCGGAGGACGAGCCAGCGGTCGCGGAGGACGAGCCAGCGGTCGCGGAGGACGAGCCTACGGTGGACGCCCCGCCCGACCGCCGCGGCCCGGACGCGCCGGCGCCTGCGCGAGGAACGCCGGGCGAGACCCAGGAGCGCGACACCGAGCGACAGCACGAACCCGAAGAGCAACGCGAGATCGAGAAGCCGCCCCCGAGCGCCCAGTCCGCGAGCGCCCAGTCCGCGAGCCTGCCGCCCACGGACTCACCATCCAGGAGCGCCCGGTTGACGGCCACGCCGTCCAGGGGCGCTCCCTCCACGACCGCTCGGCTGGCGGGCGCGTCGTCCCGGAGCGCGCTGCTGGCGGGCGGGAGCGGGGCCGGCCCTGACTCGGGGAGCCGGCATCGGGGGCGCGGGGACGGTGGGCGCCTGCCGGATGATCTGGCGGCGGGGCTGATCGTGGGGATGGCGTATCCGGAGCGGGTGGCTCGGGTGCGGGAGGCCGGTGGGCGGGCCTATCTCATGGCGGGCGGTACCGCCGCCGAGCTCGGGCCGGGCAGCTCGCTCGCGGGGATGGGCTGGCTCGCGGTGGCGTCCGCCGATCGGGCGGCCGGGGCGCGGACGGCGCGTGTCCGGGCGGCGGCGCCGCTGGACGAGGCGACCGCGCGGGAGGCGGCTGGGACGCTGCTGTCCGACGCCACCGAGATCGGGTGGGTGGACGGGGACGTGGTGGCGCGCGCCGTTCAGCGGCTCGGGGCGATCACGCTGGTGGAGCGGCGGCTGGCCGAGCCCGATCCGACGCTGGTGCGGGCGGCGCTGCTGGACGGTCTGCGTAGCGAAGGGCTCGAGCTGCTGACCTGGAGCCGGGGGGCGGTCGAGTTGCGGGAGCGGCTGGCGTTCGCGCACGCGGCGCTCGGTGAGCCCTGGCCCGATGTCGGTGACCCGGCCCTGCTCGACCGAGCCGGCGACTGGCTCGACCTTCGCTCGGCGCGACGCCGGGCCGATCTCGCCAAGCTCGACGTGGCCGCCGGGCTGCGGCGGCTGTTGCCCTGGTCGGTGGCCGGGCGGCTCGACGACGTGGCGCCGGAGCGGCTGCCCGTGCCGAGCGGGTCGCGGGTCCGGGTGGACTATTCGGACGCCGCCGCGCCGGTGCTGGCGGTGAAGGTGCAGGAGGCGTTCGGCTGGACGGACGCCCCTCGCCTCGCCGACGGGCGGGTGCCGGTGCTGCTCCACCTGCTCTCCCCGGCCGGGCGGCCGGTGGCCGTCACGCGTGACCTGGCGTCGTTCTGGCGGCAGGGCTATCCCCAGGTCCGCGCCGAGCTCCGCGGCCGGTATCCCCGCCACCCCTGGCCCGAAGACCCCACCACAGCCGAGCCGACCCGCCGCGCCAACCCGCGCTCCCGCTGAGGCAAGGGGCACCGTCGAGACCGGGATGGGGACGCTAGGTGAGCTGCTGGAGTGAGGCGGAGCCGGGCTGGGCGGGGATGGCGGGTGGCTTCAGGCGGTGCAGCGGGCCGGGCTGGCCGAACAGGTAACCCTGGCCGAGGGGGCAGCCCAGCTCGGCCAGGCCGCTGGCGCGGGCGACGGTCTCGATGCCCTCGGCTACGACCGTGATGTGCAGCTCGTCGCAGATGGCCAGAACCGAGCGGCAGACGGCGCCGGCTCGTTCGGGGGCTTCGTCCACGTCGGTCAGGGTGGAGTCGAGCTTGACGATGTCCACCGGGAGGGAGTGGAGCTGGGCCAGGGCGTTGAAGCCGCTGCCGAAGTCGTCCAGGGCGATGCGCGGGCCCAGGGCGCGCAGGCGGGTGGCGGCGGCCGCGGCGGCGGGGAGGTCGCCGATGCGGTGGGTCTCGGTGATCTCGATGATCAGGCGGGACGGCGGGAGGTTGTGGCGGGCCAGCGCGGCGCGCACGGCCTCCTCGAGGCCGGGCTGGCCCAGGCGGGCGGCGGAGACGTTGACGTGTACGTCGATCGGGCGGCCGTAGACCAGCGCCAGCCGGGAGGCGTCGGCGCATGCCTGGTCGAGCACGAAATCGTCGATCGCGGCGACCTGGCCGGTGCGTTCGGCGACGGTCACGAAGACGTCGGGGTGCACGGGGCCGCCGGCGGCCGGCAGGGTCCAGCGGGCCAGGGCCTCCACGGCGACCGTTTCCCCGTCGGCCAGGCGGACGATGGGCTGGTAGTAGACCTCGAATCCGGAGGCGGCAGGGCGTCCGCCGGGCAGCAGCGCCTGGGCCAGCAGGTGCGGCAGGTCGGCGTTGGGGCTGCCGTCGGCCGGGCCGGCGTAGCGGGCCAGCGCGCCCTTGCCGCGGCGCTTGCTCGAATACATAGCGGCGTCGGCCCGGCGCAGCAGGGCGTCGGCGGACAGGGGATCGCCGGACTCGGGGACGACCAGGCCGATGCTGGCGCCGACGCCGATGCGGTGGCCGTCGATGAGGAACGGCTCGCGCAGCGCGGCGAGCATGCGATGCCCCAGGGGCTCGGCGTCGGCGGGGCGGTGGTCGAGGACCACGGCGAACTCGTCGCCGCCGAGGCGGGCCACCAGGTCGTCGGGCGAGACGCAGGCCTGCAGGCGTTCGGCGATGGCGCGCAGCACGCGGTCGCCCATGGCGTGGCCGAAGCTGTCGTTGACCAGCTTGAAGTCGTCGAGGTCGGCGAACAGCACCGCCAGGGGCTTGCCGCGGTGCCGGTGGGCGTCCAGCGCGAGCACCAGGCGCTCGCGGAACAGGGCGCGGTTGGCCAGGCCGGTGAGGGGGTCGTGGTAGGCCTGGTGCCGGAGGCGTTGCTGGCCCTCGGAGACGCGGTCGAGCAGCACGGTGTTGTCGACGATGGTGAACATCTGCCGGGCGACCACCAGGCCGAGGCCGAGCCAGCCGAGGTACGCCTCGAACGGCGAGAGCGGGTGGCCGGCGCCGGTGTTGAGGGCGATGACGACGCCGGTGGCGGTGACCGGGATGTACGGCAGCAGCAGGTGCAGCCAGTCCCGTTCGGCGACGTCGGTGGCCGGGTCCGCGGTGCGGTGGGTGGGGTCGCTGACGGCGGCGAGCGCGACGAAGCCGCAGCCGAGCAGATAGCCCGCGGACTCGATCGGGCTGAGCGGGCCGTCGCCGAGGCGCAGCAGGCGCAACGTGTCGCTGACCGTGAAGAAGGCGAGCGCGAGCCCGGCCAGGTGCAGCGGCTGCCGGCCGGCCGGCGAGCCGGGCCGGGTGATCAGCAACAGCACCGCCATGGTCAGCAGGAGAAGATCGGCTATCGGGTACGCGGCGGCCATGCCGACCACCACGCCGTCGAGCCCGTCCCAGGCCACGATGTCGCGCGGCAGCACCGACCAGGCCAGGGCCAGCAGCGAACCGGTGATCAGCACGCTGTCGATGAGCAGGGCGATCTGGTCGCGGCGCGCCGAGGTGGGCACCGGGCGGGGGCGCGCGTACGGCACGTTGAGCAGGCCGACCAGCATGCACGCGGGCAGCACCAGGAAGCCGATGTCGGCCACCGAGCCGATCGGCCGGCCGGGATCGGCCACCTCCTGCACGAACCACCAGAGGCGCACCGCCGACCAGCCGATCAGCCCGACGCCGGCCACCAGCCGCCATCGCCGCGGCACGCCCGTGCGCTTGCCCGCCGCCGAGAAGCACACCCAAGCGGCGGCCGCCCCCGCGGCCGCCTGGGCGGCATTGTCGTACAGCCGCCAAACCCCCGCGCCGACCAGCTCGCCGAGCGCCGTGGAACCCAGGACGAGCGTCAGCGTGACGAACAGTCGCGCTGTCATCCACTCACCACCTGCAAAGAGCCGCGGGACCCCCTGCTCCGCGACCGGAGTAACCTACCGCAAGCGGCGGGTGATGGCGGAACGAAGTCGTCACGCGAGGCAGCGAAGCTCGTGAACCACCCGCGCTCAGTCGGCGCTTGTCAGATCGGCGACAATCACGGTCACGTTGTCGGGGCCGCCGCCGCGGAGCGCGAGGTCGATGAGGCGCTCCGCGCAGGACTTCGGGTCGGCGGCGGCGATGATCTCCTGCTCGAGGGTCTCGTTGCTGACCACGGCGGTGAGGCCGTCGCTGCAGAGCAGCCAGCGGTCGCCGGGCTCGGGCTCGACGATGACGTACGCGGGGCTGACCGGCTCACCCTGCAGCACGCGGGTGACCACCGACCGCCGCGGGTGCCCGGCCGCCTCCTCCGGCTTGATCAGCCCCTGGTCGACGAGCATCTGCACGTACGTGTCGTCCTTGGTCAGCTGGTTGAGCCGGCCCTCGCGCAGCAGGTATGCCCGGGAGTCCCCGACGTGGGCCATGGCGGCCCGGGTGCCCGAGAAGATGACCGCGGTGAGCGTGGTGCCCATGCCTTGCAGCTCGGGGTCGGCGGCGACCTGCTCGGCGATCCGACCGTTGGCCATCTCGAGCGCCCGGTGCAGCGCGTCCATCTGATGGTCGTTGTCGATGGGCACGTCGAGGACGCTCATCGACTCGATCGCGAGGCGGCTGGCGAGATCGCCGGCGGCCATCCCGCCCATCCCGTCGGCAACGACGAGCAGGTGGTCACCGGCGTAGTAACAGTCCTCGTTGTTGCTGCGGACATGTCCTTGATCGGTGACTGCCGCCCACCGGAGGTGCAAGGTCATGGCGTGCAGCTTCCCAGATCACCGCGAGCCTGTCTGCACGCGGGCGGCGGCGAGTCGCCAGAAAGGCAGCCTTCGGTCCGGTCACGGCCGGTGGCGGGCCGGTCGGACGGGCCGGCGCGACGGAGAGAATGGCGGTTCAACTGGGGTTCAGGGTACGGCCGAGACACCGTGGGTCGACCTCGCTGTCGCGGTGGGTGGGAGCGATCCAGGACAGCGCCGACTCCTCCACCGGCCAGCCGCGCACGCTGACCACGCTGTCGGGCGGCCGGACCGGCTCGGGGCACAGGGTCTTGGAGCGGACCTGCTCGTTCGGGATGAACACGACCTCGCCGTCGCTCCGCAGCACGGTGGTCGCGGTGTCGTCGACCGAGATGAGCTGGCCGCGCACGACCTCCTGCGCCCCCGCGGCCGGGCCGACCTCGACCGCGCTGTTCGGCAGCACCGGGGCGCGGAGGAAGATCACGCCGACCGCCAGCGGCGCCACGAGGGCCGCGCCGACCGCCGGCCAGTGCGTGACCAGCTGGGCCGACCACGCCGGCACCGGGCCGGTCAGCAGCGGGCCCAGCAGCGGCGGCACGCCGAGCAGCAGCGCCGTCGTCACCTCGCCGGCGCGCAGCGCGGCCACGATCCCGGGCCACACGAAGATCAGCACGAGCGCGCCGACGAACACCGGCACGCCCACGGTGATCCAGGCCAGGAGCCAGCGCTCGGCCCGGAACCGCAGCGTGGCGGTCACCCCGAGGATCGACACGACCAGCATGGCGAGCGTCGGCAGCAGCCGTAGCTGCCAGGTGAACGCGGCCAGCATGGTCGCGAGCAGCACCACCCAGTCGGGCATGCGCAGCGCGGTCACCGCGAGCAGCGACCGGCCGGCGTCGTCGGGCCGGCTGATCACCAGGATGCCGCCGAGCGCGCGCAGCACCAGGATCACCGCCGGCACGCTCCAGATCAGCGTGATGAACAGGGCGCTGATCATGCCGAGCGGGCTGATGTACTGCACCAGCAGCAGCATCGTGGGCAGATCCTGGCGGCTCAGGTACCACAACCGCAGGACCAGCAGCACCAGCGGGAACGCGGGCAGGACGGTGAGCAGCCAGTTGAGCTGGGCGCGCCGGCGCCGCGGCGGGATCGGGCCGCCCTTGACGAAGATGTCGGTCATCCGAACGTGCCTTCCCAGGGCAGGTCGCGGATGTCCGGCCGGGGCACGTCGGGCTGGGTCGCGATCGCGATCGGCGTGGTGCCGTTCTGCTTCACCTCGACCTGGAGGTCGTGCTGGTACGCCCGTTCCCAGCGGTCGTCCTTGGGGTCCTTGAGCGAGCGGTAGAGCGTGAGGTCGACCAGCTTCTTGAGCGCCGGGTTCTCGCCGACGTTCACGCCCCAGGCCTCGGTCTGGTCGAGGCCGAGATCCCAGTGGTCGAAGTCGCCGGGGTGGCGGGTCTTGTATCCGGCCAGGATCGCGGCGTCGGTGGTGACCGCCTCGACCTGGTGGGCGCGCAGGTCGGCGATGCACTCGCTGATCAGGTTCTTGCTGCGCAGGATGGCGCCGGCGTTCTCGGGGGCGGTGAGGCTGGTCGAGGTGGAGAGCGAGCACACCTGCTTGCCCCGCAGATCGCCCAGCGTGGTGACGCGGGGGTGCCCGCGCAGGGTCAGCACCGACTGCTCGGTGTACAGGTACGGCGCCGAGAACGTCACGCCGGCCATCTGCTCGCGTTCCTGGGTGATGCTGTAGCTGGCGATCACCATCTTGACCGGGACCCGGTTGCCCCCGGCGTCCGACGCCTGCATGCGGGCGCGGTCCTCGCTCTGGATGCCGTAGAACCTGACCTCCGAGCGGCGGAAGCCGAGATCCTCGGCGATCATGTACGCGATGTCGACGTCGAACCCGCTCCAGGTCTGCGTGCCCTTGTCGTAGAGGCCGACGCCGGGCTGGTCGTCCTTGATCCCCACGGTCAGCACCGGCCAGTCGTCGACCCCGGCCTCGGCCCGCAGCTCGGCGACCGACGGCGGCCCGCCCCCGAACACCTTCATGATGGCCAGCGCGAGCGCGAGCACCAGGGCCAGGCCGAGCGCGGCCAGCCGGAACGCGGCGAGGTTGACCCGGGGCCGCGGCTCCACCAGCGGCTCCGGCGCGGGCGGCGGCAGCTGCCGGTCGGCGGCCTCGCGCTCGGCGATGTCCTGCACCGCGATGTCCTCGGCCGTCCCCTCCGGACCGGGCGGCGTCCGGCGCCGCACCGGCCACGCGAAACGGCCCGGGTTCCCCTCGGTCATCGATCCATCGTGCCGTATCCCGCAAAACCCTCAGCAGGCCGTGTCCCGCAAGCCCCAGAAGGCCGTGTCCGCAACGCCCCTAGAAGCGGGCCGCGACCACCACCGCGCTCTCGGCCGGCAGTTCCACCCGATCGCGTTGCAGCACCACCCCGGGCGACGTCGCGAGCAGCACCTTGCTCGGCACTGACCGCAGGCTCACGGTCTGCGCGACCGGCGCCAGGTTGGCCGCCACCACGCAGCCGCCCCGGCGGATCACCACGTGCTGGTCGCCGTGCCAGACCTCGACCTTGGAGAGCCACGGATCCGACAGGTCCGCGTACTGCCGGCGCAGCGCGATCAACTCCCGGTACAGCGAAAGGATCTCCGCGTGCTCGGGCTTGCCGAGCTCATCCCAGTCGAGTTTGGAGCGCTGGAAGGTCGCGGGTTCCTGCGGGTCGGGCACGTCGGAGGCGGCCCAGCCGTGCGAGGCGAACTCCCGGCGCCGGCCGGTGCGCACCGCCTCGGCCAGCTCTGGTTCGGGGTGGCTGGTGAAGAACTGCCACGGGCTACTGGCCGCCCATTCCTCGCCCATGAACAGCATCGGCGTGAACGGCGCGGTGAGCAGCAGCGCCGCCCCGACCTTGAGCAGCCCCGGCGAGAGCAGCGCGGAGAGCCGGTCGCCGGTCGCGCGGTTGCCGATCTGGTCGTGGTTCTGCAGGAACGCCACAAAGCGATGGCCCGGCGTTTTGCCGGAAACCGGCCGGCCGTGGGTGCGCTGCCGGAAGCTGGACCAGGTGCCGGCGTGGAAGAACGCGCCCTCGAGCACGGTCCGCAGGCAGTCCAGCGAGCCGAAGTCGCCGTAGTAGCCCTGCCGTTCCCCGGTCAGCAGCGCGTGCAGCGCGTGGTGCACGTCGTCGTCCCACTGGGCCTGCAGGCCGAACCCGCCGGCCTCGCGTGGGGTGATCAGCCTGGGGTCGTTGAGGTCGGACTCGGCGATCAGCGACAGCGGCCGGCCCAGGTGCGCCGACAGCGACTCGACCTCGACGGCGAGCTGCTCGAGCAGATTGACCGCGGAGTGGTCGACGAGCGCGTGCACGGCGTCGAGCCGCAGGCCGTCGACGTGGTAGTCGCGCAGCCACATCAGCACGTTGTCGGCGATGTAGTGGCGCACCTCGTCGGAGAGCGGCCCGTCCAGGTTGATCGAGTCGCCCCACGGGTTGGCGCCGTGCTTGCTCAGGTACGGCGCGAACATCGGAGCGTAGGCGCCGCTCGGCCCGAAGTGGTTGTAGACGACGTCGAGAACAACCCCGAGGCCGCGGGCGTGGGCGGCGTCGACGAACCGCTTCAGCCCGTCCGGCCCGCCGTACGGCTCGTGCGGCGCGTACCAGCAGACCCCGTCGTAGCCCCAGTTGTGAGCACCGTTGAAGGCATTGACCGGCAGCAACTCAACAAGATCCACCCCGAGGTCGACGAGATGATCGAGGCGGGAGATCGCCGCGTCAAATGTCCCCTCGGGAGTAAATGTCCCGATATGCAACTCATAGATCACCGAGCCGGGCAACTGCTTCCCGGTCCACCCCTGATCGGTCCATGCGAACAAGGAGTGGTCGTAGACCCGGCTGGGACCGTGCACCCCGTCGGGCTGCCAAGGAGAGCGAGGGTCCGGAAGCGGCGACGACGAATCGGGCAGAACATACGCATAATCGGTGCCTGGAGGGGCTTCGACCGACAACCGCCACCAGCCGGAATCGTCGCGCTCCATGGCGCGCTCCTCCCCCGCCACCAGCAGCCGGACGGTTTTCTCGGGGGCCCAGACTTCGAAGAGTGTCATTCTTTCACCAGGAGGGCGACGGGATAGGTACGCAGCAGCTCGGCCATCGACAGGCGATTGCCGCCGTAGCTCGTCCCGGTGAACACTTCCGTCCAGCTGTGGCCGTCGAGGGCCAGCGTGGTGTCGCCCCAGCCGCCGTGGCGTGCCAATCCGACCGGCAGCCGGGTCGCGACGGTCACCGCGCCGCCGCGGTCGAAGGCGAGGCAGTGGTCGCCGACCCGCCCCTCGGCGAAGATCGGGCGATACCCGGTGAACAGCTCCGGCCGCTGCCGGCGCAGGCGCAGCGCGCGGCTGGTCACCAGCAGCTTGGCCGCGCCGCCCTCGTCGACCGGTGGCAGCCAGCCGTCGTCGAGCCGGGCCAGCACGGCGCGGCGGGCCGCGAAGTCGACCGGCCGCCGGTTGTCCGGGTCGACCAGCGAGTAGTCCCACAGCTCGCTGCCTTGGTAGACGTCGGGCACGCCGGGCATGGTGAGCTGCACGGCCTTCTGACCGAGCGCGTTGGACCATCCGGGCGGCGTGATCGAGTCGACGAAGCCGGTGATCTCCTCGTGCAGCGCCGGGTCGTCGTAGATCCGGTCGACCATCTCGCGCAGCCGCACCTCGAAGCGCTCATCGGGGTGGGTCCAGGTGGTCGCGGTGGCTGCCTCCCGGGCCGCCTTCACCGCGTACGCGTGCAGCCTCTCCCGCGAGATCGGCCATGCACCCACCGCGGCCTGCCAGATCAGATGGGCCAGCGACGGGTCCGGGAGCGGAGCGATCCGGACCCAGCGGCGCACCACCTCGGTCCAGTCGCCCGGCACCTCGGCCAGCACCGCCAGTCGCGCCCGCACATCCTCGCTGCGCTTGGTGTCGTGCGTGGAGAGCGCGGTCATCGCCGCCGGCCAGGCGCGCTGCCGCTCCTCGGTGAGCTCGTGGAACTCGTCGAGGGTCACGCCGAACCTGGCCGGGTCGTTGCCCACCTCGTTGCGGGCGGTGAACCGGGTCCAGCGGTAGAACGCGGTGTCCTCGACGCCCTTGGCCATCACCGCGCCGGTGTACTGCTGGAAGCGCACCGCCAGCTCGTCGGTGGGCACGCGTAGGCGGGCGGTGAGCGCGTCGAGCACCGGGATGAGCTGCGGCCGGCGCCGCCCGGCCTCGGCCCGGGCCTGCGCCAGGTGCCGGCCGCCGAACGGCAGGTAGGAGCGGTAGACCGGGAAACAGGCGGCCAGCTCGGCCAGGGCCTTCGGCGCTGGCTCGATCTCGGGTACGAGCCGGGCCAGGCGCGCCAGCTCGGCGGCGAACATCGTGGTCGCGGCGGCCAGTTTGGCCTCGTGCACCTGGTCCTGCCAGGAGACCTGCGTGCCGGTCAGGTGATGCTGCAGCGTGTCGAAGAACGTCTCGGTGGACGGGTCGACGAAGACGCCGCAGACCTCGGCGAGCGCGTCGTACCCGGTGGTGCCGGCGACCGGCCAGGCCGGCAGCTGCTCGCCGGGCTCGAGGATCTTCTCGACCACGAGCCAGGCCCCGGGCGCGGCGGCGTGCAGGCGGGTGAAGTATTCGCCCGGGTCGCGCAGGCCGTCGGGGTGGTCGACCCGGAGGCCGTCGATCATGCCCGCGGCGTTCCAGCGGAGGATCTCGGCGTGCGTGGCGTCGAAGACGGCCTCGTCCTCGACCCGCAGGCCGGCCAGGTCGGTGATGGAGAAGAAGCGGCGGTAGTTCAGCTCGGCGTCGCCGCGCGGCCAGGCGACCAGCTCGTAGTGCTGGCGGTCGTGGATCTCCCGCGGGGTGCCGTCGCCGGTGCCCTCGGCGATCGGATAGCGCTTGTCGTAGTAGCGGAGCTCGCCGTCCTCGACGGTCAGCTTGTCCAGCTCGCCGGGCGCGTCGCCGAGGACCGGGAGCAGGATCCGCCCCCGCGACCAGTCGATGTCGTAGAAGCCGGCGAACTCCGACTTCTGGCCGTTCTTGAGCACGTCCCACCACGTCGGGTTGGCGTGCGGGACCGCCACTCCGGCGTGATTGGGCACGATGTCGACGACCAAGCCGAGATCGGCGGCCCGGAGCGCTTCCGACAGATCGGCTAAAGCCGAGGAGCCGCCGAGCGCCGGGCTGACGAAGCGATGGTCCACGACGTCATAGCCATGGGCGGAACCGGGCACGGCGGTCAGGATGGGCGCGGTGTAGAGGTGGCTGACCCCCAGATCCGCCAGATAGTCGGCCAGCGCGCCCGCCGCCGACAACGGAAAGTCGGGACGGACCTGAACGCGATAGGTCGAGGATGGGGACATCAGTTCAGACCGTCCTGTCCAGCACGATGAGCGATCGGTCCGGCACCCAGACCGTGCTGCCGGCCTCGACGACCGACGGGCGATCCGGGGACGGCTCGGCCGTCTCGATGACCTTCTCCCACTTCTCCCCGTACTCGGCGGGAGGCGTGGCGAACTCCAAGGGCGCGTCGTGCGCGTTGAAGAAGAGCAGGAACGACGAGTCCACGTGCCGCTGGCCGTACTGGCCGCGCTCGCGGATGCCCTCGCCGTTGACGAACAACGCGACCGCCCGCCCGAAGTCGTTACCCCAGTCGTCGCCGACCATGCGCCGGCCGTCGGGGGTGAACCACTCGAGGTCGGGCAGCGGGTCGCCGCCGCCGCGCGCGGTCACCGGCAGCCCGGTGAAGAAGCGGCGGCGCTGGAACACCTGGTGCCGGTGGCGGAACGCGGTCAGCCGCCGGGTGAACTCGAGCAGCTGCTCGTCGGCGTGCTCCCAGTCGATCCAGGACAGCTCGTTGTCCTGGCAGTACGCGTTGTTGTTGCCCTGCTGGGTGCGGCCCAGCTCGTCGCCGTGCGAGATCATCGGCACGCCCTGCGAGAGCATCAGCGTGGCCAGGAAGTTGCGCCGCTGCTTGGCCCGCAGGGCGAGGACCTTCTGGTCGTTGGTCGGGCCCTCGATGCCGCAGTTCCACGACCGGTTGTGGCTCTCGCCGTCCCGGTTCTCCTCGCCGTTCGCCTCGTTGTGCTTGTCGTTGTACGTGACCAGGTCGTGGAGCGTGAACCCGTCGTGCGCGGTGACGAAGTTGATCGAGTGGAACGGCTTGCGGCCGTCGTCCTGGTAGAGGTCGGCCGAGCCGGTGATCCGGGAGGCGAACTCGGCCAGCGTGGCCGGCTCGCCGCGCCAGAAGTCGCGGACGGTGTCGCGGTACTTGCCGTTCCACTCGGTCCAGTTCGGCGGGAAGTTGCCGACCTGATAGCCGCCCGGGCCGACGTCCCACGGCTCGGCGATCAGCTTGACCTGGCCGACCACCGGATCCTGCTGCACCACCTCGAAGAACGTGGACAGCCGGTCGACGTCGTAGAACTCGCGGGCCAGCGTGGAGGCGAGGTCGAAGCGGAACCCGTCGACATGCATCTCGGTGACCCAGTACCGCAGCGAATCCATGATCAGCTGGAGGCTCTGCGGGCTGCGCACGTTGAGGCTGTTACCCGTTCCGGTGTAGTCCATGTAGAACTGCGGCTGATCGTCGACCAGGCGGTAATACGTACGATTGTCGATGCCTTTCAATGACAACGTCGGGCCGAGATGGTTGCCCTCGGCGGTGTGGTTGTAGACGACGTCGAGGATGACCTCCATGCCGGCCTTGTGCAGGGCCTTGACCATCCCCCGGAACTCCTGGGTCTGCTGGCCCAGGGTGCCGGTCGACGAGTAGCCCTGGTACGGCGCGAAGAAGCCGAGCGTGTTGTAGCCCCAGTAGTTGCGCAGGCCGAGGTCGTGCAGCCGGTTGTCGTGCACGAACTGGTGTACCGGCATCAGCTCGACCGCGGTCACGCCCAGGCTCTTGAGGTGCTCGATGATCGCCGGGTGGCCGATCGCCGAGTAGCTGCCGCGCATGTCCTTGGGTACCTCGGGGTGCCGCTCGGTGAGCCCCTTGACGTGCGTCTCGTAGATCACCGAGTGGTGGTACGGGATGTCCGGGCGCCGGTCGTTCCCCCAATCGAAGTACGGGTTCACCACCACGCCCTTGGCCATGTACGGCGCCGAGTCCAGATCCGACATCTGATCGGGGTTGTCGAAGTCGTAGGCGTACAGCGACGGGTGCCACTCGATGTCCGAGTCGACCGCCCGCGCGTACGGGTCGAGCAGCAGCTTGTGCGGGTTGTAGCGCAGCCCGCGGCCCGGCTCGTACGGCCCGTAGACGCGGTAGCCGTACCGCTGGCCCGGTTCGACGCCCGGCAGGTAGGCGTGCCAGACGAACGCGTCCTGCTCGTGCAGCTGGACCTTGCGTTCGTTTCCGGACGGGTCGAACAGGCAGAGCTCGACCGCCTCGGCCCCCTCGGAGAAGATCGCGAAGTTCGTGCCCGTTCCGTCGTACGTGGCGCCCAGCGGGTACCGGTGACCAGGCCAAACTTGCATGTCGTTGCTCCCACCCCTCGACCGTCGGTACGCGCGGCCGCCCGTCGGCGCTGCGGACATGCCCCTCAACGGTGAGGTGTAATCCTGCGCGGCCGCGTCAGCGGTCATTCTCACCGATCGCGCTGACAACGTCCGCATGACTGTCCGGATGCCCGCAGAACCCCACTCCTTCGGGGTTTGACCGGGCGGGAGACGAGCATCGAGGCGCCGTGCCGCACGTACCGCCGATCGTTTTCGGTCCGCCCCGGACGCCCGCCTCGTCACCCGCGAGGCCGAGGGCCGGCTAACCGGCTCGTTTGGCGGCGTAGATGCTCAGGTTGGTGTAGGCGGCGGAGAGCATCGGCGCCGGCACGTCGTGCTTGGCGCCCTCGGCCACGAAGTCGCCGAGGATCGCGTCGGCCTCGACCGGCAGGCCCTGCATCATGTCCCGGTACATCGACGAGGTCATCGGCTCGGTGGTGGCCAGGTTGCGCTGCAACATCGCGACCGCGCCCGCCCGCGCCGGGTGGCCGGCCGCGGTGGCGATCGCCAGCGCCTCGGCCGCGATCCGGGCGCCGAAGTCGAGGCCGCCAGGCGCCGCGTTGATGTCGCCGACGCTCGCCCGCATCATTGTGGTGGCCGCCGCCATGCTGGCCAGGAAAACCCACTTCTCCCACATGTCCTGCACGATGGTGTGCGACGGGTTCGAGTCGAACTCCTCGCCGGAGAGCGCGTAGGTCACCTCGGGCAGGCGCTCGTCCTCGCCGTCGAGCGGGCCGTAGCCGATGCGGTGCAGGCCGCTCATCCGCACGATGTCCCCGTCGGCGTCCAGGGTCGCCAGGATCATGCAGACGCCGCCCCAGGCCCGCTCCGGTCCGAACGCGCCGACCAGCTCGTCGATGTGCCGCATGCCGTTGAGCAGCGGCACGATCACCGTGCCGGGGCCGATCGCCGGCGCCATGTCGATCAGCGCCTGTTCCAGCGCGTAGCTCTTCACCGCCAGCACGACCAGGTCGTACGGCCCGTCCACGGTCGCGGCCGTGATCGTCCGCGGCCGCACGACAGTCTCGCCGTCGGGACTCTTGATCCGCAGGCCGCGACGGTCGAGCACCGCCTGGCGTCCCGGCCGGACCAGGAAGGTGATGTCCTTGCCGGCCTGGGCCAGCCGGCCGCCGAAGTATCCGCCCGTCGCCCCCGCTCCCACAAAAAGTGTGCGCATGTCCCCATTTAACTCGAGGCCGCAGCCGGGTTGGGAAACGGAGCTCGCGCCCGCGCCCGGATCCGTAGGGTCGACATCGGGAGTCTTGACAACGGGGGGAAGACATGCCCGGGTTGGCCCAGTTCAGGATCGGCGTACGGCTGGGAGCGGCCTTCGCCGTGGTCTGCCTGTGCGTCCTCGCCGCCACCGCGATCGGCCTGTGGGGCCAGCAGCGGGCGCGCGCCGCCATTCAGGAGCTCACGGCGGCCACCGAGCTGCAACGTTCCGCGATGATGGCCAAGTTCCGCACCGCCGACTTCGCCGGCTGGCAGACCGGGTACGCGTTCGACAGGCTCCGGGGCGTCGAGGGCGCCACCGAGGACACCGTCGGCCAGCGCAAGGCGTTCCTGGATTCCACCGCGGCGTTCCGTGGCGACCTCGCCCATCTGTCGGACCTTCCGCTGACCGCGGCCCAGCGCGACGCGGTCACCACGGTCACCGGCGACTTCGAGAAGTTCATGGCGGTGGACCAGCGGATCGTCGCCGGCTATCGGGACGGGACCCCGGCCGGCGCCCAGCGGGCCAACGACCTGGCATCCGGCGAGTCGCTGGACTGGATGGGCAAGATCATCACCACTATCGACCACTTCGTGGACCTCACGAACCAGCAGGCCCGGGCGGCCGAGGCAAAGGCCGACGCGGCGGCCCGGACCGCGCGCACGCTGATGCTCGCCGCGGGACTGATCGGCGCGTGCGCGGCCGTCGTGGTCGCCGTCCTGATCACGCGCAGCATCACCCGGCCGCTGGGCGCCACCGTGTCCGCCATCCGGACGGTCGCCCAGAAGGATCTCACCGTCCGGGTCCCGGAGGCCGGGCGCGACGAGCTGGCCGCGATGGGCCGGGCGCTCAACGGCACCCTGCAGGTCCTGCGGGACGCGTTCGGCGGCATCATCGACAACAGTCAGACCCTGGCCGCGGCCGCCCAGCAGCTCAACGCGGCCACCGGGCAGATCTCCGACGGCGCCGAGTCCGCCTCGGGCAAGTCCGACCTGGTCGCCACCGCGGCCGAGGAGGTGTCGCGCAGCGTGCAGACGGTGGCGGCCGGCACCGAGCAGATGAACGCCGCGATCCAGGAGATCGCCGACGGGGCGAGCCGGGCCGCCGGGGTGGTCGCCACCGGCGTGGACAGCGCCCGGTCGGCCGGCGAGACGATCGGCCGGCTCAGCCGCTCCAGCACCGAGATCGGCGAGGTGGTCAAACTGATCACCTCGATCGCCGAGCAGACCAACCTGCTGGCGCTGAACGCCACCATCGAGGCGGCCCGCGCCGGCGACCTGGGCAAGGGCTTCGCCGTCGTGGCCGGCGAGGTGAAGGATCTCGCCCAGGCCACCGCGCAGGCGACCGAGGACATCGGCGCCAAGGTCGGCGCCATCCAGCAGGACACCACCGCGGCGATCGCGGCCATCGACGGCATCACCGGCATCATCGGCGAGATCAGCGAGCACTCCACCACGATCGCCTCGGCCGTGGAGGAGCAGTCGGCCACCACCGCCGAGATGAGTCGCAACATCGTCGAGGCCGCCACCGGCTCCGGCGAGATCGCCGCGAACATCACCGGCGTCGCCTCGGCCGCCCAGCTCACCGCACAGGGCGCGGCCGACTCCCGGCAGACCGCGGACCGGCTGGCCCGGATGTCCGACGACCTCCGCGCGCTGGTCGGGCAATTCCGGGTCTGACCGCGCCTAGCCGAGCTGCTCGTCGGTGAAGCACCAGCGCCAGGTCTCGCCGGGCTCGTAGGAGCGCATCACCGGGTGCCCGCTCTCCTCATGGTGGGCCGACATGTGGCGCCGCGGCGACGAGTCGCAGCACGCCACCAGCCCGCATTCCAGGCACACGCGCAGGTGCACCCACCCGTGGGTGAACCCGCCGGCCACGCACTGCGGGCACCCGTCCTCATACGCCGTCAGCGGGGCCGTCTCGCCGGCCTCCGCCAGGTGCTGGCAGCTCAATCGTCACTCCGTTGCAGCTGGGACTCTTCCAGGTCGAGCTCGCGCTGGGCGCGGGTCAGCACCTCCTCGGGAATCCGCCCCTCGTTCCGGGCGATCTTGAAGACGTGCCGCTCGGCTGTGATCATCTCGCGCCGCAGCCGGCCGTACGCCGCCGAGGGGGTCTCCCGCTGCTGATTGCCCAGCCGCTCCCACGCGTTGTTGGACCGGCTGCCGATCAGCGCGCGCAGCCGCTCGACCACCTCGCTCGGCGCGCCGTCGGCCTTCTCGTCGAGCGCCTCCAGCGCCGCCCGGCCGGCCTGATACTGCACGCTCGCCTCGGCCAGCGCGTCCGCCGACGTGGTGTCCTGCCGGACGTTGAGCCGCACCGCGAGCCACGGCAGCGTGGTGCCCTGCAGCAGCAGCGTGAAAACAATCACGGCGAACGCCACGAACAGGAACAGATCCTTGTTGCCGATGTCGTCCGGCAGCGACTGCGCGGCCGCCAGCGTGACCACCCCCCGCATGCCGGCCCAGGCGATCACCGTGGGCACGGCGATCGGCGGCCGCTCCTCGCGCTCGCGGATCCGCGGGATCAGGCGGACCAGGTAGGTCGCCGGGTACATCCAGAGGAAGCGCACCACCACCACGACCCCGATGACCGCGGCCGTGACGGCGACGGTGGTGCCGACGCCGGTGGTGATGCCCTCGCCGATGCTCCGCAACTGCAGGCCCACGATGAGGAAGACGACGCCCTCGAGCAGGAACGTGATCAGCCGCCAGACCGCGTCCATCTGCAGCCGGGAGGTCGCCGACAGCAGGTACGGGATCCGGTGGCCCAGGTAGAGCCCGGCCACCACCACCGCCACCACGCTGGAGCTGCCGAGCTCCTCGGCCACCATCACCACCACGAACGGGGTGAGCAGCGACACCGCGTCGTCCAGCAGCGGGTCGACGATCTTGCGGTGCAGCTTGGCGGCGATCACCGCGCCGGCCAGGCCGATCAGCACGCCGACGCCGGCCTTGAGCGCGACCTGGCCGACGATCGGCCAGAAGCCGACCGCGCCGCCGGCCAGCGCGCCCACCGCGAGGCGCACCAGCACCAGCGCGGTCGCGTCGTTGAGCAGGCTCTCGCCCTCGAGGATGGTGACGACCCGGCGGGGCAGGCCGACCCGGCGCGCGATCGCGGTGGCCGACACGGCGTCCGGCGGGGCGACGATCGCGCCGAGCGCGACACAGGCCGCGTACGGGACGCTGGGCAGCAACAGGTGCACGACGGTGCCCACGGCGAACGCGGTGACCAGCACCAGGCCCACCGCGAGCAGCAGGATCGGCCGGATCTGGCGGCGGAACGCGGGCACCGAGGTCTGCAGGGCCGCCACGTACAGCAACGGCGGCAGAATGCCGATCAGCACCAGCTCGGGCTCGAGATGAGCCTCCGGAAAACCCGGCACGTACGACAGGCCCAGGCCCGCCACCAACAGGACCAGGGGCGCCACGAAGCCCAGCCGGCGGGCCAGAGCGGCGCCGACAACCGAGATCGCCACCAGCACGACCACGTCGACGATGCTCTCCACGCCGGAAAGCTTAGTCAGGCGTTCGGTGATCAAAGATAAGCACTTCTACTCACGCCCGGAGCACGCCGGGTGGGAAAGGCTGTCGCGCATGAATGTGGGGATCACCGGGATCGCGTACGCCCTGCCGGCCCGCGAGGTGCCGACCGCCCAGCTGCAGCGCAGCGTGGCGGTGGCCAGCGGGCTGGCACTGCCGCCGAGGATGTTCGAGCAGGCCACCGGCATCAAGCGGCGCCGGATGGCGGCCGACGGCGAGTACGCCTCGGACCTGGCGATCGACGCGGCCACCAAGGTGCTGGCCGACACCGGCACCGATCCGCTCGACGTCGACCTGCTGCTGTTCGCCAGCGCCACCCGGGACATGGCCGAGCCGGCCACCGCACATGTGGTGCAGGACACGCTGGGCAGCCGGGCCCATGCGATGGACGTCACGAACGCCTGCAACAGCTTCCTCAACGGCATCGACCTGGCCCGCGCGATGATCCTGGCGGGCCGGGCACGGCGGGCGCTGGTGGTGACCGGCGAGACGCCGACCCGGGCGATGCGGCCGCGGATCGACGACCTGGCCCAGGCGCGGACGGCGTTCGCCGGCTACACCTTCGGCGACGCCGGCGCGGCCGTGCTGGTCGAGCCGGTCGCCACCGGCGGCATCCTCGACGTGGACACCGAGACGCACTCCGGGCACTGGGCCGCGGGCGGGATCTTCGGCGGCGGCTCCCGGCACCCGCGCGGCGACGAGCACACGTACTTCACCGGCGACGGGCACCGGCTGCGCCGGATCTTCGAGGACATCGGGGCCGGTCTGATCGAGCGGGTCGCGCTGCGCACCGGGCACGGCTGGGACGCGTACGCGAAAGTGCTCGTGCACCAGGTGACGCTGCCCTACCTCGAGCGCTTCGTCGAGGCCACCGGCGTGCCCCGGGACAAGCTCGAGGTCACCGTCGATGAGCTGGGCAACATGGCCTCGGCCACGCTCGGCGTGCAGCTGGCCCGGGTGCGGCCGGCCCTGGAGACCGGCGACCGGGTCCTGCTGGTCGGCCTGGGCGGCGGCGTCAGCCTGATGACCATGGTCTGGGAGGTGTCGTGACCGAGTTGTGGGTGGTGGTGCCCGCGTACAACGAACGGGCCCGCATCGGCGACACCCTGCGGGCCCTCCGGGCGCAGACCGACACCGACTTCACGCTGCTGGTGGTGGACAACGGCTCGACCGACGGCACGGCCGAGCTGGCCCGCTCGCTCGGCGCGCGGGTGCTGGTGGAGCCGGAGAAGGGCGTCGGCTGCGCGGTGGACACCGGTTTCCGGTACGCGATCGCGCACGGCGCCGCGTACCTGGCCCGCACCGACGCCGACTGCCTGCCCGCGCCCGGCTGGGTGGCCGCCGCCCGCCGCGCCCTGACCGACGGCCGCGGCCTCGCCTGCGGGCGCATCGTGGCCCGCCGCGACGAGCACGGCCCGCTGGGACGCGCCTTCTTCCGCGTGCTGGTCGGCCTCGCCGCCGCCTTCGGCCGGCTGCGCCCGGCGCACCGCGGCCGGGATTATCTGGCGCCCTACCGCATGCACGCCGGCAACAACATGGCCATCACCGCCGAGCTCTACCAGGCGTGCGGCGGCATGCCCCGGCGGCCCTCACCCACCGATCGCACGTTCCTCAACCGGGTGCGGCGCACCACCAGCGCGATCGTGCACGCCCGCGACATGGTGGTGGCCAACTCGACCCGACGGATCCGCGCCTATGGCGTCCTCGGCACGGCGAAGTGGTACCTGGACCGCGGCAGCGGCCCGCGCACGGCGGATCCCCGCTGATGCTCGACCAGCTCATCGCCGGCCTCGATCCGGCCGACACCCGTCCCGCGCTGGTCGGCCGGGCCACGCGCGGCGAGCTCGCCCGGCTCACCCACGGCTACGCCGTGGCGCTGCGCGACCAAGACCTGAGTGCCGGAGACACCATCGGTTTATGCGTACGGCCGGGGCCGCGCGCCCTGGCGAGCATGCTGGCGGCGTACCACCTGGGTTTGCGCATCGCGGTGCTGGACCCGACCGCGGGGCCGGACGTTCTCCAGGCCCGGCTCGCCTTGGCCGCGCCGCGGCTGATCCTCGCGGACGCCGCCGCCCAGGCGGTGGCCGGCTGGCTCGCGCCGCTGGCCCGCCGCGCCCACCTCGCGCTGCCCACGCTCTCGGCCCTCGCGCCGGTGCGGACCGTGGGCCGCCGGCTGCCCGGCGCCCCGCCCGCGCTGCGCCCGCTGCCCGGGCCGCCGCCACCGGCCTTCGACGGCGACGGCGACGCGGTGATCGTCTTCACCTCGGGCACGACCAGCCGGCCGCGGGCGGTGGTGCACACCCGGCGCTCGCTGTCGGCCGGGATGAGCGCGGTCCGCGACCTGGTCCGCCCGGCTCCCGGCGTGCCGGTCCTGGGCGGGACGTTCTTCGTGCTGCTGCCGTCCCTGGCCAGTGGCGCGCCGGTGGCCCTGCCGTCCCGCCGCGCCCTCCGCCGGCAGATCCGTTCCCTGTCGCCGCAGGCCACCTATCTGACGCCGCCGCAACTGCGCGCCGCGCTGGCCGCCGGGGTCCGCTTCACCGGCCGGGTCTACAGCGGTTCCGCGCCGGTGAGCGCCGCCCTGCTCGCCGCCGTTCGGGCCGCCGGCGCTGCCGAGGCGTGGGGCGTCTACGCGTTGACCGAGGTGTTCCCCGCCGCCGCCGTCGAGTCGGGCGAGAAGACCGATTTTTCCGGATCGGGGGATTTAGTCGGCGCGTTGCTTCCCGGCGTCTCGGCCGGCACCGACGCCGGCGGCCAGCTCCTGCTCTCCGGCCCGGCCGCGGCCGACCGCTACCTGGGCGACGAGCCCTTCGACGCGGTGGCCACCGGCGACCTGGGCCGGGTCGAGAACGGCCGGGTGATCCTGGGCGGACGTCTCAAGGACATGATCCTGCGCGGTGCCGAGAACATCTATCCGGGCCTGTACGAGCCGTCCCTGCACGTCCCGGGCGTCGAGCTGGCCCTGCTGGTCGGCGTCCCGGCCGGCGACGGCGACGAGCGGCTGGTCGCGGTGATCGAGCCGGCCGCCGGCGCGTCCGAGCACGAGGTCCGCACCGCCTTGCGCGAGCCGCTGGCGCGGATGGGAGCGGCCCGCCCCGACCGGCTGCTCTTCGCCCGGATCCCGCTGGCCGGCCGGTCCCGCAAGCCCGACCGCCAGGCCACCGCCCGGCTGGCGGCGAGCGCATGACCGACGCCCGCGCCCGCGACCGGCGCGTTTATCTGGGCAGTCATCCGGTGCTGTTCGCGCTGCTCGCGGCCCTGCGCCGCAAGCCGGTGCGGCGGCTGGGCCGCACGCTGGTGGTGAACGACCGGGACGCCTACCTGGCGGCCCTCACCCGGATCCCGTTGGACCGCACCGCCGAGGGCACGACGGGCGGCGCGGTGGATCGGCTCGCCGGATCGGGCGGGCTCTTCGATCAGCACGGCGACGAGCACCGGCAGGCCCGGCGGGACGTCGCCGACCGGCTCGGCGCGGCCGGCGTCGAGCGGCTCCGGCCGGTCTGGACCGAGCTGCTCGGCGAGCGGCTGGCGCCGCTGGCGGACGACGGCCCGGTCGACCTGGTTCCGCTGGCCGCCGAGATCGCCGGGGCCACCGCGGCGGCGCTGCTCGACCTCGACGCCGACCCGTTCGAGCTGGCCGCCGCGGCGCGGGAGGCGGGGGCGACCGCGGCCCGCGCGCACCTGCCGGGCCTCGGCCGCCGGCGCGCCGGCGCGTTGTCGGAACAAGCCGCGGAACGCCTGCTCGCGCTGGTCGGCCGGAACGAGCGAACCGACGCCGGGCTGGCCGCCACGCTGGCCGTCGCCGCCGTGAACACCACCATCGCCGCCTTGCCCCGGGCCGCGGCCTGGGTCGGCGATGCCGGGCTGTGGGCGTACGCGCAACGGCCGGAAATGGTCGACGAGCTGCTGCGCGTCACCTCGCCCACGCCGCTCCTGCCGCGCGTGGCCGCCGCCGGCGGCGAGATCGCGCCGGGCTGCCCGGTGCGCGCCGGCGATCGGATGTTGTTGATCGCCCGGCACGCGGCGGATGCCCATCGTCAAGATCCGGATCCCATGCATCCGGCGCCGGCCCGGACGGCGCAGCTGGTCTTCGGGGCCGGGCCGCACGCCTGCCCGGGGGCCAGGCTCGCCCGGCGGCAGCTCGGTGACCTGCTGGTCGCGCTGGCGCCGCATCGGCCCGTCGTCGTGGCGGCCGAGGTCGATCGGCGGGCGGCGCTGCCGAGCTGGCGGACGCTGATCGTGCGGGGCACGGCGTGAGGGTCGCGATCACCGGGGCGAGCGGTTTCTGCGGCGGGGTGGTGGCCCGGCTCGCGCGGGAGAGCGGCCACGAGGTGATCTGCCTGGGACGGCGGCCGGGGCCGGCCGGGAAGCACATCTACTGGGATGCCGCCGGAAGGACGGCGCCGGATCTGTCCGGGTGCGACGCGGTCGTGCACCTCGCGGCGGCGGTCGGGGATCCGCGCCCCGGCGAGCGGACCGAGCGCGCGTTTCGCGAGGTCAACGTCGACGGGACGAGGCGGCTGACCGACGCGGCGGCGGGCCGGCGAGTGATTTTGGTCAGCAGCGCCTCGGTGTACCGGCCGGGGCCGTACCGCGCCCCGCTGACCGAGGATCACCCGGCCGATCGGCAGCGCACCGCGTACGGGCGTACGAAATCAGGGGGTGAGCGAATCGCCCTCGCCGCCGGCGCGGTGGTTCTCCGGCCCCGCGCCGTCTATGGCGCGGGTGACCCCCATCTGATGCCGCGGCTGCGGCGGATCGTGCGCGGCGGGCGCGCCTGGCTGCCCGGGCCGGACGTGCCGCTGAGCCTGACCGCGGTGGAGAACCTCGCGTCCGCCTGCCTCGCGGCGCTGGACTGGCCGGCGGGCGCCTACAACATCGCCGACGACGTGGTCTATCGGCGCGACGAGGCCGTCCGGAGCGTGCTCGGCGTGCCGGTGCGGCACGTGCCAGTGGCGGTCGCCCGCGCGGCCGCGATGCTGCCGGGGCGGACGTTGACGCGCTACAGCCTCGACCAGGTCACCGACGGGATGGTGCTGGACATCGGCAAGGCGCTGGCGACGGGATGGCGGCCGGTGGTGCGGCTCACCGCGTCTCTTTTTGGCGTCACAGCGTCTTGACGACTCCGGATCGTGCGACCGTCTCGGCCCGGGTGCCGTCGCGGCCCAGCTTAGTGGTGACGGCGTCGACGGAGAAGACGTAGCCGGTGCGGGCGTCGAGTCCGGTGATCGTGGCGGTGAGGTAGCCGCAGCCGGCGCCCGGGGTCATCACCGTCCAGCCGACGTCGCGTTGCCGGCCGGCGACCAGGTCCTGGGAGATCGCGGTGATGCGGTACTCGACCAGGTTGTCGCCGCCGTAGTTGTAGAAGGTGACCGCGGCGCGGCCGGCGCCGGGAACGACCGTCGCGCCGGCGATGGCGTGCGCGGTGTCGGGCGGGCAGGTGGGGCTGCCGGTCGGGGCCGGGGTGGGCGCGGCCGACGCGACCGGCAGGAAGCCGGTCGGGAACGGGCTCGGCGTCGCCTTGTACCCGGTGGGCGCGGCGGACGGGGTGGCGCTGCCCTGCGCCATGACGACCCACGGCGACCCGCTCGGGCTCGGCACCGCGGTCGCGGTCGTGCTCGCCCCGCAGCCGGTGAGAGCCAGCGGCGCGAGGATCATCATGCCCAGCCAACGACGGCGCACGGGCCCGCCTCCCCCTGTCGACAGCTCGATGTCGGGGTTCAGATCGGCCGGGGCTCCAAGATCCTTAGGCCGCTGCGGCGAAGTGGGCCCGGGATCGGGCGGCGAGCTCCTTGGTGGCGGCCGAGTTGACCCACGTGCCCAGCACCACCGACGCGCCGGGCACCATCTTGGCGAACATCCGGCGGGTCGCGTGGACGCCGGCCATCTGGCCGAGCCGGAAACCGAGGCGGAGCATGACGCCGGTGAGCGGGCGTCCGGCCACGTCGGTGAACAGGCGGCTCGCCCGCTCCCGGCCGGCCGCGACGCCGAGTGCCGTGCGCGCGGCCTCGGCGGCCTTGTGCACCCGCTGCAGCACCAGCAGGTCGGTGGCGCGCTCGGGGGCGGCGGGGTCGTGACCGTAGGCGGCGGCGACATGCAGCACCATGCGCGACTGGGTCCAGGCCAGGACGCCCATGTCGAGCACCGCGCCGGGCATGCCGGTCGCGCCCGAGACGGCGCCGGAGATGCGCGCGAGCGTGGTGAAGCGGCGGACGGCCAGGGCGGCCAGGGCATCCGGGGCGATGCCGGGGTGTTCGAGCCGCATCCGCTCGGCCCACCGGGCCGCCTCGGGCCCGAGGCGGCGAACCGCGTCGAGGGCGAGGTGCTCGGGCGCGTACTGCGGGTCGGATTTCATGTGGGACCAGAGCGTGCCCGGGGGCGCGACCGTCTCCGGCTGCTCTCTGACGGGTGTGGCGGCTTCGCTCATCAGATCGCTCCGTTGGGGGGGTGGGGTGATCCTGATCCATTGTGTCGTGCGCATGCACGTGCAGACGAGGGGTGCAGATGAATTTGTATCCGCACTGAGATCTTGAGCACGCACCTGCCGGAATGAACGCCGGACCGCCGTTGTTACCTTGGGTTACCCGCTTTTCTGCACAGGAGGTCCGCCCCGTGCTCGACCCACACGAGCTCTACGAGTTGGCCGACGATCTGCCGGCGCTGGACGAGCCGGTCCTCGTCCAGGCGCTCACCGGGTTCGTCGACGCGGGCAGCGCCATCCAGCTGTTCCGCGAGAATCTGCTGGACAGCCTGGAGACCAGGGTCCTCGCGACCTTCGACCTCGACCAGTTGCTCGACTACCGCTCCCGCCGTCCCCCGATGATCTTCGTGGAAGACCACTGGGAGTCCTACGAGGCGCCCAGCCTGGCCCTGCACCTCGTGCGCGACCAGCTCGGCACCGATTTCCTGATGCTCGCCGGCCCCGAGCCCGACCTGCAGTGGGAGCGTTTCATCGCGGCCGTGACCGGGCTCATCGAGCGCTTCGGCGTCAAGCTCACCGTCGGGCTCAACGCGATCCCGATGGCCGTGCCGCACACCCGCCCGGTCAGCGTCACCGCGCACGCCACCGACCTACGGCTGCTCGGCGACCACGAGTCGTGGCTGCAGCGCGTCCAGGTGCCGGCCAGCGTCGGCAACCTGCTCGAGTTCCGGCTGGGCGAGCAGGGCAAGGACGCGATGGGGTACGCGGCGCACGTCCCGCACTACCTGGCACAGACGACGTACCCGGCGGCCGCCGAGCTGCTGACCGACTCGGTGTCGTCGAGCACCGGGCTGGCCCTGCCGACCGGCGAGCTGCGCAAGGCCGCCGAGATCGTCCGCGCCGACGTCGACAAGCAGATCGCCGACGACGAGCAGGCCGAGCGCCTGGTCAAGTCGTTGGAGGCGCAGTACGACGCGTTCCTGCGCGGCCGGGAGAACAACCTGCTCTCCGAGTCGGACACGCCGCTGCCGACCGCCGAGGAGCTCGGCGCCGAGCTGGAACGCTTCCTCGCCGAACAGACGCGCGACGATTCCTGAAAAGGGGCGGGCCATCCGGCCCGCCCCTTTCACACTGGTTGACGGGCCAGCATGAAATCGAGCGCCACCTGGATCTGGCTGTCCCAGTAGCCCCACTCGTGCGCGCCGGGCCCGAACGCGGCATCCAGCTCCACCCCGGCGGTGTCGCACGCCGAAACGAACCGTTCGTTCTGCTTCAGCAGGTGATCCTCGGTGCCGCAGCGCAGCATCAGGCGCGGCAGCCCGGCCTTGTCGGCCGTCTTGACCAGGTGGAAGAGGTCCTCGTCGCCGCCGGCGACCGTGCGGTCCGGAAAGACTCGCGAGACCAGGGTGCGCATGTGCGGCCTCAGGTCGAATTCCTGGATGTACGCGAGATCCAGCGCGCCCGACAAGCTGGCCGCCGCCGCGAACCGCCCCGGTTCCCGCAGCGCCCACTTGAAGGCGCCGTACCCGCCCATCGACAGCCCGGCCACGAAGGTGTCCTCGCGCCGCGTCGAGACCCGGAAGAAGCGCTCGACCGTCTGCGGCAGCTCCGCCGTCAGGAAATCCCAGAACCGCATACCGTACGCCTCGTTGGCGTAGAAGCTGCGGTGCACCTGAGGCATGACCACGGCCAGGCCGCGCGCGTCGGCGTACCGCTCGATCGAGGTGAACCTGGTCCACGCGGTGTCGTCGTCGGTGAGCCCGTGCAGCAGGTAGAGCAGCGGGGGCGGCTCGTCCGCCTGCTGCGGCAGCACCACGGTCATCGCGGTGTCCAGCTCGAGCGTCTCGGCGGCGAAGTCCACCCGGATCAGGGCCATGCCGACAGGTTGGCACATGGTCGCGGACGGCCGCGACCAGCCGCCCGCTGTACTACATTTAGTACTACACTCTCGCCATGGACCGCATCCCTATTCGTAGCCTCAACCAAGACACCGCGGGCGTGCTTGCGCGGGTCGAGCGCGGCGAGAGCGTGGAGATCACGAACCGCGGACGTCCCATCGCAAGAATCGTTCCGGTCGGCGTCGACCCCCTCGACGAACTGGTCAGCACCGGCACGCTTACGCCGCCGACCATCACCCTTCCGTTCGCGATGCCGACCGGAGCGCCACAGGCCGGCCAGGACGCCGGCGATTTGATCTCCGCCCTGCGCGATGAGGAACGCTGGTGATCTATCTCGACACGGCGGCGCTCGTCAAGCTCGTCCGGCCCGAGGCGGAGTCGCAAGCCCTCGTCGACTGGCTGGGATCCCGGCCTGCGGAGCGCGTCGTGGCCTCGGCACTGGTCGAGGTCGAGCTACCCCGTGCTCTGCGCCGGAGCGCGCCCGGAGTCCTCGGCGGTGTCGCCGCAGTGCTCGCTCGTCTCTATCGTGTCGACATCAATGCGGCGGTCCGTGCGACCGCCGGCGCTTATCCCGAGCCCGGACTGCGTTCGTTGGATGCCATCCATCTGGCCACCGCGGAGTTTCTCATCGCCAGCGGCCAGCCGATCAGCGCGTTCGTCACCTATGACAAACGTTTGGCTGAGGTGGCGGAGCAGGCCGGTCTCGAGGTCGTGGCACCGAACTAATCACGACGGCACTTGTATCGCGGCGGACACGGGCTGTTGCGTCTCGGGTCACGCTCGAGAGCCGGCGCTCGGCCCGGCCTGTTGTGCCGGTCCGTCGAGGTCACAGCCAGGCGCACGGATCGCCGACGGCGATCCGGCCCGGCCGCTCGACGGTCGCGAAGACGTCGAAGGTCAGGTCGTGGTGCTCGGCGAGCGTCTTGAGGAGGTCGGTCCGCTCGCCGACCCGGTCCGAAGTTGCCGTTCGGATCGCGCACCGCCCACAGCCGGTCGCCGGCCATGCCTCGCGCACCGACCTCGGCCGCCGGCACCACCTCGCCGAGCATCGACTTGACCGGGTAACGGCGAATCTCCGCGACCCGCATCACCCGACAGTAGATCCCGTCAGCGAACGGATGCCGACGCGAGGAGGGCTGCGGTGGGGAGTCCGAGTCGTCCCTCGGCGTCTCGATAGGTTGCGGTGTGCTGGTCGTAGTGGTGTCTGACGCGAGCGATCGTGGCGGGGTCCTGGCGCCGTAGCAGTGTGCCGGGAGTGCCGAGCCCGTTGGCGGGGCCGGCCCACCACGTGTCCGGGTGCACGCGATGGGTCCAGGTGAGCAGGTCGCAGCGGATGTCGGCGAGGCCCGCCCGGTCGAGCAGCCCGGTGAGGCCGTCGTGGTCGCGGGGGAAGTCCTTGTCGGGCGCCACTCGGGGCAGGTCGGCAGGGCGGTGAACGCCGGCCGCGTCGAAGATCGTGTTCCAGAGTTGCTGGGCGGGTGGGGGCGGGTAGGGCCAGATCGTCACGGCGAGACGTCCGCCGGGACGCACGACCCGTCGCATCTCGCGGACGGCCGCGCCGGGGTCACCGACGTGGTTGAGGACGAAGTTCGCGACCACCGCGTCGAAGCAGCCGTCGGGGAACGGAAGCTGTGGCAGGACCGCGAGGTGCGTCTCGGCGTCCGCGGCCCGGCGGCGTGCGATCTCGAGCATGCTCGGTTCGGCATCCACGGCGGTGACCTTCGCAGCCCGCGAGCAGGCGAGAGCGGCGACGGTCCCCGTTCCGGTGCCGACGTCCAGAACCCGGACGCCCTCGCCGACGGTGGCCGCGTCCAGCAGCGGGCCGGCCGGGTGAGCGCAGAGGGATGCGAAGCTGTCCCGGTAGGCCGCCGCTTTCCCGGCCCATTGCACCCGCTCGTGATCGTCGAACGTTGTGGCGGTCACGGCCTCGCGGTCCTCCATTCGCGATGTTGATCGGCGGGCATCCCGTACCGCCGAGATCGAGCGGTCATGCCGGCCGCGTTGCGGGAAAGCCGGGGGTGCCGGTGAGCCGGAGCGTGGGCCAGTCCGGGCCGGGGCGAAAGCCGGTGTGCGTACCGACGAAGGGGAATTCCCCGCCCTCGATGAGCTTGATGAGCCGGTGGCCCTCCGCCCGGATCGTCCGGGCGGTGGCGCCGTCGAAGTAGAGGGGATTGCCGATGTGCTCGTCGAACTCGTCGGCGTCCTTCCACTCCCACTGCCGGTCCGGGGTGACGACGATGTCCAGGACGTGGTCGGTGGTGTCCACGCCGTCCGGACGCCGGACGTACGGGCTTTCGAGGTTCACGTACCAGGCGGCGAACGCTCCTTGTCGGAAGCACCACCACACGGCGTGCGCGGCGTCCGGCCGCATCAGGACGAGGATGTCGTAGTCCGTCCAGCTCTGCAGCGTCAGCTTCGGATCCCGCAGCCGATCGACGGCGACATCATGCGGGGTGTTCCCGTCGGCGTCGACAAGCCGGGCGATGTCGCTGCCGACCGAATGCCAGAGCAGCAGCCCGTGCTCGTCGTCGCTGATGACGCGCATCGGCTGGACCCACGTGACCCAGGGGCCGCGCAGATAGCGGCGCGTGACGACTTGCCCGGGTTGGAACGGCATCGCAGCAGCCTAATCCGCTCAGTAGCCTCGTGCGATGCCGATCGACATCGTGTTCGAAACCCACGCCCTGACCGAGGACAACGAACGAGGTATCGCGACCGGGTGGCTGCCCGGCCGGCTCAGCGAGGAAGGCCGGGTCAATGCCGCCGAGATGGGCCGGCGGCGCCGCGATGACGGCATCACGGCGGTGTTCAGTTCGGATCTGCGCCGCGCGGTGGAAACGGCGGAGATCGCGTTCGGCGGCACGGACATCCCGATCCTGTATGACTGGCGGCTGCGCGAGTGTGACTTTGGCATGCGCAACGGCTCTCCCCGGCCCGAGATCAAGCGTGATCTCCTGGACTTCTGCGATCACCCGTATCCGGGCGGTGAAAGCCAGAGCCAGGCGATCGAGCGGGTGGCGAGGTCTCTCGCCGATCTGCCGACCCGGTGGGCGGGACGCCGGGTCATGCTGATCGGGCATCTCGCGACCTATCGGGGTCTGGAGCATGTGATCAACGGGTGCACAGTGCGGGAACTGCTGGAAGCGGACTTCGAATGGCGTCCGGAGGGCTGGGAGTACCGACTCGCCTGATTTCTCAAGGCCGACGGACCGAGAGCCGCCCTCTCGTTCGTCCGTCCGGTTTAGTTGGCCGTTTCCTCGCCGGGCTTGCCCAACGGGGGCCGCTTCCAGAACTGCCGCGCCGCGAACCCGTCACGCCGAAGCCAATGCTCGGTGTAGACGATCCGGCTCGGCTCGATCACCACGAGGGTGTCGCTTGGCGGTTCGGCGAGTGAGCGGCCCCGTTCGGCGTGCTCGTTCTCCCAGCGGAATGCGTCCCAGTAGTGGTCCCGTCCGGGATGTTCGGGAGGCAGCACACGGGCTTCGCCGAACAGCTGCGCTCCGCGGCTGCTGGCCCGCCCGACCAGCGGGGCGAAGATGCCCACGGAGACCCGCGGATCTGCGGCGATGTTGCGCAACTTCGGGGACCGTGGCGCGGCAGTGAACATGACCGCGAAGTCGAGCGAGTAGTAGCGCACCGGTGTGGCCAGCGGACCCTCTGGCCCGGCGGTGGCGAGCACACACATGTTCTGTGAGGACAGCAGGTTGAGGATGCGCTCATCAAGTCGTTGCCGCGGCAGTCGGTGAGCTGGCGCGGGTTCGGAGAGCCACGGATTCGTCAACGGCATGCGAGCTCCATCCTCACGTCTTGATCCTATTCAGCGTTTGAAGATGACAGCTGGTCGGTGTCCGGCCGCGACAGTCCGCGAAGCGGGGCCAGGGCCGGCTCGGGGGCTTGCGCGAGTGGCTGCGAGATGCCGGGTGGCCACCTTCAGGCGGACTGGCCAACTGCGCCTGGACCGGACAGATGCGGTCGTTCCGGCGGGTTGGGAATGTCGTACCCGTCGATTAGGATGTATGTACGAAAAGGGGCCGTGACCTGCGAGGAGATCAACGTGACCGCGCCTGTTATGTCCGTGTTGCCAGCTTCGGAATCTGCTGTTCCCGTGATCCCGCCCTATGCGACCATGCTCGGCTTCACCCGCTACGTGACCCGCACCGGCCCCGCGAAGGCCACGTTCGTCGGCGGTCTGCGACGCGCCCGCGAGCGCCGCACCGGCTTCAACCCGCACGGCCAGTTGGTCAAGGCGCTGAAGGCCGACATCGCCTTCCGCACCGGCGGCAGTTATCTCAACGGCGTCACCGACTTGGTCAAAGACCGGTGGAAGCCGCTGTATGAGGCGGTCAGCGCCGGCGCCCTGACCTACCTGAAATCCCTCGGCGACCCCGACAAGGTAAGCCTCGCCCAGACCCGCGATGCCCTCGCGTCGGTCGGTCCGCTGGCGGTAAAGATCAACCCCCACTTCGGCCTGCGCTACGAGGACGGCCGCCGCGAGGCCGTCCGGCTGCACTTCGACGAGGCCCCGCCCACCTCCGAGGCGATCACCGCGACGCTGCACCTGATGGCCGGCCATATGGACCAGATCCTGCCCAACGCCGACCCGGTCCTGGTCGACCTCCGCCGGGGCGTGACGCACCGCATCGACCCGGCCCTGAAACCCGCCGACATCGAGAGCTGGCTGACCGGCGAGGCGGCCGCCTTCACCGCCATGTGGTCCACCACGGTCGCCTGACCCAGGTCGCCCGGCCGCCCACCGCTGAGCCCGCGGCCGCCCATCCTCCCGGGGCGGCCGCGGCACGTCGGCCCGGCCGACCCCGCCGCCCGGCTCGGCCGAGGCTGCTCCGGCAGTTCGCATCCGGTATTCGCTCAGGTGCGGAACGGTTGCGGACGATTCCTTCGGTGTAAGCAGGGGGCGAGGCGCGTCGGGGGGCGTTCCGTTATGCAGGGCATGAAGAAGATCACCGCAGTTCTGGCCGCGACCGGCGCATTTCTGGCGGCCACTCCGGCCGTCGCCCGGACGGCTGCCGCGCTGCCCGCGATCGCCTACGTCCGGGACGGCGACATCTATGTCAGCAGCGGGCCGGGCGAGAAGCGCCTGACCACCGGCGGCGTCCACTCCCGGCCGCGCTGGTCGCCCGACGGCAAGCGAATCGCGTACCTGGCCGGCGGCCTGCTCTGGACCATGAAGGCCGACGGCACCGCCCGGCGCCGCCTCACCACCCGCCCGGCCGGCGGACCGTCCTGGTCGCCCGACGGCAAGTGGATCGCGTTCGCCTCGCTGTCGTGCACCGGCGGGCCCGGTGTCTACCGCATCGCCGCGGCGGGCGCGACCGGCACGCCCGAGGTCCTCTTCCCGCGTGACTGCCGCGGCGAGGAGGTGCCGCCCGCGGAGTCCGCCACCCCGCGCGTGGGCGCGCTGGCCGACCGGCTGCGGACCGACGACGCGGTCGCGTGGTCGCCCGACGGCACCAAGATCGCGTTCCGGGGCGGCGACTGCGAATCGGTCTACGATTCGTGCCTGTCGGTCGGGACGGTCGCCACCGGCGGTGAGCGGACCGTTGCCGCGTACGGTGGCGGCAGCCTGCAGAACAGCGGCTTCGCGGTGGTGCCGAGCTGGCGCGGGGACGGCCGGCGGCTGGCTTGGACGGCCTACCAGAAGGGCGAGACGACCGCCGAGAACGAACCGGTCCACCTGGTCGAATACGACCCGGCCACGCAGGCGAAGCACACGGTCGGCGGCGCGATGGACCGGGAGCTCGCCTACCTCGGCACCACCCGCGCGGTGGTGACCGGCCAGTATCGCGGCGGCTCCTGGGTCACCGTGGTCGGGCTGACCGACGGCTCGCGCCGACTGTTCCACTCCGGCTCCCAACCGAGCGTGCGCCCGACGCGCTAAGCGTTCCCCTTAGCGAGGCTGCGGGATCGAGGTCTGTTCCCTGGTCTGAGCTGGGTGTTCGCAACGCTTTGCTCTGCTCACCCACAGGAAGCGCCCGCGCCAGGCGGCCCGGCTACGCGCCGGCGTCCGTGACGAGGCCGCTTCGCCCGGATCGGCCCGAAGCGACCGGAGCTTGCTTACCGCAGGTGAGCAGAGCAAAGGCGACTCATAGCGGAGCCGAACCACCAACCCGAAAGATGCCTAGCCTGCCAAATCGGCGTGCGGCCGACGCGCTAAGCGATTCCGCCAAGGTGCCGAAGAGGGTGTGGACGGGTGGCAACACGATGGGGGAATCGCCGATGACCGTCTCCGGCCTGGGCTCGGCGTTCACGCCGCGCACACCCGTCACACCCGTGCACCGGCACCGTGTCGAGGACAAGCCGCACCGCAACGACTTCGACGCGCTCACCGTGGCCGACCGGGAGCTCATCCACCACGCGACCGGCCAGCGCATCGCGCCCGGCTTCGACCCAGCCCGCGAGTCGACCACCACCTTCGCCGCCGCGATCGCCGCGGAGCGCGCCGCCGGCCGTCTCGCGCCCGGCCAGCCGGTCACCGGGGTCTACCTCAAGGATCTCAACCGCCGCTTCGAGCGCGCGGGCGGCCCGAACCCGGTCGGCCCCTACCTGGCCAAGGCGCTGGAATACCTGTCCCGCGGCCCGCGCCGCATCGACGTCTCGGCGTGAAGCGGCCCGACGTGAAGCGGCCCGACGTGAAGCGGCCCGACGTGAAGCGGCCCGACGTGAAGCGGCCCGACACGAGGCATCCCGGGGTCCGGCACGACTTCTGAGCGGCCGACGGACCGGTGCCCGGGTCACGGCCGCGCGCCGTCAGTAGGCTTGAGCGACCATGACCGACACCGCCGACCGGCATATCCGCACCTTCCACCCGCGCCGGGGCCGGCTGGGCCCTCGCCTGGCCGACGCGCACGCCGAGCTCTGGCCGCTTTTCGGCGTCGCCGTCGAGGACGGCGACGGCACCCCGCTCGATCTCGCCGCGCTCTTCGGCCGCTCGGCCCCGGTGGTGCTGGAGATCGGTTTCGGCATGGGTGACACGCTGGCCGCGATGGCCGCCGCCGACCCCGGCCGCGACTACCTGGGCGTCGAGGTGCACACCCCCGGCATCGCCAATCTGCTGGCGAAGATCAAAGATCAAGACCTGCATAACGTACGGGTGGCCCGCGGCGACGCCATCGATCTCCTCCACAAGGTCGCCCCCGCCTCGCTGGACGCGATCAACGTCTTCTTCCCCGACCCGTGGCCGAAGGCCCGTCATCACAAGCGCCGCCTGATCCGTCCCGGCAATGTGGCCCTGCTCGGCGAGCGCCTCCGGCCCGGCGGCATCCTGCACTGCGCCACCGACTGGCCGCACTATGCGTCCGCGATGGCCGAGACCCTCGACGCCGCCGCCTTCCTGCACCGGGTGGACGCCGACCGGGCCGGCCGCCCCGAGACCAAGTTCGAGCGCCGCGGCACGGCGGCCGGCCGCCCCATCGCCGACCTGCGATACGCCCGCTCCTGACGCGCGCAACGCGCTACAACTCCACAAGATCCGTGCCGGGCGGCGCGCCAAGTCGTCGCGAACATGCGCGCGCCGACCGGCGGCGTACCTGTCGGTTTGGCGGTTTTGGCGGTCTTTCTTCCCTAGGCTGGAAAGCCGGAGGTAGGCCATGCGGCGTGAGGACCCCGGCCCGGACGCCGGACCGTTGTGGGGCGCCCGGGCCCCGACGACGGTCGCGGGCGGGTTCTCGTGGCGGCCCGGCGTGCTCGAGGAAGGCATCCTGAGCACCCCGGCGGAGCTGCACCGCGGCGTGCTCACCAGCGGGGCGGCCGATCAGCTCGCGGCGCTGGTGGCCCGGGCCGCGCACGCGCCGGTCGGGCTGATCAATTTCGCGCAGGGCGGGCGGCTGCGGCTCTACGGCGGGTGGGGGCTGTCCGGGAGCTGGGACGAGGTCGCCGACGTGCCGATCGCGGATTCGCTGGCCGAGATCGTGCTGCGGACCGACGCGCCGGTGCTGATCGCCGACCTGACCGCGGACGACCGGGTGCGCAACGGGCGCAGCGGGGCCTATCTGGGGCATCCGATCCGCGACCCGCACGGTGCGGTGCTCGGCATCTGCTGCGCGTGCGACCACGAGCCGCGCTCGTGGACCGCCGACGAGGTGGCGGCGGTCGCCGAGGCCGCGCAGGTGTGCACGCTGCTGATCACCGAGCAGGTGGCCCGGCACGAGATCGACCAGCAGCGCCGGTTTCTCGACGCGGTGCTCGACAGCCTGCACGACGGGGTGACGGCGTGCGACGCGGACGGTCGGGTCGTCTTCGTCAACGAGCGGATGCGGGCCATGTGGGGCGAAGGGGGTCTGCCCGACGACCGCATGCCCGACGGGCTCACCGATGCGGGCGGCACGGCGATCACCCGGGCCGACCTCGCCATCTTCCGGGCGCTGCGCGGCGATCACCTGCGCGACGAGGAGGTGATCCTGCACGGCTCGGACCGGCGCACCCGCCACTACCTGGTCGACGCGCACCCGATCACCGGGCCGGACGGGCACACGGTCGGGGCGGTGCAGGCCGTGCAGGACGTGACCCGCCGCCGGCGGGTGGAGCGGTTCCGCACCTGCGAGCTCGCGGTCACGACGGCGCTCGCCGAGGCCCCGAGCGTCGAGGCGGCCGGGCCCCGCGTGCTGGAGGCCGTGGTCGGCACCCTCGACTGGGTGCATGCGGAGTTGTGGCTGGTCGACGACGCCGCGGGGGTGGTGCGCTCGGCCGCCCGGTGGAGCGCCCCGGGATGGCAGGCCGACATCGACGTGCCGGTCGATCTTCCGTACGGGATGGGACTGGCCGGCCGGGCCTGGCAGGTTGGCAAGCCACTGTGGATCCGGGACGTCGGTCAGCCGCAGAGCCTCATCTCGGAGGCGACGGCCAGGAGCTCGCGGCTGCACGCGGCGCTGGCCGTGCCCGTACGCGAAGGCTTTGAGACTCTCGGTGTTCTGACGGTTTTCGCGGACACCGTCGAAGACCCGGAGGACGAGCTGCTCGCCCTGATGGCGGGGATCGCCGCGCACATCGGTCAGTTCGTGGAACGGCGTCTCGTCGACGACCTGCAGCGTCAGTTGAACCGCTCGAAGAACGAATATCTCGCGCTGATCGGACACGAGCTGCGCACCCCGCTGACATCCATCAGCGCCTATACCGAACTGCTGCGCGAGGCGGACGAGCGGACACTGGTCGCGGAGGGGCCGCGGCTGCTGGAGGTGATCGACCGGAACACCAATCAGCTTCGGCACATCATCAACGAGTTGATGGAGTTGTCCGCATTGGACGCGGGCCACGCCGACATCCAGCTCGCGCCGATGGATCTGGCCGAGGTGGTACGGGATTCGCTGGCGAAGGCGCGTGCGGCGGTGGACGGGGCGCCGCTGGTGATCGAGGAGGAACTGCCCGAACAATTGGTCCTGCCCGGGGATCGGAAACGGCTGCGTCAAGTCGTCGACAACCTGCTCGGGAACGCCGTGAAATACAGCCCCGACGGCGGCCACATCAGGGTGACGCTCAAGGCGGCGGGCCGGGCGGCGGAACTGGCGGTCACGGACACCGGGCTGGGCGTGCCGGCGGACGAGCGGGAAAAGATGTTCACCGGCCTCTACCGGACCAGCCGGGTCCGGGACAAAGCGATTCCCGGCACCGGCTTGGGGCTGACGCTGAGCCGGGCGGTCGTGACCCGGCACCACGGCAGCATCGAGCTGGTGGAGACCGACGGCGCGGGCACAACGGTGCTGGTGCGGCTGCCGATGGACGCCCGCTGACCGGGGTCACCGCTACGCCGCATAAACCGTCATCCAGTGCGGCCGCAGCCGGTAGTAGACGACCTCGTTCTCCCAGTCGAAGGCGTCCTTGCCGTAGTGCTCCCGCAGATATTCGAGCAGTTCCGGCCAGTCCTCGCCGGACGGCTTCACCTCCTCGGCCGTGCCATGCGTGAACACGCCCAGCTCCTCGCCGCGCATGTGGGCCGCGCTGGCGGCCGGGCGGGCGGCCAGGTGGCGGGCCTTCGCGGCGGTGCGCGCGGTGCCGAAATGCCACCTCCCGTGCAGGAAGTGGCCGTCGACGCCGCTGATCCGGGGCTCGCCGGACGCCGTCACGGTCGACAGCGCCAGCGTGCACATGCCGGTCAGGGTCGCCACGAGATCCGCGGCGGTCATGGTGCGGCCGGCCACGATCGAGCGCAGGTGGGCGGTCGACCGGGCCAGCGAGGCGTCGAGCAGGTCCTGCAGGGCGGCAAGTTCCTCCGGCGTTTCGCGCATCCGGTCACCATATCGGCCTGCGTCCCGCGTCACTCCGGGGTTGGCTAATACCCCCTAGGGGTATATGTTGCAGGCGGAGGTGGACGTCGATGGAGCACATGGAGCACGCGGAGCACATGGGGCACGGCGAGCACGCCGAGCACGGGCACGGCCAGTACGCGGGGCACGATCCCGAGATCTTCCGGCGGAAGTTCTGGCTGAGCCTCGCGCTGACCGTCCCGATCATCGTGACCAGCGAGATGGTCATGGACTGGTTCGGCTACACGCTCGCTTTCCCGGGCATCGCCTGGGTCGGCCCGGTCCTCGGCACGATCGTCTTCTGGTACGGCGGGTGGCCGTTCCTCACCGGCGGCCTGCACGAGATCCGCGGTCGCGGGCCGGGCATGATGCTGCTGATCTCGATGGCGATCACCGTCGCCTACGTGGCGTCGATGGCGACCAGCTTCGGCTGGTTCGACCTCGACTTCTGGTGGGAGCTCGCGGCCCTGGTCACGATCATGCTGCTCGGCCACTGGCAGGAGATGAAGGCGATCGGCCAGGCCCAGGGCGCGCTGAGCGCGCTGGCGGCGCTGCTGCCGGACGAGGCCGAGCGGCTCGGTCCCGGCAGCGACCCGACCACGGTCGCGATCGGCGACCTGCGGGTCGGCGACACCGTGCTGGTGCGCTCGGGCGGCCGCGTGCCGGCCGACGGGACGATCGTCGACGGCGCCGCGTCGCTCGACGAGTCGATGATCACCGGGGAGTCGCGCCCGGTGTCGCGCGGGATCGGCGAGCGCGTGGTGGCCGGGACGGTGGCGACCGACTCGGCGCTGCGGGTCGAGGTCACGGCGGTCGGCGACGACACCGCGCTGGCCGGCATCGGGCGCCTGGTCGCCCAGGCGCAGGAGTCGCGGGGGCGGGCGCAGGTGCTGGCCGACCGATTCGCCGCGCTGCTGTTCTACGTCGCCGCCGGGGCCGGCCTGATCACGTTCCTGACCTGGTGGGCGGTCGGCGATCTCGGCCAGGCCGTGGTGCGCACGGTGAGCGTGCTCGTGATCGCCTGCCCGCACGCGCTGGGCCTGGCCATCCCGCTGGTCATCGCGATCTCCACGGCCCTGGCCGCCCGCAACGGCATCCTGGTGAAGGACCGGCTCGCGCTCGAGCGGATGCGCACGGTCGACGCCGTGCTGTTCGACAAGACCGGCACGCTGACCAAGGGCGCGCACAAGGTCACCGGCGTCGCGGCGGCGGCCGGCCGCACCGAGGACGAGGTGCTCACGCTGGCCGGGGGCGTCGAGGCCGACAGCGAGCATCCGCTGGCCCGGGCGATCGTGGCCGCCGCGCCGCGGCGGATCACCGCGTCGAGCTTCGAGTCCTTGACCGGGCGCGGGGTGCGTGCGCTGATCGACAATCATCCGTACGCCGTGGGCGGGCCGGCCCTGCTGCGCGAGTGGGATCTCACCGTCCCCGACGAACTGGGCAAGGCGGCCGAGGAGTGGTCGCGCCGTGGCGCCGCGGTTCTGTACCTGATCGCCGACGCCGAGGTGATCGGCGCGTTCGCGCTCGAGGACGAGGTGCGCCCGGAGGCGCGGGACGCGATCGCTTCGTTGCGCCGCGAAGGCGTACGCGAAATCTTGATGATCACCGGGGACGCGAAACCGGTGGCCGATGCGGTCGGCAAGGACCTCGGATTGAATGAGGTCTTCGCCGAAGTGCTGCCGGCTGACAAGGACCGTGCGGTCGCCGACCTGCAGGCGCGCGGGCTGCGGGTGGCGATGGTCGGCGACGGCGTCAACGACGCGCCCGCGCTGGCCCGAGCCGACGTGGGGGTGGCGATCGGGGCCGGCACCGACGTGGCGATCGAGTCGGCCGGGGTGGTGCTGGCGTCGTCGGACCCGCGCGGGGTCACCGGCGTCATCCGGCTGTCCCGGGCGTCCTATCGCAAGATGGTCCAGAACCTGGCGTGGGCGGCCGGCTACAACGTGATCTCCATTCCGCTCGCCGCCGGGGTGCTGGCCTGGGCCGGCTTCGCGCTGAGCCCGGCGGTCGGCGCGATCCTGATGTCCGCCTCGACGATCGTGGTCGCCCTCAACGCTCAACTGCTGCGGCGAGGTTTCTAGGATCGGCACTTGCTAGAGAACTCTTTATAAAGCATTCTCTAGGGTATGACCGATGAGATCCGGCTGACCGAGGCGACCTCGCTGCGGGCGTACGCGCATCCGCTGCGCCTGCGGTTGATCGGCCTGCTCCGGGCCGAGGGCCCGATGACCGCGACCCAGGCCGCCGCCCGGCTCGGCGACACCGTGCCGAACTGCTCGTTCCACCTCCGGCAGCTCGCCAAGTACGGTCTCGCCGAGCGGGCGCCCGGCGTCGACGCGCGCGAGCGGCCGTGGCGGGCCACCGCGCAGTACACGTCCTGGGACCACGATTCCGACGATCCGGCCGTACGCGCCGCCGCCGACCAGCTCAGCGCCACGATCGTCACCGAATACGCGCGCCGGGCGCAGGAATACCTGACGACCCGCGGCGACGAGCCGGCCGAGTGGCGGCGGGCGGCCGGCCCCGGCGACGTGCTGGCCCACGTCACCGCGGAGGAGCTGGGCGAGCTGATGGCGCAGATCGACGCGCTGATGTCCCGCTACGACGACCGGCTCACCGATCCGTCGCGGCGGCCGGCGGGCTCGCGGCCGGTGCAGATCATCCGGATGGCGGTGCCCCGTGACTGACACCGCTCCGGCCGCTTCGCCCGCCCCGCCCACTTTGGCCGCTTCGACCGCGGCCTCCGCTTCGCCCTTCCCGCCCGCCGCCTCCGCTTCGCCCTTCCCGCCCGCCGCCTCCGCTTCGCCCTTCCCGCCCGTGGCCTCCGCTTTGCCGGCGGCCTCCGCGCCGCCCGCTCCGCCCCTGCTCCGCCGGGCCCCGTTCCGCCGATACTGGTCGGCGCAGACCGTCTCGCTCTTCGGCGACCAGATCACCGTGCTCGCCATGCCGTTGCTGGCCGTGCTCGCGATCGGCGCCGGCCCGGCCGAGATGGGCTACCTGACCGCCGCCGCCCTGGCGCCCAACCTCGTCTTCTCGCTCCCGGCCGGCGCCTGGGTCGACCGGTACCCGCACAAGCGCCGCCTGATGATCGCCGCCGATCTGGGCCGGGCCGCCCTGCTGCTGGCCGTACCTTTCCTCTGGTGGAGCGGCTCCCTCACGCTGGCCATCCTGTACGCGATCGCGTTCGGCACCGGCACGCTGTCGGTGCTCTTCGAGGTGGCGCACAGCAGCCTGTTCGCCTCGCTGGTCGAGCGCCCCGACTACGTGCGCGCCAACAGCCTCGTCAACGGCAGCCGCGCGATGTCCTACGTGGCCGGCCCCAGCGTCGGCGGCCTGCTCGTCCAGATCTTCACTGCGCCGTTCGCCCTGCTGGTGGACGCGGTCACCTTCGCGGCGTCGGCCGGCTTCCTGGCCCGGATGAGGGTCGCCGAGCGCCGCCCGCCGACCGCGGCCGAGAGCGGCGGGATGGCCGCCGGCATGCGCTTCGTGCTCGGCTCGCCCGTCCTGCGCGCCATCCTGCTCGGCACCTCGACGTTGAACCTCTTCAACTACATCTTCGCCGCCCTGTTCGTCCTTTACGTGACGACCCAGCTGCACGTCTCCCCCGGCCTGCTCGGCCTGATCACCGGGGCCGGCGCGATCGGCGGCCTGCTCGGCGCGGTGCTGGCCGAGCGCGTCGCCCGCCGCGTCGGGATCGGCCCCGCTCTGATCGCCGGCATGGTGATCTTTCCCGCGCCGCTGATCCTCGTGCCGCTGGCCACCGGGCCCGGGCTGCTGTTCGTCGCCGAGTTCATCGCGGCCCTAGGCATCATGCTGCTCGACATCGCCGCCGGCTCGGTGCAGACTGCGGCCACCCCGCACGAGCGCCTGTCGGTCGTGTCCGGCTTCAAGCGAACCGTCAACTACGGCATCCGCCCGATCGGCGCGGTGCTGGGCGGCGCTTTGGGTGCGGCGATCGGCGTGCGGCCGGCGCTGTGGATCGCCACGGTGGGCGCCTTGCTCGGCGTGGTGTGGGTGGTGCTGTCCCCGCTGCGGACCATGCGGGAGCTACCCACCTGACCCGCCCCGGGCGCTGCCGTCAGCGCCCGCTTGCCGCAGCGCCGTCGGCCTGCTCGAGCGCGGCGCAGCCGGCCATCCGCGCCGCCGTCGACCTACTGCGCCGCCGTCGACCTACCGCGCCGCCGTCGACCTACCGCGCCGCCGTCGACCTACCGCGCCGCCGTCGACCTACCGCGCCGCCGTCGACCTACTGCGCCGCCGTCGGCCTACTCGAGGGCGGCGCGGATGGCGAGAGCCAGCTCGTCGCGCTCGGCATCCGGCAGCGCATGCTCGGGGTCCAGATAGCCGAACACGGCCGGGCCGCGACGGTCGGCCGGCTGATCGGGCATCCGGGGCACGATGTGGAAGTGCACGTGGGCGAAGCCCTCCTTCTCGGCCAGCTGCATCACATACGTCTTGGCGCAGCCGGTCACCGCATGCAGCGCCCGCGACAGGCGCACCTGCCACAACCCGAGCGTGGCCGCCTCCGCGTCGGTCAGCTCGGCGATCGATGTGACGTGCCGGCGCGGCAGCAGGACCAGCCAACCCGGCAGCGCGCTGTTGAAGTCGTGCACCACGCGCCATGACTCGTCGGCGGCGATCCGCTCGCGCGGTGGCAGCTCGTCGAATCGGGCGTCGTTGCGGCAGGCGTAACAATCCACAAGGCACAAGCTATCGCGTACGACGGATGCACAGCAACACTGTATTATCGCCGAATGGAGGACATCGCCGAGGAATTGCGGGTCGCGATCGGGCGGTTCGTGCGGGCCACCCGCGAGGGCGCCGACTCGCTGCCGCCGATCCGGGCCGAGGCGATGGGATATCTCAGTCGCGAGGGCCCGATGAGCATCGCCGAGCTGGCGGCATATCGCGGTGTGCGGCATCAGAGCATGAGCCGCGTCGTCGGCGACCTCGAGGCGCTCGGCTTCGTCGCCCGTGCGCCCGATCCGGCCGACGCGCGCGCCTTCGTGATCACGCTGACCCCGGCCGGCGAGTCGGCCCTCCAGGCCGATCGGGCGGCCCGGCGCGACTGGGTGGCGGCCGCGATCGAGGCCCGGCTCACGCCGGCCGAGGGTGCGATGCTGCGCGCCGTGCCCGCCCTGCTCCACCGCCTCGCCGGCTTCGGCGACAAGCGAAGGCCCGAGGGCTCCGGCGACAAGCGAGGGCCCGAGGGCTCCGGAGAAGGGCGAAAGCTCGGGAGCTCCGGCGATGGGGGGAAACTCGGGAGCTCCGGCGACGGGGGAAGGCTCGGGGGCTTCGGCGACAAGCGAACGCCCGGGGACTCCGGCGACGAGCGAAAAGGTGTACAGTAGGGCTGTACATCTCGGAAAGGGGAAGGGCCGTGGAGCTCACCAAATACGCGCACGCCTGCGTGGCGCTGGCCAAGGGCGGCCGCACGCTCGTGATCGACCCTGGCACGTTCACGCCGGATGCCGCGCGGGCCGTGGCCGGGGCCGAGGCGGTGCTGATCACGCACGACCACTTCGACCACCTCGACGAGGGCGTGCTGGGCGCGGCGCTGCGAGAACAGCCCGAGCTGCGGGTGTGGGGCCCACCGGCCGTGCGGGAAAGGCTCGGTGACCACGACGGCCGCGTGACCGCGGTCGCGCCTGGCGAAAAGCTGGAGGTCGCGGGGTTTGCGGTGGTCACCGTGGGCGGCCGGCACGCGCGGATCCACGAGGACATCCCGCAGATCGACAATGTGGGGTACGTGATCGACGGCGCGGTCTACCACCCGGGCGACGCGTATTTCGTGCCGGATGTGCCGGTCGCGACGCTGTTGCTGCCGACCAGCGGGCCGTGGACCAAGTTCGGCGAGGCGGCCGACTTCGTGCGCGCGGTCCGGCCGGAGCGGGTCGTGCAGATCCACGAGCTGATGCTGAGCCCGCTGGGGCAGAACTCGGTCGCCAGGCTGCTCGGCGAGGACGGCCTGACCGGCCTGCCGATCGAGCAGCCCGCCCCCGGCGCCACCATCGCCGTCACCGCAGTTTGATGGCGACCTCGGCGCGCCACTTGGTCCTCATGCGCTCGGTGCGCGGGTCGGTGAGGTACGCCTCGTAACGGCAGGCGAAGCGGTCGCCCGCGGGGTTCTCCACCACATCCATGCGACCGATCTCAGCACGTCGGGTCCGGCCCCGGCGCGGACAACACGCGCCGGGGCCGGCGAAAACGGCGCTATCGGGTGGGATGGACGACGGCTGCCGCGCCGCCGCCGCGGCGGACCGGCTCGGCGGTGGCGATGATGCCGCCGTGGCGGGTGAACTCCATGGCGGTCGCGGCGCCGAGCTCGGGCGTGTCGGCGCCGAAGGAGTGGCCGAGCGCGGTCAGCGCCTGGCCGTAAGCGGTGTGGAACGCCGGCTCGGCCTGGATGCCGGCGCTGTTGCGCTGGGACGCGCGCGGGGCCGCCATCGCGGCCGGCAGCGGCATGTCCAGCAGCAGGCGGTTGACCAGGATCTGCAGCACGGTGGTGATGATCGTGGCGCCGCCCGGCGAGCCGAGGGCCAGGAACGGCTTGCCGTCCTTGAGCACGATCGTGGGCGACATCGAGCTGCGCGGCCGCTTGCCGGGGCCGGGCAGGTTGGGGTCGGGTGCGGTGCCCTGCGTGCCGGCGAAGTTGAAGTCGGTGAGCTCGTTGTTGAGCAGGAAACCGCGGCCGGGCACGACCATCGCGTTGCCGCCGGTCTGCTCGATCGTCAACGTGTATTCGACGACGTTGCCCCACTTGTCGGCCACGGTCAGGTTAGTAGTGCTCTGGCCCTGTTCGGTGGGTCCGCCCACAATGGCCGGCGTGCAGCCGGAGGCGTTGATGTCGCCGGGCGGAACCGGCTTGGTCAGCGCCGTCGCGGGCGAGATCTGGCAGGCCCGCTGCCGGGCCCAGCGGTCCGAGACCAGCTTTTTCAAGATCCGATCAGACGTGTACGCCCCGACGTAGCGTCCCCGGTCGGCGAACGTCAGCGCCGACGCCTCGAGGTAGTAATGCAGAACCTTGGTGGCGTCGGCGCCGGAGAGCCCGCTCTGCTCGAGGATGTTGAGCGCCTCGCTCACGGCCGTGCCACCGCTGGACGGCGTGGACATGCCGTAGACGGTGAGCCCGTGGAAGCCGGACCGGGTCGGGGCCGGCCGCCGCACCCGATAGGTAGCGAGGTCGCGCTTGGTCAGCTCGCCGGGCCGGATCGGATATGCCCACGTGCCGATCGGGTGCGCTGAGACCGACGGGTGCTGGATGGTTCGGATGATGTCGTCGCCGACCGGGCCGCGGTAGAACACGCCGGTGCCCTTGCGGGCGATCAGCCGGTACGTGTCGGCGAGGTCGGGGTTGCGCAGCATCGAGCCGACCGCGGGCGGCTGCCCGCCGGGCAGGTAGATCGCACTGGTCGCGTCGAACTGACCGAACGCGGCGGCGTTGTCGGCGACCTGCTGGTGGAACGTGGCGTCGACGGGGAAGCCGCGGTCGGCGACCCGGGCGGCCGGCTGCAGCAGGCTCCCCAGCGACCGGGTGCCCCAGCTGCGGGCGGCGGTCTCCCAGGTGGCGAGCGTGCCGGGCACGCCGGCCGAGAGGCCGCTGACCCGGGCCTCCTGGAAGTCGAAGGGCTGGCCGTCGGCCGGGTCGATGAAGTACGTCGAGGTCATCGTGGCCGGGCCGGCCTCGCGGCCGTCGATAGTGGAGACGCGGTGGTGCCGGGCGTCGTAGTAGACGAAGAACCCGCCGCCGCCGATGCCGGACGAGAACGGCTCGGTGACGCCGAGGGTAGCGGCGGCCGCTACCGCCGCGTCGACCGCGTTGCCGCCGTGGCGCAGGACGTCGAGGCCGACCGCGGTGGCCGTCGCATCGACCGTCGAGACGGCGCCGCCGTAGCCGATCGCGGTGGGGCCGAGGGCGGCGGTGGCGGGCGGGGACGCCGTGGCGGGCGCGGCGAGAAGTGTCGACGTCAATAACACTGCTGCTGAAACCGGCAAGATCCGCATTGATCCTCCGAGTGGCTGGGCAGAGGCAGGTGTCTATCCCTGCCTACCAGAACTCGCGGCCCACGTCTCGAACATGGCGGCATATCGACCGCCGGCCCGGACCAGATCGGCGTGCGAGCCGGACTCGACGATCCCGTGGTCGTCGACCACGATGATCCGGTCGGCGCGCATCGCCGTGGAGAGCCGGTGCGCGACCAGGATCGCGGTGCGCCCCTGCAGCAGCGCGTCGAGCGCCGCCTCCACCCGCAGCTCGGAGCGCAGGTCGAGGCTCGAGGTGGCCTCGTCGAGCACGACGACCCGCGGCTCGGCGAGGAACGCGCGGGCCAGGGCCAGCAGTTGCCGTTCGCCGCTCGACACCGACTGCCCGCGCTCGTGCAGCGGGGTCTGCAGGCCCTCCGGGGACCGCTCGACGAGCTCGCGCAGGCCGACCGCGTCGACCGCCGCCCAGACCTCCTCGTCGGTGGCGTCCGGGCGGGCGAAAGCGATGTTGTCGCGCAGCGTGCCGGCGAAGAGGAACGGCTCCTGCGGCACGACGCCGATCTGGGTGCGCAGCGAGGCCAGCGTGACATCCCGCAAGTCATAGCCATCAATGGTGATATGTCCGGATGAGGGATCGTAGAAGCGGGTCACCAGCTTGGCCAGCGTCGACTTGCCGGCCCCGGTCGGCCCCACGCAGGCGACGGTTTCCCCGGGCGCGATCCGCAGGGATAGATGCGACAAGACCGGCCGGGAGGGCAAATATCCGAAAGTGACATCGGCAAAGACGATCTCGCCAGCCACCAAGGGCAGCACGACGGCGCCAGGAGACTGCCGGACAGACGGGGAAGTTTCCAGCAAAGCCCGGATTTTCCCGATCGCCGCCTTCGCCTGCTGGTACTGGGTGTAGAGCTGCACCAACTGCTGGACCGGCTGGAAGAACGCGTTGATGTACAGCACGAACGCCGTCAACTCGCCGATGGTCAGGGTGCCGCGCAGCACCATCCGGCCGCCGACGAGCAACAGGATCGCCATCGCGATCAGCCCGATGACCGACGTGCCGGGCCCGTAGATCGCGTTGATCCGCCCGGTCCAGTCGTTGGCGTCGCGATAGGCGCCGACCACCGACCGGTGCGCCACGACGTTCCGCTCCTGCCGGTTGTGCGCGGTGACCACCCGCACCCCGTTCAGGCTCTCGGAGAGGTCCGCGAACATCGCCGCGATGGTGTCGCGCTGCCGGTTGTAGCCACGGTCCGCCGCGTACCGGAACCACAGCGACGCGGCCGTGAGCGGCGGCACCACAATGACCAGCGTCAGGATCGCCAGCGCCACGTTGTAGTGGAACAGGATCGCGGTCACCACGACCATCGTCAGCCCCTGGATGAGGAACTGGGCGAACCCGTCCTGCAGCAGACTTTGCAGCGACTCCACGTCGGAGGTCATCCGGGTCATGGTGACGCCGGCCTTCTCGCGCGTGTAGTAGTCCAGCGACTGCCGCTGGAGGTGCGCGAAGATGCGGATCCGCAGGTCGCGCGTGGCCGACGCGGCGAGCAGGCCGCTCTTGCGCATCCGCACCGCGGTGGCCAGCCCGGTGAAGATCACGGCCAGCATGAAAAGGATCGTCGCGATGACCAGGACGCGCAGGTTCTTCGCGGCGATCCCGTGGTCGATGCCGACCTGGACGAGGTACGGACCGGCCTGCAGCAGCAGCGTCTCCACCAGGATCGCCAGCGACGCGGCCACCAGCAGCCCGGGCCGCCGGATCAGCAGCCGGCCGATCGACACCCGCCCGCCCGAGTCGCCCGCCGGGTCGAACGGCGCGTGCGGGTCGCCGTGATCGGGCTCGGTCGCCTCGAGCTTCGCGACGCCGGCGGCGAGGTCGGCCGGAATTCCCGCGAACGGCGCCCCACTGTCCTTCCGCCCCGCCGCGCCGGCCGCCGGTCGCCCGCCGACGCTGAAGCCGCCGAAGCCACCGCCGAACATGCTCATGCGGACACGTCCTCCGCCGAGGACGTCGCCGCCGCGAGGACTTCGGCATAGCGAGGTTCGGACGCCAGCAACGACGAGTGCGTCCCGTCGGCGATCACCCGGCCGTCCGCCATCAGCACGACCCGGTCGGCGAGGCTGATCGTGGAGAGCCGGTGCGCCACGATCAGCGTGGTCCGGCCCCGCATCCGCTCCCTGAGCGTGCCGTGGATCCGCTGCTCGACGCCCACGTCGATGGCGCTGGTCGCGTCGTCGAGCACCAGGATCGGCGGGTCGACGATCAGCGCCCGCGCGATCGCGATCCGCTGCCGCTGCCCGCCGGACAGGGTGTAGCCGCGCTCCCCCACCACGGTCTCGTAACCCTCCGGCAGCTCGAGAATGAACTCGTCGGCGCCCGCGGCCACCGCCGCTTCGATCACCTCGCGGCGGGTGGCGTGCGGCCGGCCGTACGCGATGTTGTCGTGAATCGAAAGGGAGAACAGGAAGGGCTCGTCCGGCACGATGCCGACCTGCTCCCGCAGCGCGGACAGCTTGATCTTGCGAACGTCGATGCCGTCGATGGTGATGCGGCCCGAGGTCACGTCGTAGAAGCGGGCCGCGAGCCGGCCGAGGGTCGATTTCCCCGAGCCGGTGCCGCCGACGACGGCGACCGTTTCCCCGGCTTTGAGGGAAAGGTTCAGGCCGTCCAACGCCACAGTGCCATTCGGGTACGCGAAGGAGACGTCAGCAAACACAAGATCGCCGCGCAACGGCCTCTCGACCGGGTGCGGGTCGTCCCGAATCTCGCTCGGCGTGTCGAGGATCTCGTAGATCCGGCGCGCCGACGCGGACGCGCGCTGACCCATCATGATCATCATGCCGAGCAGCCGGAACGGCGGCTGCAGCATCAGGACGTAGGAGTTGAAGGCGACGATCGTGCCGACCGTGGTGTTCCCCTCGATCACCATCAGCCCGCCGACCAGCAGCACCAGCGCGAGGCCGAGCCGGGGCAGATTGTCCAGCAGCGGGTTCCATCGGCTGCGGATGCGCGCGTCCTGCAGGTAGGCCCAGCGGATCCGGTCGGCGCTCTCGGCGAGCGTGCGCAGCTGGCGCCCCTCGGCCGCGAACGCCTTCACGATGCGTACCCCCTGGATGTTCTCGTCGACGACGGTGGCCAGCTGGGCGAGCCGGGCCTGGATCAGCCAGGACACCGGGAAGATCGCCTTGCGCATGCTGACGCCGAGCACCCCGATGATCGGCATGGTCACCATGGCGACGATCGCGAGCGGCACGTTGATCGAAAGCATGAGCACGAACGCGACCACCGCGATCAGGCACTGCACCAGGATCGACGGGCCGAACGAGAGGTACATCTGCACGGCCCGCACGTCGGAGGCGGAGCGCGACATCAGCTCGCCCGACTGCACCCGGTCGTAGAAGCCGAACGGCATCCGGACGAGGTGGGCGTAGACGATGTTGCGCAGGTCGTACTCCATCTCGTACGCCGTGCGCAGCAGGTAGAGGCGGGCCAGGTAGTTGATCAGGCCCTGGAGCAGGGCCAGCCCGACGATCGCCAGGACGTACGTGGCGAGCCGGCCGGTGCGCTCGACGATCGCGTCGTCGATGCCGATGCGGACGAGGTTGGGGATCTGCACCTGCACGATGAGTCCCACGAACGACAGCACCAGCGAGGTGATCAGCAGGCCGCGATGGGCCTTGACGAGCGGCAGCGCACGGCGCAGCCAGCTCTTGCGGACATCCGGATCGATGGACGCCTTGGGCGCACGCCGGCTCAAGCAAAGCCTCCCGGGAAGCGGCAGAGGTACTTAGCTTGGCTAACGATACAAGCGCCCTCAGAGCACGCCAAACGGTTTTGGCTCGACCGCCGGACAGGTGGCGCCCGCGGCCGGACGGGTCAGACCGATGAGGTACGCGTCGGCCGCGCCCGAGACGCAGCTGCTGTGGTCGTAGACGACGTGCCCCCAGCCCTCGTAGGTGACCAGGCTGGCCAGCGGTCCGAGCTGCCGGGCCATGCGCTCCGCCCATTTGTACGTGGTGGCCGGGTCGTGCCGGGAGCCGATCAGCAGCACCGGCGGCGTGCCGGGCGGCGGGGCGAACCGCTTCTGCGGGTTCGGCGGCGCGGCGGGCCAGCCCAGGCAGGCCGCCACGGAATTGATCGCCAGCGGCGAGGCGATCATCTGCGGGGCCCGCTCGCGCAGGACCGCGAGGCGGCGGCGCAGGTCCGGGTAGCCGGTGATCGGCAGGTACCAGTCCGAGCAGATCACCGGCGGGAAACTGTGGTCGACGATGTCCACCGGCGGCAGGGGCGCCGCCCGGCCGGCCGGCGCGGCGGCGTCCCGCAGGTAGTAGGCGAACGAGTACCACTCCGGCTGGTAGAACGCGGCGAACGCGACCGTGGTGAGATCGGCCACGTTCAGCTTGTGCGGCCGGTCGTACGGGTTCTCCAGCGTGCCGGCCGCGGCCCGCTCGAGCAGCTTGTGCCAGAGCGCCGGAATGTCCTGACCGCGCAGGACGCAGGTCTGGTCGCGGGCGCACCAGGCCACGAACTCGTCGAAGGAGTCCTGCGCGGCGTCGGTCTCCTGCACCAGAAAGGTGCCGACGCTGACGCTGTGGTCCATCACCCCGTCGAGGACCAGGGCGCGCAGGTGGTCCGGATAGTTCTGGGCGTACTGCTCGCCGATGAGTGAGCCGTACGACGCGCCGTAGAAGCTGATCTCGTCGGCGCCGAGGGCGGCGCGCAGCGCGTCGACGTCGCGGACCACGCTGAGGGTGTCGACGTGGCCGAAGACCGGGCCGGTCCGGGCCGCGCAGTCGGCGGCGAGGCGGCGGTTGTACTCGATCAGGGCGGCGTACTCGCGTTCGTCCGCGACGAGCGGTGACGGCTTCTGGTCGACCAGGTCCTGCGAGCACAGGACCGGGGTGCTGCGGCCGACTCCGCGCGGGTCCATGCCGACGATGTCGAAGTGCTTGCGCAGCTCCTCGCTGAAGAACGCGGGCGCGTCGAAGGTGAAGTTCACGGCCGAGCCGCCGGGCCCGCCCGGGTTGACCACCAGCGTGCCGATCCGCTGGGCCGGGTCGAGGGCGGGGCGGCGGGCGACGGTGAGCATGATGCTGGGGCCGAGCGGATTCGACCAGTCCGCGGGGACGCGCATGGTGCCGCATTGGACCGTCGCGTCCTCCGGGCACGCCGCCCACTGGATCGTGGACGGGGTCGCCACGCTTTCCCCGTACGGGAAAAGCAATGTCACGACCGTGACCGCCGCAGCCAGAGCTCGCACCGCGATATCGTCGGACGAATCACGATCGCCGGTCTGGCGAATGGGTGAAGTTCGCCGGGCCGTGGCACGGTGGACCGATGACCACCGGCTCACGCACGCGCCTGCTCGCCGTCGCGACCGGCGCGGCCCTTCTCTCCGCCTGCTCGGACACGCCGTCACCGTCGCCACCTCGCGCCGAGGCCACCGTGCCGTCCGCGCCGTTCGTGTCGGCGTTCGTCACCCCCGCCGCACCCGGCGCCCCCGATCTGAGCAAGCCGCAGACGATCGTGAGCGGGCTGGAGGTGCCGTGGGGGCTCGCCTTCCTGCCGGACGGCAGCGCGCTGGTGAGCGAGCGCGACAAGGGTGACATTCTGCGTATCCCGGTCGGCGGCGGGGACCCGCAACGGGTCTACCAGATCGCCGAATCGCGGAGTGGGGGCGAGGGCGGGCTGCTCGGGCTCGCGGTCTCACCGACCTACGCTCAGGACCAATTGGTGTACGCGTATTACACCGCCGCCGACGACAACCGGATCGCCCGCTTCAAGCTGTCCGACAAGACGCCCACGGTGATCTTCGACGGGATCAGCAAGGGCGGCCGGCACAACGGCGGGCGGCTTGCCTTCGGCCCCGACGGGATGCTCTACGTGGGCACCGGCGACGCCAGCGACGGCGACCAGTCGCAGGACCCGAAGGACGTGAACGGCAAGATCTTGCGGCTGACCCCGGCCGGGAAACCGGCGCCGGGCAACCCGACGGCGGGCTCGCCGATCTGGTCGATGGGCCACCGCAACGTGCAGGGCCTGGCCTGGACGGCCGACAAGACGATGTACGCCATCGAGTTCGGGCAGAGCACCTGGGACGAGGTCAACATCATCGAGCCCGGCAAGAACTACGGCTGGCCCGAGGTCGAGGGCAAGGGCGACAACCCCCGGTTCGCCAACCCGATCGTGCAGTGGCGCACCGACGAAGCCTCGCCGTCGGGGGCGGCGATCGCCGGGGACACGCTGTACGTGGCGGCGCTGCGGGGCGAGCGGCTGTGGAAGGTGCCGCTCGGCGGCGGCTCCCCCACCGCGTCTTTCCAGGGCGAATACGGCCGGCTGCGGACGGTGGGGATCGCTCCGGACGGCGCCCTGTGGCTGACCACCTCGAACCGGGACGGCCGCGGCGATCCGCGTTCGGGCGACGACCGGATCCTGCGATTCCCCGCCTCGTAGCCGGAGATGGCCCGGTCCGTTGACGGCTCACGGACCGGGCTACCTCTTCGGCGGGATCTGGCTCTTCGGTGGGGGTCTGGTTCTTCGGTGGGGGTCTACTTCTTCGGTGGGATCTGGGGGAGGGCCGAGATCGCGGTGGCGTACTGCGCGATCTGCCGCCCGTTGGGGACGACTCCGACGGCACGGAGCTGATCGTGGATCGCCTGCGCAACCGCATCCTCGGACTGCCCGCGATGCGTCTGCGCGACCTTGTTGATGACGTAGTCGATTCTCACTTGTGCCTGCCAGCCGGCGGGACGGCTACCGCCGGAAGTGGCGAAGCTGACTGAGGCCAGTGGTTCCATGCCCTGTCTATCGGAAGCTCGGGGCCGCCACTGGAAGATATGCGGAACCTGTGCAACCGAATCGCACCGGCCGGGCACCGGTCCGGCCATCATTCCGGCCCGGCCTCCCCCTTTTCCGGGCCTGGGGCCGCCTCCGGCGGGTTCAGCTTTTCCGGGCCCGGGGCCGCCTCCGGCGGGTTCAACCGCAGCCAGAGCAGCATCAACAGGCCCAGCACGAGCATGGCGATGCCCATCCACAGGTTGATGCGCACGCCCTGCGCCTTGTCGATCTCGGCCGGCGAGTCGAAGATGCCCAGCAGCGTGACGATCACGCCGTAGACCACGAACAGGCCGCCGATCACCCGCCGCACGTCGAACAGGCGCGCGACCTTTGTCTCCTTGCCGGAATCGTTGGTCATCGCGGCTCTCCTCTCACCAGACCGGGATGTACAGGACGACGGCCAGGATCAGGGCGATCGCGCCGAGCAGCACCGGGTTGCGCCACCAGACCTTCTCGCCGGCCAGGATCGCCTCGCCGGTGTTGCCCTCCAGGCCGTACACCAGGCCACGCAGCTCCTCCTCGCGTTTCGACGGGGTGAACTGGGTGACGATGACGGCCACGATCACGGCCACCACGAACGCGGCGCCCGCGCCCCAGAAGCTCTCGTCGAGGTCGGAGTTGAAATGCAGCACGTCGGTCAGGTGCAGGATGTAGAGCGTCAGCGAGGCCACGAAGCCGAGCACCAGCGACCAGAAGCCGGCCCAGGCCGACATCCGCTTCCAGAACATGCCGACGATGAAGGTGGCGAACAGCGGGGCGTTGAACAGCGAGAACAGCGCCTGGATGTAGTTCATGATGTTGCTGAAGCCGGCCGCGATGAACGCCGTGCCGATGCCGACGATGACGCCGGCGATCGTCGCGATGCGGCCCACCCGAAGGTAGTACTCGTCGCTGCGGTCCTTGCGGATGTAGCTCTGCCAGATGTCGTACGTGAAGACCGTATTGAACCCGGACACGTTGGCCGCCATGCCGGCCATGAACGAGGCGAGCAGGCCGGTCACCGCGACGCCGAGCACGCCGTTGGGCAGCAGGTCGCGCATGAGCAGCGGGATGGCGTAGTTGTACTGGAGCTCGCCGGACTCGGCGCCCAGCCCTTTGACCGTCACCAGCGCGATCAGGCCGGGGATCACCGTCACCGCGGGAATCAGCAGCTTGGGGAAGGCGCCGATGATCGGGGTCCGCCGGGCGGCGTTGTTGCTCTTGGCCGAGAGCGCCCGCTGCACCTCGGCGAAGTTGGTGGTCCAGTAGCCGAAGGACAGCACGAAGCCGAGGCCGAAGATGATGCCGATCCAGCTGGCGCCGAGCGGGTTGTCGGTGCTGCCGGTGTTGGCCCAGGTGTGCAGGCCGGCCTCGCCGAGCGGGCTCTGCCGGACCTTGTCGAACAGGCCGTCGATGCCGCCGACCTTGACCAGGCCGACGATCGTGATCGGGATCAGGCCGGCCAGGATCACGAAGAACTGCAGCACCTCGTTGTAGATCGCCGAGGAGAGGCCGCCGAGCGTGATGTAGACCAGCACGATCGCGGCGCCCAGCATGATCGAGACCCAGAGCGGCCAGCCGAGCAGCGCCTCCAGGATCAGGGCCAGCGCGTACAGGTTGACGCCGGCGATGAGGACCTGGGCGACCGCGAAGCTGATCGCGTTGAACAGGTGGGTGCCGTTGTTGAACCGGCGGCGGAGGAACTCGGGGACGCTGCGCACCCGGGAGCCGTAGTAGAAGGGCATCATCACGATGCCGAGGAAGACCATCGCCGGCACCGCGCCGACCCAGTAGTAGTGCAGGGTCATCAGGCCGTACTGGGCGCCGTTGGCGGCCATGCCGAGGATCTCGAGCGCGCCGAGGTTGGCCGAGACGAACGCCAGGCCGGTCACCCAGGCCGGCATCGATCTCCCGGAGAGGAAGAAGTCGCTGCTGGACTTGATCGCGGCGCGGGCGGCGAAGCCGATGCCCAGCACGGTGACGAAGTACAGAGCGAGGATCAGATAGTCGAAAATGTCGAGGTCGAGCCGGAGTCCGCTCGCCGCCAGCACATCCACGGGCCACCTCCCAGGCGAAGTCGCCATCGACTACCCGGCATGAATGGATTTCACACGCATTGCGGCGGTCACCCGACGGACGCTCTTTGCTCGAGGAGGCACTCCAGGCCGTCGAGGATGCGGCCCAGGCCGAAGGCGAAGGCGTTGTCGGCGCCGCCATGAGCGGCCACGTCGGAGATCGCGGCAACGACCGCGGGATAGGTGGCGGCGTGGTCGCGCAGGATCATGCCCATCGCGGCGGTCAGATCGCTCTCGGCGACCTGGCCGACGATCATCCGGACGTGACCGGCGATGGTGGCCACGGTGTCGAGCCGCTCGGCGCCGGACAGGCCGGGCGGGAGGACGCGCAGCGCGCTCTCCATCCACGCCATCTCGCCGGGACCGATCGGGCGGCGGCCGCTGCTGGCCTCGAGCGCCCAGGGATGGCCGGTATAGGCCGCCAGGAGGGCGGTGGCCCAATCGGTCAGCGCCTCGCGCCACGGATTCCCGAGCCGCGGCGGGTGCGCGAGCGCGCGCTCCAGCATGGCGGCGACCATCTCGGCCTTGCCGGGTAAATAGCGATACAGCGACATCTTCGTGTAGCCCAGGTCGGCCGCCACCCGCTGCATCGACACGGCCGCGAGGCCCTCGGCATCGGCGATCGCGATGGCCGCATCGGCGATCTGGTCGAGGGTCAGCGCCGCCTTGGGCCCGCGGGTCGGCCGGGGGCGGGGAGCCCAGAAGAAATCCGCTGTCATGTTGCCATCCCTTCAAACAGCGTCTACCGTACACAGAAATAACCGAGTCCGTCAGACACAGTTTGCGGCAGACACAGTTTTTGGGGGAGATCGTGAAGGTCCTCATCTCGGGCGCGAGCATCGCCGGGCCAGCCTTGGCCTACTGGCTGGGGCGGTTCGGCTTCGAGCCGACCATCGTCGAGGTGGCGCCCGAGTTGCGCACCGGCGGCAGCGCGGTCGACTTCCGCGGGCCGCTGCACATGGGCGTGCTCGAGCGGATGGGCGTGCTGCCCGCGCTGCGCGGGCTGCAGACCGGCGGCACCGTCATGCGGTTCGTCGACGCCGATGGCGAGCGGCTCATGGAGTGGCCGGCCGGGCTGGCCGGCGGCGACCTCGAGGTGCAGCGGGGCGATCTGGCCCGCGTCCTCTGCGACGCCGGCCGATCGACCGAGTTCCTCTTCGGCGACCGCATCGCCGCGATGACCGAGACACCGTCGGGGGTCGAGGTGACCTTCGCGAGCGGCCTGCAGCGGGCCTTCGACCTGGTGATCGGCGCCGACGGCGTCCACTCCGGGGTGCGGCGGCTCGCGTTCGGCCCCGAGGAGCAGTTCGTGAAGCACCTGGGTTACTACGTCGGCGGCTGGGACGTGCCCAACGAGTGGGGTCTGGATCGCACGATGCTGCTGCACAACGAGCCCGGCCGCATGATGAGCATCGGCGGCGACCACCAGCACCCCGAGCGGGCGGCGGCGTTCGTGGCCTTCGCCTCTCCCCTGCTGCGCTACGACCGGCACGACCGCGACGGGCAGAAAAAGCTGCTGCGCGAGCGGTACGCCGGCATGGGCTGGCTCGCGCCGCAACTGCTCGACGCCCTCGACGCCGCTCCGGACGTGTGGTTCGACCAGATCTGCCGGGTCGACGTCCCGCAGTGGACCAAGGGGCGGGTCGCGCTGGTCGGCGACGCGGCGTGCGGCGCCACCATCGGCGGGCAGGGCAACGGCACGGCGGTCGTCGCGGCGTATGTGCTGGCCGGCGAGCTCGCGGCGGCCGGCGGCGACCACCGGGTGGCCTTCCCGGCGTACGAGAAGCGGATCGGCAAGTTCGCCCGCGGCACCCAGAAGGGCGGCGACACCACCGGCAAGTTCCTGGCGCCCAAGTCCGCGACCGGCATCCGCGCCCGCAACTACCTGAACAACCGGAAGTGGTTCATCGACCTGACCTTCAAGATCGCGGCCGACCGCAGCACCAACATCGACCTCCCCGACTACGCCGCCCTGCGGGCCTAGTGCGGTGTCCGTTGACGCCGACCGGTCGCCGCTTCCAGCGGCTGCGCCGGCTGCCGGCCGGGTCCGAGCCGGGACCGGAGGTTCGCCGGCACGCGGAAGGCCTCCGTTACGGCTGGGAGAGCGCCTCGTCGATGGCCGCGCGGGTGCCCTCGGGGTCGGTGACCCAGGGGAAATGGCCGGCGTCCGGCAGCCAGATGATCGAGGCGTTCGGCAGCCAGTCGGCGAGCACGTGCGGGGCGGCCAGGCCGGTCACCACGTCCCGGTCGCCGGCGATGATGGTGACGGGCACGCCGACCGCGGCCAGGTCGCCGGGGTCCAGGGTGCCCGACCAGAAGTCCTCGTGACCCGCGACGACCTCCGGGCGGCGGGCGTGCTCCCGCACCGCCGGGGTGTCGGCGCCGTAGACGAGCGGCATCAGCGCCGGGTCGGGATCCCCGTCGTCGGTGTCGGCGTCCCAGGCGGCCTTCGCGGCGGGATACCAGGGCTCCGCCGAGAACCACCTCTTCACCAGCACGTCCTGGTTGGGCTCGTCGGCGCCGAGCGGGATCGGCCGGCGCGACGGGGTGAGCAGCACGAGCCGCGAGACGCGCGAGGGGTATCGGGCGGCGTAGGCGAGGACGGGCCACGCCCCGGCCGAGTGCCCGAGCAGGTCGAGGCGGTCCTCGCCGAGGGCCAGCCGCAGCCGCTCGAGATCCTCGGCGAGATCGGTGAAGGCGTGCGACGGCGCCGGCTCGGAGCGGCCGGCGCCGCGCGGGTCGAGCAGCAGCAGCGTGCGGTGCACCCCGCCGAGGTCGTCGAGGTATCCGCCGGGCCGCCCCGGGCCACCGGGCTGACAGACCAGCAGCGGCCCGTCGCCGCGCAGCTCGTAATGCAGCTCGGTACCCGCGGCCGACCGGAAGACCCCCATCAGCGCAGCCTATCGATCTCTTCCACGGTCAGCGCGCCGATGTCGGGGACGACGAGGCTCGCCTTCGCGATCGCGTCGGCGGCGGGCGGGTAGACGCCGTGCGGCACCGCCACCACCGCCAGCCCGGCCGCGGCGGCCGAGCGCAGGCCGTTGCTCGAGTCCTCCACCGCGGCGCAGGCCGCCGGGCGGAGGCCGAGCTTCTCGGCCGCGGCGAGATACACATCGGGGTACGGCTTGCCGCGCGGCACCTCCTCGGTCGACAGCGTCACCTGGAACGCGTCGCGCAGGCCGGCCGTGGCCAGCACCTGATCGATCAGGATCCGCGCCGAGGAGCTGGCGAGCGCCAGCGTGAAGCGCTCGCCGATCCGGCGGACGGCCTCGACCGCGCCCGGGATGAGCGGCAGATCGGCGCGATACCGCTCGGCCATCCGGCCCAGCACGTCCGCCGCCACCTGCTCGGCGGTGCGCGGCACGCCGACCTCCTCGGCCAGGTGCCGCGACCACTCGCCGGTGCTCATGCCCATCATCCGGTCCTGGCTGTCCGGCCGGAACTCGCGGCCGTGCTCGGCGACGTATCCCCGGCGGACCTCCTCCCAGACCTCCTCGGAGTCGATGATGACCCCGTCGAGGTCGAAGACCACCGCCCGGATCGTGCTCACAGCTCCGCTGCCGCGGGGATGATCTCCTTCTGGAAGATCTCGAACTGCTTGGTGTCGTACACGTTGACCATGCTGCCGTGGGCCTGCTGGAAGCCCATCGCCGCCAGCCCGCGAAGGCCCTCGATGATCTCGGCCGGGCTCTTCGTGGTGAGGTCGTAGTGGAACATGACGGTCTTCTCGATCTCGTCGTAGTCCCGGCCCACGTTCTCACAGTGCTGCTTGAGCACCTCGAGCTTGTGCCCGGCCTCGGGCGAGGCGAACAGGTTGCAGGCGTCGGCATACTTCGCGACCAGCAGCAGGGTCTTCTTCTCCCCGCCGCCGCCGATCAGGATCCGCGGGCCCGGCCGGCTCAGCGGCAGCGGCGAGTTGAGCAACCGGCCCAGCTGGTAGTGCTTGCCTTGGTACGGCGTCTCGTCGCCGGCGAACATCTGCTTGCAGATCTGCAGGGTCTCCTCGAGCCGCTCGAAGCGCTCCTTGGTCGAGGGGAAGAAGAGGCCGAGGCCGCGCGACTCGTCCTCGTTCCACGCGGCGCCGATGCCGAGCAGGGCGCGGCCGCCGGAGAGCACGTCGAGGGTCGTCACCGCCTTGGCCAGCAGGCCCGGGTCGCGGTACGTCACCCCGGTGACCATGGTGAACAGCTTGGCGTTGCGGGTGTGGGCGGCGAGATAGCCGAGCGCGGTGTACGCCTCGAGCATCGCGTTCTCCGCCGGGCCGACCCCGCGGATCTGCCAGACGTGGTCCATCACGCTGATCCGGTCGAAGCCGGCCTCGTCGGCCGAGGAGGCCACCTCGGCGAGCGTCGGGCCGAGCCGGGGCGCGTCTCCGGGCCAGGTGAAGTTCGAGATGTGCAGGCCAAGTTTCACTGACCGATTCCTTCCGCGAGGACATTCACGGCATCTGCTCCGCAACAGACACGACCCTATCGCTTTCTCCCCCGAGTTGTACGCACAGTAGCCGCTCGGCTAACAGATACGGTCCGTGATCGCCGCCCGGGAGGTCCGGTTCGGTCCGTCGAGCGGCCGCCACTCCACCGTTCCGATGAGTTGCGGTTCCGTTGCCGACCGGTAGCTTCGAAGATCAGCAGTTCACCGTGAGGAGCACCGCCATGCCTCCCTCCCCGCTCAACCCAGCGACGAACCGTCACCGCCGACCATCACCGTCTGTAACCGTCGTGATCCCGGTCCGCGACCCCGGCGCCCTCCCGCTGACACTGCGCGGCCTCCCCCCGGTCGACGAGGTCATCATCGTCCGCGAGACGCCCGCCGCGGTCCCCGCCGGCCCGGCTTCGGCTTCATCCCGTTCCGCGTCGCCGGCGGACGTCGCGGCAACCGTCCGCGCTGCCCGGCCGGACGCCCGGGTGCTCGCCGCGGGCCGGCCCGGCCCCGGCAATGCCCTGGCCACCGGCCTGGCCGCCGCGAGCTGCGACGTGGTGGTGACGCTGAACGGCGACGGCTCCACCGATCCGGCCGAGATCCCGCGGTACGTGGCCGCGCTGGTCGCCGGCGCCGACGTGGCGGTGGGCTCCCGCTACCGCGAGGGCGGCCGCGACCTGACCGGCGGCCGTTTCCGCCGCTGGGCCAACGTCCTGCTGATCTGGGTCGTCAACACGCTGTTCGGCGTCCGCCGCACCGACCCGGGCTTCGGCTACGCCGCCTTCTGGCGCGACGCCCTCGCCCACCTCGACCTCCCCGGCCCGTCCCCCCGCACCGGCGCCGCCCGCCACGACCCATCCGGCCGAACCGGCACCGCCCGCCACGACCCATCCGCCCGGGCCGGCGCCGCCTGGGGCGACGGTCCTGGCCCGTCCGCCCGGATCGGCGGCCGGTTCGACCGGCCCGGCCGGACCGGACGGATCGGCGCCGCCTGGGGCGACGGCCCCGAGCTGGGCCCGCTGCTGACGCTGCGCCCGTCGATCCGCGGCCTGCGCGTCGCCGAGGTGGCGAGCGTCGCCTACCCCCGGATGAACCGCCCGGCCCGCGCCGGACGCATCGGCCTGCGCCACTGGCTCCGCCTCCTGGCCACCGAGTACCCGCACCGCCAGGGCCGCCACGCCGCCGGCGCGGACTTCCCGTCCGAGGCCCCCGCCGGCGGCCTGGCCCCCGGGACCGGCGGTCACGCGCCCGGGACCGGCCCTGACCCGCTCGGGACCGGCGGTCACGCGCCCGGACCCGGCGGTCTCGCGGCCGGACCCGGCGATCACGCGGCAGGACCCGGCGGTCTCGCGCCCGCGAACGGCGGTAGGTCGGCCGGGACCGGACGGGCGGGTTCCACCGCCGACCTGGGCATGGCCGGCGCCGGTGCCAGCGACGCGGAATGGCCCGGCGCTGACCGCCGGTCGCCGGGCGTGCCGATCTGGGCTCCCTCCCGGCGGCGACCGTCACCCTCGCGCGACCTGTGGCTGGCCGGGGAGAATCCGGTCCCGCACACGTCGCCGCGCTCGATCGCCAACGTGACTCCGCATGCCTGGCGCACCGGCTATCCCGGCCGCGCCGCCGGCCCGGACGCCAAGCCGCGCTGGGCCGAGGACGTCCGCCCGGACTCCGCCGCGTCGCCATGGGACTCGCCCGCATCGAGCCTGGGCTCCGCACCGAGCCTCGACCCGGCGTCGGGCTCGGACTCGGCATCGGAAGCGGACCCGGCATCGCGGATCGACCCTGCAACGCCCGGCTTCGACCCTGCGTCGGGCTGGAACCCCCGGAGCCCGGGCTTCGATCCTGCGTCGGGCGGGAACTCTGCGGCGCCGTGCTTCGACCCCGCGGCGCCGGGCCTGTTCCCGCCGCGGCCGCCGGCCGCGCCGCGGCGCGAGGTGGGCACCAAACGCCGTCGGATCGAGGGGCTCCGCCAGCGGCCCGATCTGCGGGTCATCAACGGCGAGGGGAACGGGAGCGGGCGCACCCGAAGTGGTCGGCTGCGCCCGGTCCCGAAGGAGAACCTCGGCGGCGGCTAAGCGGCGGCGCGGAGGTTGGGCAGGATCTGGTCGGCGTAGAGGCGCAGGAAGCGCTCCTGGTCGGGGCCGGGCGCGTGGAAGACCAGGTGCTTGAAGCCCATGTCCAGGTATTCCTGCACCCGGTCGCAGTGCTCATCCGGGTCGGCGGAGCAGATCCAGCGGGTCATCGTGCGCGCGACCGGGAGGGCGTCGGCGCGGCGCTGCATCTCCAGGGGATCCTCGACGCCGGTCTTCTCCTCGGGCGAGAGGGCCAGCGCGCCCCAGTAGTGGGTGTCGTTGCGGGCCCGTTCCAGGTCGGCGTCGAAGGAGACCTTGACCTCGATCATCAGATCCAGGTCGTCGAGCTTGCGACCGGCCTTCTCGGCGCCCTCGCGGACGGCGGGAAGCAACGTTTCCGTGTAGAGCTCGTGGCCCTTGCCGCTGGTGGTGATGAAACCGTCGGCGATGCGCCCGGCCAGGCGGGTGGCGGCCGGGCCGGAGGCGCCGATGTAGATCGGGACCGGCGTCTCGGGCTTGTCGTAGATCGTCGCGTTCTCGGTGCGGTAGAACTGGCCGTCGTAGCTGACCCGATCCTCGCGCCAGAGCTTCTGGATCAGTTGCACCGACTCCTTCAGCCGCGCGAAACGCTCCTTGCCGTCCGGCCACGCGAGGCCGAGCGGCACCTCGTTGAGCGACTCGCCGGAGCCGACACCGAGCACCACCCGGCCGGGGGCCAGCATGCCGAGCGTGGCGAACGCCTGAGCGACGACCGCCGGGTGGTAGCGGAACGTCGGGGTGAGCACGCTGGTGCCGATCAGCACCCGCTCGGTGCGGGCCGCGAGCGCGCCCAACCACGGGAGCGCGGCCGGCGCGTGGCCGCCGTCATGCCGCCAGGGCTGCAGGTGATCGGAGACGAAAACCGAGTCGAAGCCCAGTTCCTCCGCTAGCACGCTGTAACCGAGAAGCTCCGCCGGCGCGAACTGCTCGGCCGACGCCTTGTACCCGAACCGAATCATGACTCGACCCTAACCCGCCGCTTTGTAGGCCTTCCCCGCCGCGGTGGGAGAATCCCCGTCCCGGTAGAGGCCGAAGGCGGCGCTGTCGCCGACCGCGGGCAGGCCGAACCAGGCGTACCGCTCGACGAACGACCGCTTCTGCAGGCCGGACGTGGCGCCCTCGATGAAGGTGACCAGCTGCGACGACGACGGGTACTTGGGCGAGCCGGAGAAGTTCAGCAGGCCGAACTCGGTGATCCAGACGGGCTTGCCGTAGCGCTTGTGCACGGCGTCGACGTACCCGAGGAACTGGCCGACCGCGGCGGCGCTGAAGTCCGACCCGTACCAGTGCAGGGTGATGAAGTCGACCCGGTAACCCTTGTCCTTCGCCCCGCTCATGAATCGGTCGAGCCACCCGCCGGCGGTGTCACCGCCGTACGCGACGGACGGACTCCCCAAGCGCAAGCCGGTCGCCTGGAGCTTGGGCCACGCGGCCAGGGCCTCCTCGACGCTCATGTCGGCCTGACCGGCCATGTCGGGCTCGTTGAAGCCGAGCAGCTCGCCGCCGCTCTCCTTCTTGGCCCGCGCGATGGTGCCGTCGGTGGCGTCGCCCTTGGCCCGGATCATCGGGACGAACTCGACGCCGGAGGGGCCGGGCATGTCGTCGTTGTTCGACGCCCAGTTGTAGTACCAGCCCGCGCCGACGTCGGCGAGCGCCGCCTTGAGGCCGGTGAACTGCCAGACGCCGACGCCCTTCTTCCGGCTCGCCGTCGCGGTGATCACGGCGGCCGGCTTCTTGACGGTCCGGGGCGGCGTCGGGGACGGCTTCGGCGAAGACGGCGAAGACGGCGACGGCGGAACGGTCGTGGGCCGGACTGCGGCAGGCGCCGAGGTGACGACCACGGCCGCGGTGGGCCGCTGCGGTGGCGCGGACCGGTGATAGACGACCACGGCCGTCCCGGCCCCGGCCACCGCGGTGGTCGCGAGGGCCGCGGTCAGCACCTTCTGCGAGACGCTCAGCCCGATCTTGGTGGCGAGATGAGCGCCGCCGGAGGAGGCGACGGCCGAACCCCCGAGCGATCCGCCGGCCGCGCCGGCCAGCGACGCGGGGATCGGCACCAGGGCCATCCCGGCCAGCAGACGCTCGGCCGCGACCAGGTTGTGCCACGCGGGGGTGCAATGCGCGCAGTCGCGGGTGTGCCGGGCAATGCGCTTGCGCCACAGCGCGCCGGGCGTGCCGTCCCAGTGCACGGTGAGCAGGCGCAGGTCGGGGCAGGGCGGCTGGGCGGCCAGCGCCCGCACCACCACGCGGGCGGTCTCCAGCTGGCCCTTCATCCGCTGGATGCGCACGGCGGCGTGCTGGCGGCTGACCTCGGTGGCCGCGACGATCTCGTCGCGGGTGAGCTCGCCGGACGCCTCCAGCCACCACAGCGAGAGCAGCTCGCGGTTCTCCTCGTCGAGCCAGCGGGTCGCCTCGGCGGTCTCGCGGCGCTGACCGGACAGCTCGAGGCGGGTGATGGCCAGGTCGGTGAAGTCGGCGCCGGGATCGCGTACGTCCTCGTGGACCAGCGCGTCGGGCGCGCCGCGCCGGGACCGGAACCGCTCCCGCACCTGGCGGACGGTGATCGCCACCAGCCAGGACCGGAACGACTCGGGCTCGCGGAGGTCGCCGAGGTTGCGCAGCACCCGCAGCATCACCTCCTGCACCACGTCGTCGACATCGGCGTGGCCCTCCAGGGCCCGGCCGACGATGGTGTAGACGAGCGGCAGATACCCCGCGACGAGCCGGTCGACGGCGGCCGGGTCGCCGGCGCGGGCCGCGATGACCGTCGCGATGTCGGGTTGATCCGCCATGTGCATACCTTTCGTCGTGCGTCCCCCGCCCGTGGTTTGCCGGGCGACCATAGGGGGACGCGCGAGCCGTACATGGATAACACGTTTCCCGGGGGCCACCTGGATGAGCACCGTCGCGATTAACCTGCCCGGACGCCGGGCACAAAAGAGCCATGCGTATGACCGTCCGGCTCGACCTGCCGCGCGAGGCCGGCAGCGTTCCCGCCGTGCGCCGGCTGCTGCGCAGCGCCCTCGCGGTCCTGCACGTCGACCCGGAGTCCCGCGCCGATCTGGAGCTGGCGATCACCGAGGCCTGCGCCAATGTGGTTCACCACGCGTCCGGCACGGAGTGCTTCGAGGTGCTGCTCGAGGTCGCCGAGGACCACTGCGCGATCGACGTCCGCGATGACGGGGTGGGCTTCGACCCGGCCGCGGTCGGCCCGCCCGGATCCGGGAGCGAGCGCGGCCGCGGGCTCTTCCTGATCAAGGCGCTCGCCGAGAACGTACGGATGCACTCCACGCCTCGCAGCGGCAGCCTGATCCATTTCGAGAAGTCGTTCGCCTAGCCAGGGGTTCGTCATTCGCAGCGAACCGCAAGCGCCTATAGTGCTTGCACTTCGGCAATAGTTGCCGACCGGGAAAGGAGATCGCGTGTCCGACGGCCCGGCATCGGTCGGCGCACAGCTGCGCGCGGCGCCGCCCGATCGCCTCCCCGAGGTCACTGCCGAGCACCTGCGCGCTGATCACGCCGCCGACCGGGTCGAGGTGCTCCTCGGCGATCTGAGCCTGTCGGCCCTGTGGCCGGTGCTCGACCCCGAGGGCCCCACCGGCGGCCTCCTGGAACAGCGCTGCTTCGGCAGCCAGCTGCCGGTGGTCGACCCGCGCCCGGACGGGCCCACCAAGATACTGCTGCCGCTCACCGTCTGGGGCGACCGGCTCGGCGTGCTGAGCCTGGAGACCACGCGCGAGGCCGGCCAGGAGCTGACCGCCGAGCTCACGGTGATCGCCGACGAGCTCGCCATGGCGTTGCGCACCGCCGACAAGGACACCGATCGCTACCACCGGGTGCGCCGCCGGCAACGGCTGACCATGGCGGCCGAGCTGCAATGGGAGCTGCTGCCCGGGCGCTCGCTCAACGGCGAGCGGTTCCGGCTGGCCGGGGCGCTGGAGCCGGCGTACGCCGTCTACGGCGACCACTACGACTGGTCGGTCACCGGCGACCGGCTCACCGTCACCGTGCTCAACGGGCACGGCGACGGGATCGAGGCCACGCTGCTCACCGCGGTCGCCGTCAACGCCATGCGCAACGCCCGCCGGGCCGGGGCCGGCATCGTCGAGCAGGCCGAGCTGGCCTCCGACGCAGTCTACTCGCGGCACGGCGGCAACTCGTACGTGGCCACGCTGCTGCTCGAGATCGGGCTGGGCGACGGCGCGGTGGAGGCGGTCGACGCCGGCTCGCCGAAGGCGATGGTGGCACACGACCGTGACATCCGGCCGATCACGCTGGAGCAGCAGCTGCCGCTCGGGATGTTCGGCGACACCCGGTACGAGACGCAGAAGTTCCAGCTCGAGCCGGGCGACCGGCTGCTGGTGGCCAGCGACGGCGTGCATGCCGCGGCGCCCGGCGGGCGGACCGCGTACGGGGTGTCCGCGCTGCTGACCGCCCTGCGCCGCACCCGGCTGCAGCCACCGTCCGAGGCGGTCGGCACGGTCATCCGAGGGCTGCGCGAGTACCACGACGGGCTCGACGCGGACGACGACGCGGTGCTCGTCTGCTTGGATTGGCTCCGGTAGCCAAGCATGATCCGGCTCATCAGGGGGTAGTCGCTCCGGCACCACATCGATGGCGTCTGCAGAACAAGGAAATATCCGACATGGACGACCGGATCACCCACGTCGCCGCGGCCGTCGAGTCGGCGGCCGAGTCCCTTGTGTCGGTGCTCGACGCCGCCCGGACCGCGCAGACCCCCACGGTGCCGCCCGCTCAGCTGCGCGTGCTGGCATTCATCCAGGACAATCGGCAGACCAACATGAGCCGGCTGGCCGAGGCGCTCGACGTGGTCCCGTCCTCGGCGAGCCGGCTCTGCGACCGGCTGGAGGCGGCGGGCCTGCTGCGCCGGGTGCCCGACCCGCGGGACCGGCGCGAGGTGCGGCTGATGCTCACCTCGTCGGCCCGGCGGCTGCTCGACGAGATCCGCGAGCGTCGCCGGGTGGCGCTGGCCGAGGTGCTCGACCGCATGCCCGAGCCGTCCCGCGAGGAGCTGCTGCGCTCGCTCACCGCGTTCGCCGCGGCGTCGGCGCCGGCCGAGGAGGAAACGGCCGATTTGCGTACGGCCTGAGGTAGGTTGCCGGGCATGCGCATCGGCATCGTGATCCTCCCCGACCGGCGCTGGGCGGAGTCCGCCGGGCGCTGGCGCCGCGCCGAGGAGTACGGCTTCGACCACGCCTGGACGTACGACCACCTCGGCTGGCGCGACCTGGCCGACGGTCCCTGGTTCGACGCCGTGCCGACGCTGACCGCCGCCGCCACCGTGACCAGCCGGATCAGGCTGGGCACGTACGTGGCGTCGCCGAACTTCCGGCACCCGGTGCACTTCGCCCGCGAGGTGACCGCGCTCGACGACATCTCGGGCGGCCGGCTGCTGCTCGGGCTGGGCGCCGGCGGCACCGGCTTCGACTCGGCGGTGCTCGGCGAGCCCGAGCTGACCCCGCGCCGGCGGGTCGACCGGTTCACCGAATTCCTCGAGCTGCTCGGCACGATCCTGGCAAACCCGGCGACGACCTGGCGCGGCGAGTGGTATCAGGCGGTCGGCGCGCGCAGCATCCCCGGCCCGCTGCAGCGGCCGCGGCCGCCGTTCATCGTGGCGGCCAACGGCCCACGGACGCTGCGGCTGGCCGCCGGGCACGGCGACGGCTGGGTCACCACCGGCGCTCACGACGTCCCGGACGCGCGGTCGTGGTGGCGGTCGGTAGCGGAGACCGTTGCCCGCTTCGAAGAGGCGTTGAGCGCGGCCGGCCGACCGCCGGACGCGATGCCGCGCTATCTCAACCTCGACACGTCCCCGGTCTATTCGATGACCAGCGTCGACGCCTTCACCGACGCGGTCGGGCGGGCCGCGGCCCTCGGCTTCACGGACGCCATCACCCATTGGCCACGGGCATCGAGTTGGTACGCCGGCGACGAAAAGGTCCTCGACGCGGCGGCCGCCGAACTACCAACTCTTCGGACGCTTTCCTAGAGAGCCACACACGCGATCACCCCGCCGATGAGGAGACAGACGATTTCCGTCGCCGCGGGGTTTGCGGCGCCGGAAATCATCTGTCTCCTCATCGGCCCCGAAGGGGCGATCGCCCGCGGAGCGAAGCGGAGCCAGCCAGCTCAGCTCAGCTCAGCCGTTCGCCGCCCGGTAGGCGTCGGTGACCGACTGCGGAATGCGCCCACGCTCGGAAATCTGGTGCCCGTTGGCCTGGGCCCACTCGCGGATCGCCCGGTTCTCGTCGCGCGAGCCCGCGGTGCGGCTGGGGGCCGCGCGCCGGGCGGGGATGCGGCCCGCGTTCCGGCCCAGCCGGGTGCCCGCGTTGATGAACGGGTCGAGAGCCTTGCGCAGCTTCCCGGCATTGGCCTCGGAAAGGTCGATCGTGTAGTTAATACCGTCCAGGCTGAACTCGACCGTGCGGTCCGCCTTCTTTCCGTCCAGATCGTCGATCAGCGTGGTGATAACCTGCCGCGCCATAATGACTCCCGAGTTAATCCAGATCAACCGCGCCCAGTGTTGCTCGTAACCGGCTTCCGGCGCAACTCATCGGGCCAGAATTCGCAATTGTTTCGCTCCGTGGCCGGTCCGTTATTCAAATGGCGGGACCGGCATTCGGAGGGAAACGGGCCGGGAAAGACCGGGTGGCAGGCGGGCACGGGGATCGCTTAGGGTCGCAGGCATGGACGAGCGCGCGGCGTGGAACGAGCAGCGCCGGCGGGCCATCGACGGGCACGCGGCCGCGCTGGCCGCCGGTCGCGAGGCCGAGACGCGTCAGGCCGCCGACCTGCTGTCCTCGTTCGTCCGCCGGGCCGCCGAGCGTGGCCTGGCGCCGCACCCGCTGACCGCGCGCAGCTTCGACGGCCGCGCGACATATCGCACGAGCGCCCGCGGGTGGTATCTGAAATCCAATCGCTCGGTCGCCGTCGGCGAGCACGGCGAGTATTACGTCCTGACCGTTCCGTCATCGTGGCGCGCCCGGTTCGCCGGCGCCGACCTGTCCCCCAGCACCCCCAGGCTGATCGTCGGCGCGGGCGGCGGTGACGGCGAAACCATTCCGCTGGCTCGGCTTCTCGAGCAGCGGCTCGACGCGGGAGTCACCTGGCCTTGATCCGCATCCCCCGAAGCCGGATCGCTGCGGCGCTGGCCGCCACCACAGTCGCGGTAGTAGCGGTGATCACTACCCCCGCGACCGCCGCCGGCGCAGCCGACATTCCGTGTCCGAAGCCCAAGGTGGCAAAACCGGCCGGCATCCCCCCGCGGCCGGTGCCGCCGCCCGACGATCCGGTCGACAGCGCGGTCGGCGGCGACGCGCTCGCCACCCACGGCCTGATCGTTCCGGCCGGCGCGAAACGGCCGCCCGCGGTCACGGCGACCACCTGGATGGTCGCCGACCTCGACACCGGCGAGGTGCTCGGCGGGTGCGGCCCGCACGTCTACCAGACCCCGGCGAGCGTGCAGAAGACGCTGCTGGCCGCCACGGTGATCGACAAGCTCGACCCGAAGCAAACCATGACCGTGGTGCGCAGCGACCTGGACATCGAGGTCAACAGCTCGGCGGTGGGCCTGGTCGTCGGCGGCAAGTATCCGATCTCCACGCTCTGGCTCGGCCTGATGCTCAACTCGGGCAACGACGCGGCGAACGCGCTGGCCCGGCTGGCCGGTGGCGGCGGGTCGGACGGCGTGGCCAAGACGGTGGCGGCGATGAACGCCGAGGCCCAGCGGCTCGGCGCGTACCAGACGCACGCGGTCACCCCCAGCGGCCTCGACGGCAAGGGGCAGTTCACCAGCGCGTACGACCTGGCGCTGATCGCCCGCAAGGACTTCGCGAGCGCCGACTTCCGCAAGTACGTGCTCACCAAGACCGCGCAGATGCCGGCCCAGCCGCACCTGAAGAAGGGCGGTTTCCAGTTCCAGAACGAGAACAAGCTGATCTTCAACTACCCGGGGGCGATGGGCGGCAAGACCGGCTTCACCACGGTGGCCCGGCACAGCTACATGGGCGCGGCCCAGCGCAACGGCCGCCGGCTCGTGGTGACTCTGCTGGGCGCCGAGGCCCGCCCGCTGCGCGGCTGGCAGCAGGGGGCCGCGCTGCTGGACTGGGGTTTCTCGCTGCCCCGGGACGCCTCGGTCGGCAAGCTGGTCACCCCGGAGGAGGTCGCCGAGCAGAAGGCGGCTACCGGCGACGCCCGGGCCGAGTCGACGACCGCGCCCAAGGCGGCCCCGCCCTCGATCCGGGCGGCATCCGGCCGCGACGTGATGACCGTGATCGCGGCGGGCGGCATCGCGCTGGCGCTGGCCGGCACGCCGCTGCTGCTCCTGCTCACCCAGCGCCGGCGCCGGCGCCGGTTCCGGTAACGAGCGGGCGCGTCAGGCCGCGAGCAGCCCGAACACCCAGACGACCGCGACGCCGAGCCCCGCGGTGAACTCGATCAGCATGGCCAGGCCGGCCGCGCCGAGCGCCTGCTTGGTGGCCGGCCAGGCCCGACCGGGGCCGAGCCGGGCCCGCTCGACCAGCCACACCCCGAGCACGAAGCCGAGGACCAGCCCCACCACCGGCACCACGAAGAACCCGATCAGCCCGAGCACCCCGCCGGCCAGCAGCGCCGAGTTGGGCACGCCGGCGGCTTTCAACCGCTTTCCGGGTACGAGGTACTTGATCAGCGCCCCGATCACCGCGACCAGCGTGGCGAGCACGAGAACGAGCCACTTGACCGTGCCCGGGGCGTCCCCGGCCAGCGCCCAGAACAGCACGCCGGCCCAGGCCAGCAGCAAACCGGGCAGCACCGGGATCACCACGCCGAGCACGCCGAGCGCGATGGCCACCCCGGCGATGACATTGACCGTCGTCCCGCTGTCGGTGAGGTCCATGAGACCAGCCTGCCCAATCCCGGCAAGTTCCTAAACCGCGCCCGCCGCGCCGGCGCGGAGCCGGCCGGCACAGCAACCTCGACGCACCTCAGCGTGACCGAAAGCAGTACCCGTCGCCACGGAGAGTCTTCCCCGTCAGCCGGTAGCCCGCTCGCGAACTGGGCCGCCGACAACAAACCGGGGGAACCACATGACCACCAACGTGACGAACGCCGCCGACACCGCGCCCGCCGCGACGGTGCTCTCGGCCACCGAGCAGGAGGAGCTGATCCGCACGCACATGCCGCTGGTCGGCCACCTCGTGCGCGACATGCTCACCCGCATCCCGAACCACATCCACCGGGACGACCTCACCAGCGCCGGCCTGCACGCGCTGGTGACCGCGGCCCGTGGCTGGGACCCGGACCGCGGCATCCCGTTCCACCGCTTCGCGAGCACCCGGATCCGTGGCGCCATCCTCGACGAGCTGCGCTCGCTGGACTGGGCGACGCGTTCGGTGCGGACCAAGGCGCGCGCCACCGACACCACCCGTCAGCAGCTCACCACCACGCTGGGCCGCACGCCCACCCCGGACGAGCTCGCCCAGGCGCTCGGCACCACCACCACCGACCTCCAGCAGACCGACACCGACGTGCAGCGCGCCACCGTGCTGTCGCTGCAGGGCTTCACCACCTCGAGCGCCGACGACCTGGTCACCGAGAAGACGCCGGGCCCGGAGGACATGCTGCTGCGCCGTGAGCAGATCGGCTACCTGCACCACGCGATCGGCTCGCTGCCCGAGCGGCTGCAGTACGTGATCAGCGAGTACTTCCTGCAGGAGCGGCCGATGGCCGACATCGCCACCGACCTCGGCGTCACCGAGAGCCGGATCAGCCAGCTGCGCGCCGAGGCGCTGTCGCTGCTCAAGGACGGCCTCAACACGCACCTGAACCCGGACCTCGCGCCGGTTCCGGAGAACCCGGAGAGCATCACCGCCCGCCGCCGGGCGACCTACTACGCGAGCATCGCGAACAGCACCTCGCTGCACAGCCGGCTCGCGATGACCAACGCCCACGGCCACACGACCTTCGGCCGCGGCCCGATCGACCGCTTCCCCGCCCCCGCCGCCTGACCGAGCCACCCCCTTTGCTCTGCTCACTCCGGGGAAGCGCGCTTCTTCACGGTGAGCAGAGCAAAGCTTCTTCACGGTGAGCAGAGCAAAGGGGCCCGGCAGCGTGCCGGGCCCCTTTGGCATGGGCGGCGTCAGGGAGCCAGGGCGGTCAGGACCTTGGGGAGATCGGCGGTGTGCAGGACGCCGAGGCGCTGGGTCGCCCGGGTCACGGCCACGTAGAGGTCGGAGAGGCCGCGCGGGCTCTCGGCGATGATCTCGTCGGGCTCGACCACGATCACCGCGTCGAACTCGAGGCCCTTCGCCTGGCGGACGGTCATCAGCACGACCTGGTTGAGCAGGTCGGGCTGCTCGCCGACGGCCGCTCCGGGAACGGTCTCGACCAGGTGCTTGCCGAGCTCGGGCTCGAGGGCCTCCGGCACCAGGACCCCGACACGGCCCTCGCCCACTTCGGCGGACTCCAGGCGTACGGCCGCAGTGATCTCCGCGGGAAGCGCGGCTCGCGGCACCCGGAGCGCCCACGGCGCCACGCCCGCGGACCGAACCGATCGGGGCGGCTGGAGCGCCGGGTCGACGGCCGCCAGCACGTCGGCCGCGACCGCCATCACCTCGGCCGGCGTGCGGTAGTTGACGGTCAGCTCGACCAGGTTCCAGCGCTGCGCCACGTACGGCTCGAAGACCTGCTCCCAGCCCGTGGTGCCGGCCAGCTCGGAGGTCTGCGCGACGTCGCCGACCACGGTCATCGAGCGGCTCGGGCAGCGGCGCATCAGCAGCCGCCAGGCCATCGGCGACAGCTCCTGCGCCTCGTCGACGATCACGTGGCCGAAGACCCAGGTGCGGTCGGCGGCGGCGCGCTCGGCGGCGGTACGCGTGTCGAGCACCTCGTGCCGCTCGACGAACGCGCTGGCGTCCACCACATCGGCCGCGGAGAGCACTTCGTCCTTTTCGAAGTCTTTCTCGTCCTCGAAGTCCAGCGATCGGGAGCCCTCGACGATCTCCAGCACGCCCTCGGCGTACTCGATGGCCTCGCGCCTCTCCACCGCCGCCTGCCGCTTGCGCAGCGTGTCGTCGACGCCCAGCAGCTCGGCCAGCTCGTCGAGCAGCGGCACGTCGGCCGGCGTCCACCGGGCGTCCCGCGGGCGCAGCAGCAGCGCGCTGTCCTCGGGCGGCAGATCGCCCGCCGCCGACGCCAACCGCACCGGATCGGAGAGCAGCTCGCGCAACACCCGGCGCGGGGTCAGCACCGGCCAGAAGTCGAACAGCGCCTGCTGGACGTCGATGTCCTCGCGCAGCTCGCGGCGGGTCTCGGCGAGGTCGGCCTCGGACAGCAGATTGTCCCCGCCCAGCGGGTCGGCGCCGATCCGCTCGGCGATCTGCAGCGACAGCGCGTGGATCGCCTCGGTCACGAAGATCTGCCGGGCCACGTTGTGCGGGCGGCCGGACTTGCGGGCCGCGGCCCGGGCGTCCTCGAGCACCGCCCGCTCGATGCGCAGCGGGTACCCGTCGTGGTCGACCTCGACGTAGTCGTCCGGCACGCTCTGCCAGTCCGCGACCGCCTTGCGCAGCACGTCGAGCATGCCGAGGCGGCCCTTGACGGCGGCGGCCGGCGGCGACTCGACGGCCCGGGCGCGCACGCCGGGGAACATGTCGCCGAGGGTGGCCAGCAGCACCCCGGTCTCGGCGAGCGACGGCAGCACCTGCGAGATGTAGCGCAGGAACGTCGGGTTGGGCCCGAGGATGAGCACGCCCTGCTTGGTGAGCTGGGCCCGGTACGTGTACAGCAGGTACGCCGCGCGGTGCAGCGCCACCGCGGTCTTGCCGGTGCCCGGCCCGCCCTGCACCACCATGATCCCGTTGAGCCCGGCCCGGATCACCTCGTCCTGCTCGGCCTGGATGGTCTCGACGATGTCGCGCATCCGGCCGGTGCGGCTCGCGGTGAGCGCCGACAGCAGCGCCGCCTCGCCGGTCACGTCCTCGCGCCCGCCCGGCTCCGCCGCCTCGATGTCGAGCATCTCGTCGTCGATGCCGGTGAGCACCCGCCCCCTGGTGCGCAGGTGCCGGCGGCGGGTCACCCCATCGGGCGAGACGGCGGTGGCGAGGTAGAACGAGCGGGCCGCCGGGGCGCGCCAGTCGACCAGCAGCGGGTCGCGGTCGTGCCGTTCGGCCGAGAGCCCGAGCCGGCCGATGTAACGCGGCTCACCCGCGGCGAAATCGAGCCGGCCGAAGCACAGGCCGTTTTCGACGGCATTCATCTGCGCGAGTTGCTCGGCGTAGTGCGCCCGGGTGGCCTCGCGCTGGGTGCGGCCCTGCGGGGTGCCGCCGGCCTCCAGCAGAATGGTCTTGAGACGCCGATCGGCCTGCTCACGCAGGCCGTCCAGGCGACCGTAGAGGGTGGTGAGGTACGCCTGCTCGGAACGGAGGTCGTCCGCGGCGGAGCTTGACAAATTCGCTCCCCTTTGTGGTAACATTCGTCTCCGGCAGCCATTCTTGGCTGCTTTTTTATTGCTCGACAATCGCTCAGATTAGCCCATCGACGGCCGTTCCCCAACCAGTGACGGAGCTGTCCGCAATCTGTCAAATTTCTCGGCGAGCCGTTACGCACGACCCTCGATCGCACTTAGTCCCGGCATGAACCACAACCACCCGATCACTCGTCTCGGCGCGCTCGCCCTCACCGGGGTCGCCGCCCTCACCCTCGTCTCGGCGTGCTCCGGCGACGACGAGCCCGCCGGCAACGCCGCGCAGGCCGCCGCCGGCGGGCCCGAGCCCAAGACCGTCGAGGGCGCCAAGGCCGCCGCGCAGACCGTCTTCGACCGTTTCGCGGGCGGCGACTTCGCCGGCGCCTGGGACATGTACACCACGGCCGGCAAGCAGGCGATCAGCAAGGACGACTACGTCAAGCTCAACCAGGCCTGCTCCCGCAAGGGTCTGGCGATCCAGCTGACCAGCGCCCGCATGGAGGGCACCGACAAGGCGATCGTCATCGCGAAGCAGCTGGTGGCGGCGCAGTCGTACACGATGGTCTACGAGAACGACTCCTGGAAGCTGGAGCCGGCCAAGGAGGGCCTCGCGCTCTACAAGCTCGGCGCCGCCAAGGCGATCGCCGCACAGAAGAAGGCCGGCACCTGCGCCGGTCAGTGACTCGATGCCCGCCGCCTCGAGGAAGCGGCGGGCATCGCTTTCAGGCCGCGCGGGGCAGGCCGTCCGGGCCGGTCAGGGCCAGACGCGTACGGAGGTCCCCGCGCGCGCCGATCTGGTCGTAGTAGGCGGCCCGGCGCCGGGCCACGCAGCCCTCCTTGGGCGGGCTCTGCGCCGCCATCGACGGGTCCAGGTGCGTGTTCAGCCCGTCGCGCAGCAGGGCCAGCGCCTCGGCGCGCAGCTGCGACACCCGCGACTCGGTGACGCCCAGCTCCTCGGCGATCCGGGCCATCGGCCGCTCGTCGAAGAAGTAGCCCTGGACCACCGCGCGCAGCCGCTCCGGCAGCGCGTCCACCGCGTGCCGCAGGTAGCCCAGCCGCTCCCGGCGGATCAGCATCTCCTCCGGACCGGCGCTCGGCTCGGTGACCATGTCGTCGGCCGTGGCGGTGGCGAACCCCTGGAGGCTGAAGACCACCGCGCGGTGCACGTCGTCGTCGGCGTGCTCGATGTCCTCCACCGAGCAGCCCAGCCGCTCCGCCACCTCGGACACGGTCGGCGTGCGGCCCAGCTCGGCGGTGAGCTCCTGGCGGGCCGAGTCGGTGCGCCGGGCCCGCTGCCGTACCGAGCGGCTCGCCCAGTCCAGGCCGCGCAGCTCGTCCAGCAGGGCGCCGCGCACCCGGGTGGCCGCGAACCGGGCGAACGGGACACCGCGTCCGGCGTCGAAGCCGCGGGCCGCGTGCACCAGCGCCGCGTAGCCGGCCGACATCAGGTCGTCGCGGTTGACATGCTGCGGCACTCGCGCCAGCATTTCGCGGACCAGGTGGCCGACCAGCGGCATGTGTTCCTGGACGATGTCCTCGCGGCGGCGATCGGCGTTCACGCCGCGGTCGAGGGGCAGTGCACCGCTCATGGTGGGGGATCTCCTCGCGGTAACGCCCGGGCGGGGGGAGTCCGGGCACTGAGGAGAACGGTGATCGGCCTTGAGTGCGACCCGGGTCTCATCCGGGTGCAGAACGGTTGCTTCCCGCACCGGGTAGTCTTGATCGCTTGGGGTATCCCCGACCTTTTGGAGTTCCCGCTACATGACAACCTTTACCGAGCTCGGCGTGCCAGTCGGACTGACGCAGGCGCTCGCCGCTCTCGGCATCACCACCCCGTTCCCGATCCAGGCCGCCACCCTGCCCGACTCGCTCGCCGGCAAGGACGTGCTGGGCCGCGGGCGCACCGGCTCCGGCAAGACGTACGCGTTCGCGCTGCCCGTGCTGGCCCGCCTCGCCGCCTCGGACAAGCCACGGCGGCCCGGCCGGCCGCGGGCCCTGATCCTCGCGCCGACCCGTGAGCTGGCCACCCAGATCGACGCCGCGCTGGCGCCGCTCGCGGCCACGCTCGGCCTGCGCACCCTCGTCGTCTTCGGCGGCGTCGGCGCCAACCCCCAGATCAAGGGCCTGGCGGCCGGCGTCGACGTGCTGGTGGCGTGCCCCGGCCGGCTCGACGACCACCTGCGCAACGGGCACGCGTCCCTGGACGCCGTCGAGGTCACCGTGCTCGACGAGGCCGACCACATGGCCGACCTGGGCTTCCTGCCGGTGGTGCGCCGCCTGCTGGAGCAGACGCCCCGCGACGGGCAGCGCCTGCTGTTCTCGGCGACCCTGGACAACGGGGTGGACATCCTGGTCAAGCGCTTCATGCGCCGCCCGGTGACGCACGCGGTCGACTCGGCCGCCGAGGCGCCGGTCGAGATGACCCACCACGTGCTGCACGTGCGCGGCGACGACCGGTTCGGCGTGCTCGTCGACCTGCTGGCCGCGCCCGGACGCACGGTGGTCTTCACCCGCACCAAGCGGCGGGCCAAGGTGCTGACCAAGCAGCTGGTCGCGGCCGGGGTGCCGGCCGTGGAGCTGCACGGCAACCTGGCGCAGAACGCGCGCAACCGCAACCTGTCGGCCTTCTCCGACGGCAGCGCGGAAACGCTGGTGGCGACCGACATCGCGGCGCGGGGCATCCACGTCGACGACGTGGCGCTGGTCATTCACGCCGACCCGCCGGTCGAGCACAAGGCTTACCTGCACCGCTCGGGCCGGACGGCCCGAGCGGGCGCGCAGGGCACGGTGGTCACGCTGATGACCGACGATCAACAAGCAGAGGTACGCGATCTGACGCGCAAGGCCGGTGTGCGGCCCACGACGAGCCGGACCCGTCCGGGAGACCCGCTGCTGGCGCAGCTGGCGCCCGGCGAGCGCAGGTTCGTGGCGCCGCCCTCCGTGCCGGCCCAGCCGGCGCCGTCGGGGCGTCCGGGTGGCCGTTCCCGCGGCCGCGGCGCCGGCCGGAACGCCGCTCCGGGCGGGCAGTCGTCGTCCATGCGGTCGTCGTCCACGCAGTCCCCCTCCGCGCGGTCGTCGTCGGCGCAGGCCACGGTGGGCGGGGCAAACGAGTCCGGGCGGCCGGGACGGTCCCGTGGGCGCGGCCGGGGCGCGGGTCACGGCGGCGAGCCCGCCGCTACGACCACCGCTCGGCCCGCCGCCGGGCAGGCTCGCGGCCGTCGCAACTCCGGCCAGCCCCGCGGTGGCTCGGCCCCGGCGTCCTCGGGCGGCGCGGCCGGATTCTCGGCCTCCAGCCGGGTGGGCGGCCGCCGTCACGGCGGCCGCTGAGCCGTCACGACAAGCCGGCCTCGACGGTCCGCCGGGCCCGGCATTGGCGGGAAGGTTGGCGGGTCCGGCTCGGGCGGCGCGGGCCCTTTGCTCTGCTTACTGTGCGGAAGCGGGGCCTCAGCTGGGCGTTCGGCGCTGGGTGGCCAGTCGGGCCAGGTCGGTGCGGTTGGCCACCTGTAGTTTGGCGTAGACGTGGGCCAGGTGCGTCTTGACCGTGCCGCGGCCGACGAACAGGCGGGCGGCGATCTCGACGTTGTTGAGGCCCTGCACGGCCAGCTCCACCACCGACAGCTCGGCGGGAGTGAGGCTGTCCCACCCGGCGTCCGGGCGGCGCCGGGGACCGCGGGCCTTGGCCGCATAGGCGACGGCGGTCCGCACGTCCATCGCGCGACCGCGCTCGACGGCGGCGTCTTCCGGCGACACCGGTCGGCGCGCCGCCTCCGCACCCGCGGCGGCTCGGGACGCCGCCGACCCCGCCGTGAAGTCGGCGCGCACGGGCTCAGCGGCGTCGTCCCCGAAGTCGCCGCGGGCGGGTGTGGCGGCGCCGAAGTCGGCTCGGGTTCGTTCGGCGGCGCCGGCCAGGGTGGCGGCGGTTTCGTCCGCGCCGCGCAGCTTGTTCAGGTCGGCCAGTGACTCGAGGCTGGCGAGGAAGCCGAGCACGAGGCCGTGATCGATCCGGATCCGGAGAGCCTCGTGGTGCAGCCGCAGCGCGCGTTCCGGGTCGTCGGCGCGGGCCAGCAGCGCCTGCTCGTCCAGGACGCCGGCCCGGATGCGGGGCATCGCATCGGTCAGCGGCGCCTCCCACAGCGCCCGCAGGGTGCGGGCGGCCGCCTCCCGATCGCCGGCCCGCCGCAGCGCGGTAGCCAGCACCAGCCTGGTCTCGGGGGCCAGGCCGTCATCGCTCGGCTCAGGTTGCCACCGGCCCTCCCGGCGGCACCACTCGACCGCCTCGGCGGGGTGGTCGTTCTCGAGCGCCAGCATCGCCTTGGTGCGTTCCCAGCCGGTGATGAACGGCAGGTCGTCGGTGAGCAGGCGGTCGATGGGCGCGAGCGCCTCCACCGCCTCCGCCGGGCGGCCCCGCAGGATTCGGATCTCGGCGAGGATGCAGCGGGCCGAGCCGGTCCAGTGGAAGTCGCGCAGCGGCGCCGCGGTCCGCACGGCCTGCTCGGCCAGCTCACCCGCCCGTCGCAGGTCGCCCGTGCGGGCCGTGGCCAGCGCCAGCCAGCTGAGGGCCAGCGTCGCGATCCCGCGGTCGCCGCGGGCCAGCGGGCCGGCCACCGCGGCCTCGAGGCGGGCGATCGCCTCGGGGTAATCGTCGGTGAGCACGTGGACGAGCCCGATGAACGTCTCGGCCGAGTCGGCCACGAACGCGTCGCCGGCCCGGACGGCCTCGTCGCGGGCCGCTTGCGCCTCGGCGATCGCGGCGTCCAGCCCGACCATGAGCTTCCCGACGGCGGTGAGCGCCCGGCTGATCCGCGCGGCCGCGGGGGCGCCGGCCTCGACGGCCAGCTCGCGGGCCTCGTACGCCACCTGGTACGCCTCGATGCCGGGCAGTCCGGTGTCGCCGACCAGCGCGAGCGCCGCCAGCACGTCCGCCTGCAGCGGGGTCCGCTCGTCCCCGCCGCGCTCGGCCGCCCGCCGCAGCAGCCGCACGCCCTCGCCGCCCCGGCCCTCCAGGTGCCAGAGCCAGCCGCAGGACGCCGCCAGCCGCCGCGCCCGCGACGCGTCCTGCTGGGACAGTCCCCATTCGATCGCGGCCCGGATGTCGGCGTAGGCCGCCCCGACCCGGGCCCGCCAGGTGTCCCGGTCGGTGTCCAGCAGCGGCGTGAGCCGTTCCAGCAGGTCGAGCTGGAGGTCGAGGTGCCGGTCGCGGAACCGTGCCGTCTCGCCCGCCGCGGCGAGCCGATCGAGGGCATAGGCCCGCACGACGCCGAGCATCCGGTAGCTCGCCGCCGCACCGGTCGTGTCCGCCACCACCAGCGACTTGTCGACCAGCCCCCGCAGCGCCTTCAAAGCGCCCGAGCCGACGGAAAGCGCTGCCGAGCCAGGGGAAGGCCCGGCCGAGCCGGTGGCGATGGCAGGCCCACCGGCAACCGCGGCCGGCCCCGCGGCGAGCGCGGCCGGGCCGGTGGTGAGGGCGACCACGTCGTCGGCGGTGAAGCCGGGCTCGAACACCGCCAGCCGGCGGAACAGCGCCCGCTCGTCCTCGTCGAGCAGGTCGTGGCTCCAGCGCATCGAGCCTTCGAGGGTCTGCTGCCGGAAGGGCGCGGTGCGCGCGCCCCCGTCGAGCATCGCGAGCGGGCTGCCGAGCGAGTCGGCGATCTGCGCCATCGACAGCGTGCCGGTCCAGCCGGCCGCCAGCTCGAGGGCCAGCGGCAGCCGGTCGAGCCGGTCGCAGACGCGCCGGGCCGCCGAGCGCGCCTGCGGGCCCTCGGCGCCGGCCCGGGCCAGCAACAGCTCCAGCGCGTCGGCGAGGGCCATCGGTGGCACCCGCCACACCCGTTCGCCGGCGATGCCCAGCGGGGCCTGGCTGGTGGCGAGCACGGCGATGCCGGGGCAGCCGGCCAGCAGCGCCGCGCTGACCTCGGCGGCGCCCGCCAGCACGTGCTCGCAGTTGTCGAGCACGATCAGCAGCTCGCGGTCGCGCAGCGCGGCCACCAGCGCGGGCAGCGGGTCGATGCCGGACGGCAGCAGCACGTCCAGGGCGTCCGCCACCCGGTGCGCGACGCGCTCGGCGCCGGACTCGCGTTCCAGGGCGACCCAGAAGACCTCCGGCCACTTCCGGCAGGCGCGGATGGCCAGCCGGGTCTTGCCGCAGCCGCCCGGCCCCGCCAGCGTGAGCACCCGCCCGGCCGCCAGCGCCTCGCCGATCGCCTCGACCTCGCCGGCACGGCCGACGAACGAGGACAGCTCGGGCGGCAGGTGGTGGAGAACCGGCATGCCCGAAGTCTGCCAGCAGATCTCTGCCAGGTGGCAGATGTTCCCGGGCGGCCGGCTCGACAGGATTCAGGCATGACAAACGAGAACAGCAACACCACCCGCCGGGTCGTCGCGAACATCACTCTCTCGCTCGACGGCCGGGTCAGCGGCCTCGGCGGCGAGTACGACATGGGATGGATCGTCCCGCACGCGGTGACCGAGGCCGCCCGGGATCACATGGTGCGGGTGACCGGCCCGGCCACCACCGCGCTGCTGGGCCGGAAGAACTATCAGGGCTTCGGCGGGTTCTGGCCCGCGGTCGCCAAGGACGAGAACGCCGCTGCGCAGGACCGCACGTTCGCGCAGTGGCTCGACGCGGTCGAGAAGGTGGTCTTCTCGACCACGCTGACCGAGGCGCCGTGGCCGAACTCGCGGATCGCCGGCGCCGGCCCGGCCGACGAGGTGCGCAAGTTGCGGGCACAGCCGGGCGGCGACATCGTCGTGCTCGCCAGTGTCAGCGTCATCCGGGCGCTGCTCGAGGCGGACGAGGTCGACCGGCTCAGCATCACGCTCGCCCCCGAGATCGTCGGCGGCGGCCGCCGCCTGCTCGACGACGGCCTGCCGGCCGGGTCGTGGTCGCTCACCGACCTGTCGACGACCGAGTCGGGCGCGATCTGCCTGCTCTACGACCGGACGCGCTGACTCGTCGGCGGCGCGGGTGGCTCACCCGACCGCGTGGATGTCGAGCTCGAGGTGGACGGGCCGGGCGACAATGCCCCGGCCCGCCCGCACGCCGGCGGTCACCCGGTCGAGGGTGCACCGGGCGACGCAGCGGTAGCCGTCGGCGGTCGGCTCTACGGTGTCGATGGTCAGGACCAGTTCGCTGTCGGTCCCGCGCACCGACAGCACGCCGGTCAACTGCCAGGCGCCGCCGCTTCGCCCGCATCCCGTGCTGCGGAAGGAGATGACCGGGTGGTCGTCCGCGGCGAGGAACCGCTTGCCGCGGATGTCCCGGTCGCGCTTGGGGTCGTCGCTGCGGAACGAGGCGGCGTCGATCTGCGCCGACGCGCTGGAGCGCAGCGGGTCGGCCCCGATGGTGACGGTGCCGGCGCGGATGGCCATGGTCGCGGTGACCGGCTTGAGGCCGAACGCGTGCGCGGCCGTCAGCGTGCAGGTGGAGCGGGCCAGGTCGATGGTGTAGGTGCCGGGCCGCAGGTCGGTGCTCAGGTTCGTCGTCATGCCCCCGAGCCTCGGGCTTCCCGGGAGCGCGAACCTCAGTGCTGGTACTGAGAAGAGCCCCGTAACTCGGCCCGGCCGGTGAGCGAGAGCTTTCCGAGGATGTTCCGGACGTGCGACTCGACGGTGCGCTCGGACAGGACCAGGCGCTGCGCGATCGCCTTGTTGGACAGGCCGGCCGCGACCAGCCCGGCGATCTCCCGCTCCCGGGCGGTGAGCAGGTCGTCGCCGGCCAGCTCGGCGGCCTCCGCGGCGACCTTGGGCATGCCCAGGCGGCGGGCGGTGGCGAGGGCCCGGCCGGCCAGGGCGCGGGCCCGGCGGTGATCGGTGGCGCGCAGCGATCGGGCGTACGCGAGCTGGGAGAGCGCCACGAACGGCGCCGAACCCAACCGCTGCTCCATCTCGACCGCGTCGGCCAGATGCCGCAAGGCATCGGGCGCGCCGACGGCAGCGGCGATCACGCCGAGCGGCCGGTCGACCGCGCCGTAGCAGGCGGTCATCGAATTGAGATGACGCCCGGCATACGGCAACGCCAGCCGGTAGCACTCCGCGGCCAGATCGACGTCACCCACCCAGGCGGCCACCTCCCCCGCGGTGATCACGATGAACGGGCGCCGGCCGTCCACCGGCAGCCGCGGCAGCAGACCGCGCAGCTCGGTGACCTTCTCGGCGGCCAGGGCGCGGTCGCCCATCTCCATGGCGACGCGGCCGAGCTGGGCCACCCCGATCGGCACGCCCGGGAACCGCGCGCTGACCGCGGCCAGATCCTCGGGCCAGTGCCGATTTTCCCCGGTGAGCAGCGACAAGCCGCCCTGGAAGGCGGTCAGCAGCAGCCCGGCCGACATGTCCTGGGCACGGGCCGCGAGGTCGCGGGCCTCGGTCGCGATGGCGGCGGCCTCGGCGAACCGGCCGGCCAGCTGCTGGCGCACCGCCCGGGCGCGCAGCAGGTGCCAGCGGGCAACCGGCCAGCCCAGCCGGTCGACCAGCTCGGCCAGCCGGGCGCACTCGGCGTCGTACTCGGCCAGGTCGCCCACGCACAGCCACGCGTCCAGCCGCCACGTACGGCTCCAGAGCTCGGCGTCCGGCCGCCCGCCCGGGCCGGCCAGCTCGACCCCTCGGCGGGCCAGCTCGAGCACCTCGCCGACGTCGCGGATCGGGTCGATCACCTCGTGCCGGGCGTGGATCGCGGCCACCAGCGCGCCCGGGTGGCCGGACCGCTCGGCCAGCGCCATCGCCGCGCGGCTGATCGGCTCGGCCCGGGGCCCGTCGTGCATCTCGGCGATCAGGAACGCGTACTGGGCGAGGACCTGGGCGCGGCCGGCCTCGTCGAGGTCAAGCGCCAGGGCCCGCTCGCACAGCCGCACCAGGCGCGGCGCGAGCGACCCGCCCAGTCCGCCCAGCCCGCGGATCACCAGCGCGGCCGGCGCGCCCACCTCGTCGAGGATCGCCTCGCCGTCGGCCACCGCGAGATCGAGCTGCCCGTCCCGGTACGCGGCGCCGGCCCGCTCGAGCCGCAACGACGCCGACGGCTCGTGCTCCAGCGCCCGGGTCAGCCAGCGCACCGCCTCGCCGTGGTCGAGGGTGGCGGTCGCGTGCCGGGCCGCGGCCACGCACGCCTCGGCGGCGCTCCGGCGCGACGCCGGGCCGGCGGCCGCGCGTACCCGATGCCGCGCGATCTCGAACGGCCCGGCGCCGGACGCGGTGAGGGCATCCGCGAGGCGCGCGTGGATCGCGATGCGGTCGTCCCGGCTCAGCCCGGCGTAGCAGGCCTGCCGCACGAGCTCGTGCGCGAACCGCAGCCGGCTCGGCGCCCACGGGTCGTCGACCAGCACGCCCGCCTCGACCGCCTCGGCGATGGCCGGGCCGGAAACGATCGCCGGGCTGGAAACGATCGCCGGGCCGGAAACGACCGCCGTGTCGATCTCGGCGCCGAGCGCTGCGGCCACGCCGAGAAGCTCGCGGCAGGCCGGGCTCAGCTGGGCGGTGCGGCGGGCCACCAGCAACCGCAGCCCCTCCGGCAGGTCGATGTCGCCGGCCGGGCCGGTGAGACGGCCCTCGCGCACCAGCAGCCGGCCCAGCTCGCGGGTGTAGAGCGGGTTCCCGCCGCCGAGCCGATGCACGACCGGCGCCCAGGTGCCGTGCACGGGTGGGCCGGCGAGGCGATCCAGGTACGTTGCCACCGCCGCGACGTCCCACGGGCCCAGCGGCAGCACGGTGGCGTCGGGAAGGTCGAGGCCGGTACGGGACGTCGCGAGCACCAGGATCCGGCTGCCGGACAGCTCCCGCGCCAGCGCCGAGAGCAACGCCAGCGAGGACGGGTCGGCCCAGTGCAGGTCCTCCAGCACGAGCAGCAGCGGCGCCCGGGTGGCCGCCGACCGCAGGGCCCGCACCACGTCGCCGATCGCGCGGAACCGCGCACGGGCGGCCGCCTCCCCCGCGTCGGCCAGCGCGAGCAGCGACGGCGTCAGCCCGTCCACATCGGACTCCAGGAGCCGCAGCCAGGGCCAGAAGGCGGGCGCGCCCTCGTCCGGCGAGGCGCGGCCGGTCAGCACGGTCATGCCGGTGGCCCGGGCGACCGCCTCCTCGACCACGGCCGTCTTGCCGACGCCGGCCTCCCCGGTCAGCAGCGCCACCGAGCCGGAGCCGCGCGCCGCGGCGGCCCGCAGCTCGTCGAGCGCCGCCACCTCGGCGACCCGGCCCACCAAGCCCCCATCCATGGACAACCACGCTGGTCCGCCCGGGCGGGATTGTCCATACACTGTCCGTCTCAGGTGAGCTCTTCGGCGAGCCCCACGACGATGCCCTCGGGCCCGCGGACGTAGCAGAGCCGGAAGATGTTCTCGAACCGCTCCACCGTGCCGACCAGCTCGGCGCCGTGCGTGCGCAGCCGGGCGATGACGTCGTCGATGTCGTCGACCGCGAACATCACGCGCCGGATGCCCAGCGTGTTGGCCGGCGCGTCGGCCGGCTCCGAGCGGATCGCCTTCGGCGCGTGGAACTTCGCCAGCTCGATCTTTCCGGGACCGCCGGGGACCCGCAGCATGGCCACGTCCTGCCGCACGTCGTCGACGCCGATGATCCGCTCCACCCAGCGACCCTCGACCGGTCCCTTGCCCTCGAGCTCCATGCCGAGCTCGACGAAGAACGCGATGACCGCGTCGATGTCCTCGACGACGATGAGAACGTTATCCATGCGGCGGATCGCCATGCTGAGCCTCCTCGGTGCGGACCGGCCACGGTGACCGGCTCCCTCGGTGGGACGGAGCCATCGCGCCTTTTTCGACACGCGCGGCCCGCGCGATCACGCCGGCACGTCGACCTCGATCTCGTCGCCCAGGGCGAACCCGTCGCACAGGGACAGCTCGTCGCCGCTCCAGAACCGGCCGGGGTCGTACCAGTTCGGCTGGCGGCCGCGGGGCAGCAGCCCCATGTCCTCGTACGTGACCGCGACGACCTCGGCGCAATACGCGGTCTCGAGCCCGGCGTCGGAGGAGGACGGGGACGACGATGGCCCGTGCCCCCACTTGCGCGGTCGGACCTGTGGCACCCGGCCCCGCACCCACCGCCACGCCAGCTGCGCCGAGGACGGGAACGGCGTGCCGTCCAGCCGCGCGACCGTCTTGAGCGCCTTGTCCTCCATGGACCGGGTCACGCCGGGCTCGAGCTGGCGCAGCCAGCCGCGCTGGCCGTACCGGTGCGCCCAGACCGTGACCGCGTCGCGGAGGTCGTGCAGCTGGACGCCGCGCTGGAACGTGCCGGACCACAGGTCGGGCAGCGACTTGCCCAGCTCGGCGTGCCACATCAGCGGCGGCATGTCCTCGATGACCAGGGACATGCCGACGTGGTTGACCGGGCTGTTGGTCAGCGTCTGGATCGCCCGGTCGGGGCCGGAGCGGCCGCGGAAGATCCAGATGTCACCGGTGCGCGTCAGGTCGAGGGCCTGATCGAGACTGAGAGCGGCGTCCACGTGTCTATCCTCGGGTGATGCGTTGGTGGAAAGTAGTGGGCTTGGCGGGATTGGCGGGAGTCGCGGCCACCGGGGTCGTGGTGGCCCGGAGCGAGCGCAAGCGTCGCGCGTACACCCCGGACGAGGTGCGTGACCGGCTGCACCAGCGGGTCACCGAGGCGGAGAGAACTTCAGACGACATCAGTATCGCGGAGTAGCGACCACAGGCCGGCCCCGTCGGGCGCGGAGAACCATGTCTTGCCGCCGGAGCCGACCGCCTCGGCCGTGCCCGCCGGGCCGGGGATGGCGCCGGCCAGCACCGACTGGGTGGGCGACAGCCGGCGGATCGCCACGGCCGCCACGTTGTCGGGGTGGGCGTGCGCGAACTCGGAGTAGATCTCCTGGTCGTGCTGGCCGTCGTCGCCGATGAGCAGCCACCTGATCTGCGGGAACTCGGTGGCCAGCCGGCGCAGCGTGCTGCGCTTGTGCTCCTGGCCGCTGCGGAACCAGCGATCCGGCGTCGGCCCCCAGTCGGTGAGCAGCAGGGGGCCGGCCGGATAGAGGTGGCGGGAGAGGAAGCGGGTCAGCGTGGGCGCCACGTTCCACGCGCCGGTGGACAGGTAGAACACCGGTGCGCCCGCGTTCGCCGTGATCAGCCGCTCGTAGAGGACCGCCATGCCGGGCACGGCCATCCGGGCGTGCTCGTCGAGGACGAACGTGTTCCACGCCGCGAGCAGCGGGCGGGGCAGCGCGGTGACCATGACCGTGTCGTCGATGTCGGAGATGAGGCCGAACCGGCAGGCCGGGTCGACCACGCGGATCGGCGCGTCGGCCGGCTGGGCGCCGTCGGTGCTCAGCCGCGCCTTGGCCCAGCCGGGCTCGAGGTCGCCCTTGACCCGGCAGTCGACGTACCCGCTGCGGTCGGTGCGGGTCTCGGTGACCGTGTCGCCGATCTGGATGCGGACGATCGTGTTGCTGACCGGCGAGCTCATGAAGCTGCGCCAGCCGCGGACCTTTTCCAGCCTCTTGTGCGAGGTGGCGCCGCGGGTGAGCACGACGCGGGCCATCACCCGGGCCCAGCCGGGCGCGCCATACCCCGTGTACGCCGTGATCACCGGCCGCCAGCCGCGCTGGCGCAGCCGGCGCTCGACGATCTCGTGCAGCGCGTCCTCCACCACCGCGGCGCGGTGCATCCGGACCGCGGGCGGGGAGGCACCCGCCGGAGTCTGCGTCACGCCGGCCCCCTAACGATCTCTGCGGCGGTCGTCCCGTGCGGTTACCGTACCTGCCCGGTATGACACTCGCGGAGTAACGCGACCGCCTCCACTCACGACCTCAGGCGGCCGCCGGAAGCTCGGCCGTGGTCCACGAGTCGGCCCACCATTGGTCACCGGAGACCGGCTGCCCGGCGCCCACGCGCGCGACCGCGGCCGCGGCCTCGAGCCGCAGGCTGCGCAACGCCTCGGCGGCGAACTCCGCCTGCTCCCAGGCGGCCCGCTCGTGCCGCAGGGCCTGCTGGTACTCCGCCCAGCGGTGATCGCGCATCGCCTGCCGCAGCGCCGACTCCTGCACCACCGGATGCAGCCGCGGATTCCAGCCGCGGTGGGCGTAGATGTCGTTCAGCTGGGCGATGGAGATCTGCCGGTTGCGGGCGGCGGCGCTCGCCGCGTGATGCAGGTAACGCTGACGCTCCGCGTTCTCGCCGGGCTTGCGGCGCCGGCTCATCAGCGGGTAGGCGCAGGCCTTGGCCGCCTCGCGGGCGATCCGGTCGGCCGCGTCGAACGCCAGCCAGGCCGCGTCGAGCTCGCGCTGCGCCTCGCGCCACGCCGATCGGCATCGCTCGGCCGTGGCGGCGGCGCGCTCGGCGGCCACGGCGACCTCGCCGGCGTAGCGGCGGGCGTCGGCGGCGGGGTCGTCGACCGGTTCGGGCAACGGGCGGGTGCGGCGGGCGAGCAGGCCGGCCAGGAGGAAGACGCCGAGCAGCATGAGCACCCAGAGCGCGGCGGCCTGCGGGACGGAGACGAGAAAACTGTCCAGAGCGGTTTCCACGATGCACCTCACAACCCAAAGACTGAAAAACCCAAGGACCTTTTTCCGTACGGGCGGACGGGGTGACTCCTGACGCAGCCGCGCGGCCCGGCTCTGCGGCGGCGGGCGGTCGCGGTGCGCGGGACGGAATCAGGCCGTGGGCGGGGCCCGCTGACCGCGGACCCGGAGGGCGGCGCCGGCGAGCACGACCGTCAGGGCCGCGGACACGACGATCACGGCGGCCGGCTCGGGCGAGCCGGGCACAGCCACGACGCGTACCGGAGAAAGCGCGGACGCCGAATCACTCACCGTGACCGACGTCTCGGCGGTCGCCGTGGTGATGACCGCCGGTGACGGCGCGGCGGACTCGGGCGCCGCGACCGGACCGGCGAAGGCCAGCGCCAGCATGGCTAGGCCGGCGAAGAAGCGGAGCAGGCGCCGAGCGTCCCAGTCACTGCGCCACCAGCTCGGCGCCGAGTGACCGCGGAGCACATGCGCCACAGCTGCCACGGGAACAACCTACCGAATTGGTGTGCAACGTGCACGGCTCCCCGAGGTCACGGGCGTGTGACCCGGTCCATCTGGCGAGGGATTATGGGTGCGTGGACCTTCAGGTGGTGGAGCAGGTGGCCACCCTCGGCGAGTGGATCGCCGAGGGTGGCGTGGTGGTGCTCAGCGGCGCCGGGCTGTCGACGGAGTCGGGCATCCCCGATTACCGCGGCCCGTCGGGGTCGGCCCGGCGGTCGACGCCGATGACCTACCAGACGTTCACCCGCGACCCGGTCGCCCGGCGGCGCTACTGGGCGCGCAGCCACCTCGGCTGGCGCACCATCGGCCAGGCCGAGCCCAACGACGGCCACCGGGCCGTGGCGCGGCTGCAGGAGCGGGGCCTGCTCGACGGGATCATCACGCAGAACGTGGACGGCCTGCACCAGGCGGCCGGCGCCCGCGAGGTGATCGAGTTGCACGGCAACCTCGCCCGGATCACCTGTCTCGGCTGCGGCGCGCTGAGCCCGCGGGAAGAGATGGGCAGCCGGCTGGACGCGGTCAATCCGGCCTTCGCGGGAGTGGCGATCGCGTTCAACGCCGACGGCGACGCCGAGCTGGCCGAGAATTCGCTGGACGGATTCACCGTGGTGGATTGCCTCGGCTGCGGCGGACTGCTCAAGCCGGACGTCGTCTACTTCGGCGAGACGGTGCCGGCCGCGCGCGTGCGGCGCAGCTTCGAGCTGGTCGAGAACGCCCGCACGCTGCTGGTTCTCGGTTCCTCGCTGACCGTGATGTCGGGCCGGCGGTTCGTGCTGCGGGCGGTGAAGCACGGCATCCGGGTGGCGATCGTCAATCGCGGCGTGACCCGCGGGGAGCCGTACGCAAGTCTCTTCATCGATGCCCCATTGGGCATCGTGCTGCCACATCTGGCCCTCCCGGCACCCGTCTAAATCCGGATTTTTCCGGTCGGTTTCGGCGAGGTTACCGTAGCGATACACAAATAAAGTTTGCTTCTCATTGACGTGACCCGGGCCACTGTCGTTAACTGCCGGAACCGGTCCCGAAACCGGTTCCGCACCCTTCGGGAATGGACACGCTCCCATCGCGGAAATGCGATGGGCGGCGGCGGGGAGTCGCGGGTTTGCACCGGACAGGAGGACCAGTGCCGATCACCATCGCCGATGTGGCGGCCCGGGCGAAGGTCAGCAAGACGACCGTCTCCCGGGTGCTGAACGGCAAGGGTGAGCTCGACGAGTCGACCGCCGCGCGGGTGCGGGCGGTGATCGAGGAGCTCGGCTACGTGCCCAGCTCCCGCGCCGTCGGGCTGGCCCGCGGCCGCACCCGGGTGGTGGGCATGCTGGTGCCGTCGCTGACCTGGCCGTGGATCGGCGAGGTGATCCAGGGCGCGGTCGACGTGCTGGAGACCGAGCGGTACGGCCTGCTGCTGTTCACCTGCAACCGCGGCGAGGAGTCGATGCGCCAGTTCGGGGCGCAGGTGTCCGCCAAGTCGTTCGACGGCCTGCTGGTCATCGAGCCCGAGGGCACCCTCGACTACATCTACACGCTGCACCGCCGCGGCCTCGCGGTGGTGCTCATCGACGACCGCGACCAGAACTCGGGCGACATCCCCAGCGTCAGCACCACCAACCACGACGGCGCCGGCTCGGCCGCGCGCCACCTGCTGCGGATCGGCCGCCGCAAGCCGCTGGTCATCACCGGCCCGGAGCGCTTCGGCTGCACCGTCCAGCGCACCGCCGGCTTCGCGGCCGTCTTCGCCGAGGCCGGGCTCGCGATCCCGCCCGAGCGGGTCTCACTCGGCGACTTCACGGTCGCCTGCGGCGCCGGCGCCGTCACCACCGCGCTCGCCGCCGGCGTCGAGTTCGACTCGGTCTTCGCCCACAACGACCTCTCCGCGCTCGGCGCGATGCAGGCGCTGCTCGACAGCGGCCGCCACACCCCGCAGGACGTGGCGGTGGTCGGCTTCGACGACATCCCGACCGCGGCGCACACCCAGCCGCCGCTGTCCACAGTGCACCAACCGCTGCGCGAGATGGGCGAGGCGGCGGCACGCACGCTGCTCGCCCACTTCGAGGGCACACCCCTGCCCAGCACGCCGACCGTCATCCCCACCACCTTCGTGACCCGCGGCTCCACAGTCGCCTGACTGGGTCGCCGCGCCCCGGCGACCCGACCCGATAAACCGACTCGCCGCCGCGGCCCGGCGGCCCGACCCGACAACCGATCCATCGCCGCGCCCCGGCGACCTGACCCGATAACCGATCCGTCGCCGCGCCCCGGCGACCGGTCATCGAAACACACCGCGAGCTCACGGAGCCGGCAGCCGGCCGGTTCCGCGATCCCGCACGCCCTCGGGCACCCCTCTTCACCCATTCCAGAGGAGCATTTGCGATGCAGAGAAGGAAACTGTTCGCGGTCGCCGTGGCGGGCGTGCTCGCCACCGGCGGTCTCGCCGCGTGCGGTGACTCGCCCAACGCCAACAAGGACGCGAGCAAGGCGTCGGTCGACTACCTGCGGATCGGCATGCCGAACGGCACGCAGACCGAGAACCACAACCCGTTCGCCGGCACCTCCTCGGCCAACGCGCTCGGCTACAAGTGGATGATCTACGAGCCGCTGACCATGTGGAATCCGGTCAAGCCGGCCGACCCGGCCAAGCCGTGGCTGGCCAGCGAGGTGAAGTGGGCGGCCGACTACAAGTCGGTGGACGTCACCGTGCGGGACAACGCCACCTGGTCGGACGGGCAGAAGCTGACCGCCGACGACGTCGCGTACACGTTCACGCTGCTCAAGACCAACGAGGCGCTGAACGCCAACGCGATCCCGTTCGACCAGATCGCGGTCAACGGCAACGTCGTGCACCTGACCTTCAAGTCGCCGCAGTTCGTGAACCAGAACAAGATCATGGCGAGCACCCCGATCGTGCCGAAGCACATCTGGGAGAAGATGTCGGATCCGGCGACCGACATCAACAAGAACCCGATCGGCTCCGGCCCGTACACGCTCAAGTCGTTCACCCAGGCCGGCGTCGTGCTGACCGTCCGGGACAGCGGGTACTGGCAGGACCTGCCCAAGGTCAAGGAGCTGCGCTACGTGTCCTATGCGGACAACAGCGCGCAGACCACCGCGCTGGCCAACGGCGAGTCCGAGTGGAGCTTCGTCTTCATCCCGAACTACCAGGCCACCTTCGTCTCGAAGGACCCGCAGAACCACAAGATCTGGGCGCCCGGCGTGCTCGGCATCCACGGCCTGTACATCAACACCACGATCAAGCCGTTCGACGACGCCAACCTGCGCAAGGCCATGAACATGGTGATCAACCGCGCGGACATCTTCACCCAGGCCGAGGCCGGCTACTTCCACCCGCAGATCGACAGCGTGACCGGCCTGCCGAACGGCGCCGGCGACGCGTTCATCGCGCCGGAGTACAAGGACAAGAAGCTCACCCCGGACGTGGCGGGCGCCAAGGCGCTCCTGACGAAGTCCGGCTACAAGCTCAACGGCAGCACGCTGACCGACCCGTCCGGCAAGCCGGTCAAGATCACCCTGACCGACCCGGCGCCGTGGTCCGATTACCAGACCACCCTGGAGATCATCAAGACCAACCTGGCTGAGATCGGCATCGCGGCCACGGTCGACAAGGCCAACCAGGACAAGTGGGACCAGAACGTCCAGAAGGGCGACTTCCAGGCCACGATGCGGTGGACCAACGGCGGCGCCACGCCGTACGACATCTACCAGACGGTCATGGACGGCGACCTGCTCAAGCCGATCGGCACCGCCGCGCAGCAGGGCAACTTCGGCCGGTTCAAGTCGCCGGAGGCCACCGCGGCGCTCAAGGCGTACGCGAATGCCACCAGTGACGCCGAGCGCACCACCGCGATGAACCAGATGCAGAAGGTCTTCGTGGAGCAGGCCCCGATGCTGCCGGTCGGCTCGGACAACGTGGGCGGCGCGTTCAGCACCAAGAACTGGATCGGCTGGCCGAGCGACGCCGACCCGTACGCGGGCATGCAGCCCACCCAGCCGTACGCGCTCGACGTCGTCCTGCACCTCAAGCCCGCCAACTCCTGATCGCACCACGCCGCTCCCCCGGTCCGTCCCGGGGGAGCGGCGCCCCATCTTCGAAGGAAGTGGCATGACGTCGGTTCAAGACGCCAAGGCCTCCCCCTCGCCCGGGTCCTCCGCGCCGTCCGGAGGACCAGGCGCCGGTGGTGGCGCTGATGAGGTGGTGCTGGAAGCGATCGGGCTTACCAAGCACTTCCCGGTCCGCCGGAAACTGCGTGATCTGTTCACCAGGACGCACAATGCCGTGCACGCCGTCGATGACGTGAACCTGACCCTGCGGCGCGGCAGAGTGGTCGCCCTCGTCGGCGAGTCGGGCTCGGGCAAGTCCACAGTGGCCCGTCTGCTGGCCCAGCTCTATCCCCGCACCGGCGGCGACATCCGGCTGCACGGCGCGTCGACCCGGGTCAAGGGCGGGCGCGCGTTCCGCGCGTACGCCAGCCGGGTGCAGATGATCTTCCAGGATCCGTTCGCCTCGCTGAACCCGATCCACACGATCCGCTACCACCTGACCCGGGCGCTGCGGATCCACCACAACGACGGTGGCGACCTCGACGCCGCGCTGGCCGACCTGCTGACCCGGGTGAGCCTCACGCCGCCCGAGCGCTATCTCGACAAGTTCCCGCACGAGCTCTCCGGCGGCCAGCGCCAGCGGGTGGCGATCGCCCGCGCGCTCGGCGCCCGGCCCGAGGCCCTGCTCGCCGACGAGCCGGTGTCCATGTTGGACGTGTCGATCCGGCTCGGCGTGCTGAACCTGTTGCGCGACCTCAAGGAGCGCCTCAACCTCGCGATTCTCTACATCACCCACGACATCGCGTCGGCCCGCTACTTCGCCGACGAGACCCTGGTGATGTACGCGGGCCGGATGGTCGAGGGCGGGGACAGCGAGACGGTCACCCAGACGCCCGCGCACCCGTACACCCGGCTGCTGATCGACTCGGCGCCGGACCCGGACCGGCTCACCGGAGACGTCGATCCTTTGGAAGAGGACAGGGGCAACGGCGAGCCGCCGAGCCTGATTCATCCGCCGACCGGGTGCCGCTTCCACCCCCGCTGCCCGGCCGCGATGCCGCGATGCTCGACCGACCTCCCGGTCCGCGTGGAGATCGGCGACCGGCCCGGGCATTGGGCGGCCTGCTGGCTCTACGACAATGCCGAGGTGGCCAAGTGAGGTACTTCCTCCAGCGGATGGCGTTCTACCTCTTCACGCTCTGGGCCGCGATCACCCTGAACTTCTTCATCCCCCGGCTCGTCCCGGGCGACCCGGTGCAGTCGCTGATCACCAAGTACCAGGGGCAGCTGAGCACCAAGTCGATCCAGTCGCTGTACGTCCTGTTCGGACTGGACAAGGACCAGAGCCTCTGGGACCAGTACGTCGACTACTGGAAGCAGCTCTTCCACGGCGACCTGGGCCTGTCGTTCACGTTCTTCCCGGCGCCGGTCTCGCAGGTGATCGGCCAGGCCCTGCCGTGGACGGTGCTGCTGGTCGGCATCACCACCGTCATCAGCTTCTCGCTCGGCACCGGGCTGGGCGTGCTGGCCGGCTGGCGGCGCGGCTCCTGGACCGACAGCCTGTTGCCGGTCACCACGTTCTTCTCGTCGGTGCCGTACTTCTGGCTCGGCATCATCGCGATCTACCTGCTCGCCGGGCCGGACAGCTTCTTCCCGTCCTCGGGCGGCTTCGACTCGAGCCTGGTGCCCGCCTGGGACCAGTACTTCATCCCCAGCGCCATCCAGCACAGCCTGCTGCCGGCGCTGACCATCCTGATCTCCTCGGTCAGCGGCTGGATCCTGGGCATGCGCAACATGATGGTGACGGTGGCCGCCGAGGACTACATCACCGTCGCGCACGCCAAGGGCCTGCCCGAGCGACGGGTGGCGCTGTCCTACGCGGCCCGCAACGCGCTGCTGCCGAGCATCTCCGGGTTCGCGCTGTCGCTCGGCTTCATCGTCGGCGGCACCCTGCTGGTGGAGATCGTCTTCTCCTACCCGGGGCTCGGCTACACGCTGCTGCAGGCGGTCGGGGCCAAGGACTACCCGCTCATGCAGGGCATCTTCCTGATCATCACGATCGCGGTGCTGCTCGCCAACCTGCTGGCCGACGTCGCGTACCTGCTCCTCGACCCGCGCACCCGCAAGGAGGGCTGAGCGATGACGATCCCCACCTCCAGCATCGAGCAGGTCATCCCGGGGCAGGGCTCGATGGCCCAGCCGGAGAGCGCGAAGCCGGCCCGGGTCCGGCGGCAGCGGTTCCGCTTCGTCCGCAACCGCAAGGCGGCGGCCGGACTGATCATCCTGGGCGTCTACGTGCTCCTCGCGATCATCGGCCCGTGGATCGCGCCGTACGACCCGAGCGCGCGCAGCAACGACCTGGTGCAGGGCCCCTCGGCCGCGCACTGGTTCGGCACCACCCACCTGGGCCAGGACATCCTCAGCCAGATCCTGGTCGGCGCGCGCAGCGTGGTCTACGTCGGCTTCCTGGCCGGCATCATCGCCACCGTGCTCAGCGTGCTGATCGGGGTCACGGCCGGCTACCTGGGCGGCAAGACCGACGACACGCTGTCGGTGTTCACCAACGTCATCCTGGTCATCCCGGCCGTGCCGCTGATGATCATCATCACCTCGACGCTGAACAACGTCAGCGACACCCTGATCGCGGTGATCATCGGACTCACCAGCTGGTCGTGGAACGCCCGGGTGCTGCGCGCGCAGACGCTGTCGCTGCGCCGGCGGGACTTCGTCGAGGCGTCCCGGGCGTCCGGCGAGCGCACCTGGCGGATCATCGGCTTCGAGCTGCTGCCGAACCTCACCGCGGTGATCGCGTCGGGCTTCGTCGGCACGGTCATCTTCGCGGTGCTCTCCGAGATCACCCTGGCCTTCATCGGCGTGGTCAACAACGGCTGGAACTGGGGCACGATCCTGTTCTGGGCGCAGGGCCAGCAGGCGCTCGGCCAGGACGCCTGGTGGTGGTTCGTGCCGGCTGGCCTGGCGATCGCGCTGCTCGGCATGTCGCTCTCGCTGATCAACTTCGGCATCGACGAGTTCGTCAGCCCCCGGCTGCGCAGCGCCGGCAAGACCAAGGTCAGGACGACCTCGGGCCGGACCGTGCGCATGCGGATCGGCTTCACCCCGGTGCTGTCCGGCGCGCCGGTCGTCGAGGAGCCGGCCCGGATCGCCACCCCCGTGGCACGAGAGGCGAAGTAGTGGAACCGGTACTGGAGATTCGCAACCTCAACGTCGACTACGGACTCGGCGATCGCGCGGTGCACGCCGTACGCGATGTGACCTTGACCTTGCACAAGGGTGAGGTCCTCGGGCTCGCCGGCGAGAGCGGGTCGGGGAAATCGACGCTGGCCTACGGCATGACCCGGCTGCTCGCGCCGCCCGGGGTGATCAGCGGCGGCGAGGTCGTCTACCACCCCGCCGAGGGCACGCCCTACGACGTGCTCGCGCTGAGCGACCGGGCGCTGCGGCAGTACCGCTGGGACCAGACGGCGATCGTGTTCCAGGGCGCGATGAACTCGCTCAACCCGGTGCACAAGATCTCGACGCAGCTCACCGACGTGCTGCGGGCCCACGAGCCGAAGATGAGCGAGCACAGCCGCACCGCGCGGGCCCGCGAGATGCTCAAGCTCGTCGGCATCTCGCCCGACCGGATGGACGCCTACCCGCACCAGCTCTCCGGCGGCATGCGGCAGCGGGTGATGATCGGCATGGCGCTGATCCTGCAGCCGCGGGTGGTCATCATGGACGAGCCGACCACCGCGCTGGACGTGGTGATGCAGCGGCAGATCCTCGGGCAGCTGATCGAGCTGCGCGAGCGGCTCGGCTTCTCGGTCATCTTCATCACCCACGACCTGTCGCTGCTGGTCGAGTTCTCCAACCGGATCGCCATCATGTACGGCGGCCGGATCGTCGAGGAGGCGCCGGCGGCCACGATCTACCGAGACGCTCTGCACCCGTACTCGAAAGGGCTTCTGGGGTCTTTCCCGGCCCTGCGCGGTCCCCGGCGCGAGCTCGCCGGCATCCCCGGGTCACCGCCGGACCTCGCGGGCATGCCGACCGGGTGCTCGTTCCATCCCCGTTGCCCGCGGGCCTTCGAGCCCTGTCCGACCGTCATCCCGGTGCTGGGCCGCCCGGACACCCCGGACGGCGCCGGCCGTTCCGTCGCGTGCTGGCTGCACCCGGCCCCGGTCCCCGCCGCGGGCTAAGGCATCCCCCACTCTGGAGAGAAATGAACCCCACCACCACCGCTGTCCCGCTCGCCGCCGGCCTGCCGACCACGTTCCAGTGGGGCGTCGCCACCTCGGCCTATCAGATCGAGGGCGCCGCCACCGAGGACGGCCGCACACCGTCCATCTGGGACACGTTCTGCCGCAAGCCCGGCGCCGTGCACGACGCCGACAACGGCGACGTGGCGTGCGACCACTACCACCGGATGCCGCAGGACGTCGCGCTGATCAAGTCGCTGGGCGTGGACTCGTACCGGTTCTCGATCGCGTGGCCGCGGGTGCAGCCGGGCGGGCGCGGGCCGGCCAACCCGGCCGGGCTCGCGTTCTACGACCGGCTCGTGGACGAGCTGCTGGCCAACGGGATCGACCCGTGGGTGACGCTGTACCACTGGGATCTGCCGCAGGAGCTCGAGGACGCCGGCGGGTGGCCGGCCCGGGACACGGCCTACCGGTTCGCCGATTACGCCGCGATCGTCTTCGACAAGCTGCAGGATCGGGTGGCCACCTTCACGACGCTGAACGAGCCGTGGTGCTCCGCCTGGCTCGGCTATCACGTCGGGGTGCACGCGCCGGGCCGGCAGAACTTCGACGACTCCCTCCACGCCGTGCACCACCTGCTGCTCGGGCACGGGCTCGCCACGCAGCGGATGCGGGCGCTCGAGACGCGGCCGCACACGTACGGCATCACGCTGAACATGGGCACGGCCGACCCGCTCACCGACAGCCCCGAGGACCGGGAGGCGGCCCGGCGAGCCGACGGGATGGGCCTGCGGATCTACCTCGATCCGCTGCGGCACGGCCGCTATCCCGCGGACATGGTCGCGGATCTGGCCGCTCGCGGGTCGGCCTTCCCGGTGCGGGACGGCGATCTCGCGATCATCTCCGAGCCGTTCGACGTGCTGGGCGTCAACTTCTATTTCGGGCAGGACTTCGCCGGCACCGACGAGTCGGGCAACACCCACGACGGCAGCGGCGCGCCGGTCGTGCGGGCCGTGCTCCCCGACACGCCGCGCACGGCGATGGACTGGCCCATCACTCCGGCACGATTCACTCAGTTGCTGGTGCGCTTGCACCGGGACTACCCGGGTATGCCTCTCGTCGTGACCGAGAACGGCGCCGCCTTCGACGACAACCCCGACGCTTCCGGGTACGTCGCCGATGACGAGCGCACGGCGTATCTGTCGTCGCACATCGCGGCGGTGGCCGAGGCCCGGGCGCAGGGTGCCGACGTGCGCGGCTATTTCGCCTGGTCGCTGATGGACAACTTCGAGTGGGCCGAGGGCTACGCCAAGCGCTTCGGCATCGTCCACGTCGACTACCGGACCCAGACGCGTACGCCCAAGCAGAGCGCCCTCTGGTATCGCGACTCGATCGCACACACCCGGTCGGCGCGATAGATGCCCCGCCGGCGACTCCGCGGGCCCAGCCCCGGGGTCGTCGGCGGCCACTCGCTCGCACCCGCACGCTCCGCCCGCGCGCCTCACCCAGCGCTGCCGCGATCTTGATAACTTCCGGTCCGCCCGGCACAGCAACTCATCAACGCCTCAGCCCGCCGCTCACACGCCCCGCCCCGCCCCGCCCCGCCCCGCCCCGCCCCGCCCCGCCCCGCTCGCACCGCGCCGCGCTGCCCCGCGCCGCTCGCACCCCGCGC
>NZ_JBHTBJ010000027.1:0-109724 GCF_042664765.1 Paractinoplanes rhizophilus | reverse complement strand
CGCCGGTCGAGCCGGTGAGCGACGTGACGTATCACGACCCCTGCTACTTGGGCCGGCACAACCGCGTGTTCGACGCCCCGCGCGAGCTGCTGGGCGAGATCACCGAGATGCCGCGCAACCGCGAGCGTTCGTTCTGCTGCGGCGCGGGCGGCGCGCGGATGTGGATGGAGGAGAAGATCGGCAAGCGGATCAACATCGAACGCACCGAGGAAGCCCTCGCCACCGGCGCCAAGACCATCGCGGTCGGCTGCCCGTTCTGCTACACCATGATCGGTGACGGCGTCACCGCGAAGGGCGAGCAGGAGAACGTCCAGGTCGTCGACGTGGCCTCGGTGTTGCTCCGCTCGCTCAAGCAGGAGGTCTAAGCCGACGATCCCGCGGTCGCCGCGGTGGTCGAGGCGATGATCGCGACCATCACGGCGGCCTGGATCTCCTCGATCGTCTTGCGTACGGCCTCGGCGGCCCACGCGCCCTCGCCGATCTCCTTGAGCCGGGCCGTCACCCGCTTGCGGTCGATCCCCGGAAGGATCTTGCGGTCGAGCTCGGTGGCCGCGACCAGCGCGCAGAGCGCGGCCGTCCGGGGCTCGACCTCGCCGGCGCCGAGCACCGCGGTACGGATCCGCTCGCGCGCGGCGGCCTCGACGGCCGGGACAACGCCGTTCACGGACGGGTACTTCGTACGCGGAAAGACCCAGAGCACCCGGTCCTTCTCGACGGTGAGCACGCCGTCGGCGACCAGCTTCTCGAGGATGCGCGGGCGGGCCTGCTTCGAGAGTTTCGTGACCCAGTGGCCGGGTTTGCGGGGCTTGTCCTCGGCGATCCGCGCCAGCGCCTCGTCGGCGAGAGCGTCCCCGATCGGCCCGCGATCGACCACGACCACCCTTTTGTCCGCGATGTCCACGCGGCGGGCCAGCGCCAGCTCGAGCAGGATCGCCCCGCCCAGCCCGTTGTCCAGGCGGGTGCCGTCCGTCAGCGGCGTGCCGTCCTCGTCGTAGGCCAGCAGCAGGAACTCCTCGGGAAGGCTCATCCTTCGACGGTAGCCGGTGGTGCGGCACACGTACTTCCCGCGCCCGTGTTCACGCATGCGAATGGCCGGTCCGGCACAATGAGGACCGAGGTGAATCCGATCATGGACGGCGTGCTCCTGACCGCGGTGCTCCCGTTGGCGGCGTTCGCGCTGCTCACGACGGCGAACGCGTTCTTCGTGGCGGCCGAGTTCGGGCTCGTCACGGTCGACCGGGCCGAGATCGACACGCGGGCGGGCGAGGGCGATCGCCGCGCCCGTACCGTGCAGCACGTCCTGCACAACCTCTCGTTCCAGCTCTCCGGCACCCAGCTCGGCATCACGCTGGCCACGATCCTCACCGGCTACCTCGCCGAGCCGGCCCTCTCGAAGCTGTTCGACCCGCTGATCAAGCCGATCGCCGGGGAGGCCACCGACGGGATCACCCACGCGCTCGCGCTGATCGTCGCCACGCTGCTGTCGATGCTCTTCGGCGAGCTCGTCCCCAAGAACGCGGCGCTGGCCCGGCCGATGCCGATCGCGCTGGCCACCGCGGCGCCGCTGCGCACCTTCTCGCGGCTCTTCAAGTGGCTGATCGCGGCGCTCAACGGCTCGGCGAACTGGCTGGTCCGGCGGATCGGCATCGAACCGCAGGAGGAACTGGCCAGCGCCCGCTCGCCCGAGGAGCTGGGCCTGCTCGCCGCGATCAGCGCCCGGGCCGGTGCGCTGCCCACCGAGACCGCGACGCTGCTGCGCCGCACGATCCGCTTCGGCGAGAAGCGCGCGGCCAAGGCGATGACCCCGCGGGTCGACGTGGTCGGGCTCAAGACCACCGCGAGCGTCGCCGACCTCATCGCCGTCTCGCGCGACACCGGGCACACCCGTTTCCCCGTCTACGAGAACACCATCGACGTGGTCATGGGGGTGGTCGGGGTGCCGGACGCGCTCGGGGTGCCACTCGAGCGCCGTGCCGCGACTCGCGTCGCGACGATCGCGAAAGAGCCCGTGTACGTGCCGGAGAGCCTCGGCCTCGACCGGGTGCTCGCGGCGCTGCGCGCGGCGGACGCCGACCTGGCGATCGTGGTCGACGAGTACGGCGGCACCGACGGCGTCGTCACGGTCGAGGACCTGATCGAGGAGCTGGTCGGCGAGATCACCGACGAGTACGACGCCGACGTCGAGGAGGCCGGCGCGCAGGAGCTGACCGCGCCCAGCGGCGACAAGACGTTCCTGGTGGACGGGATGCTGCGCGAGGACGAGCTGATGGAGCAGACCGGGTTCACGCTGCCCGAGGGCCCGTACGAGACGCTCGCCGGCTTCCTGCTGGCCCGGCTCGGCCACATCCCGGTGGCGGGCGAGTCGCTCGAGGAGCACGGCTGGGAGTTCACCGTGATGGAGGTCGACCGGCACCGCATCGAACAGGTGCGCGTCGTCGTACCTGCCCCGCAGGGGCTCGGGTTCTCCGCGCCGTCCGTAGGACCAGGCGCCGGTAGCGGCACAGCCACGGAGCCCGCCGATGACTAAGCTCCTGGTCACCGTCCTGCTGCTGATCGGCAACGGCGTGTTCGTCGGCGGCGAGTTCGCGCTGATCGCGTCCCGGCGTACCGCCCTCGAGCCGCTCGCCGCCACCTCCCGGCCCGCCCGGTGGGCGCTCTCGGCGATGAACCAGATCCCCCTGATGATCGCCGGCGCCCAGCTCGGCATCACGGTCTGCTCGCTCGGGCTCGGCGCGATCGCCGAGCCGGCCCTCGCGCACGTGCTGGAGGGCCCGTTCGCCGCGCTCGGCCTGCCCGAGAACATGCTGCACCCGGTCGCCTTCGTGCTGGCCCTGATCGTGGTGGTCTACCTGCACACGGTCATCGGCGAGATGGTGCCCAAGAACATCACCCTGGCCGGTCCGGAACGAGCCGCGCTGATCCTGGGCCCGTTCATGCTGGCCTTCTGCACCGCCACCAAGCCGCTGCTCAACGCGATGCGCTGGGCCTCCCGCACGGTGCTCAAGCTGTGGAAGGTCGAGGCCACCGACGCGGTCAAGACCGTCTTCACGGCCGAGGAGCTGGCCGGCATGGTCACCCAGGCACGCAGCGAAGGCCTGCTCGGCTCGGAGCAGTACGCCCGGATCCACGCGGCGCTCGGCCTCAACGACCGCACCGCCGCCGACACGCTGCGCCCCTGGTCGGGCGTGACCACGGTCGCCGACGACGTCTCGCCGGCGACCATCGAGGCGATCTCCACCCGCACCGGCCGTTCCCGCTTTCCCGTGGTGCACCGGGAAACCCGCCGGGTGCTGGGCTTCGTACACGTCAAAGACATTCTCGGGTACGCGGCGGGACAGCGCCGCCTGCCCATCCCGGCCGACATCATCCGCCCGCTCGCGGTGGTGGCGCCGGAGCGGACGCTGGCCGACCTGCTGCTGGCCATGCGCCGAGACCGCCTGCACATCATGCTGGTCAGCGACGGCCGGCGGCCGCTCGGCGTGATCACCCTGGACGACGTGATCCACGCCGTGGTCGGCGAGCCGGGGCACGCGCTCGCGCCGGCCCGCTCGATCTAGCCGGCCTTGTCGGGCACCCGCTAAGTCAGATTCGAGACGTTGAGCAGGTCAGCGGCCTCCTGGATGCTCAGGTCGGGCATGCCTTCCATTGTCCGTTAGTCGCCGATGGTGAGGAAGACGTTGTCGATCTCGCCGGCGTACTGGTCGTTGCCCTGGGCCGGGCCCTTTCCGCCGACGCGCAGTGGCTCGGCGTTGGCGATGGACAGGCGCCGCGGGACGCGCACCCACGCTCGCGGCACCCCGTCGACGATCGTGGTGAGGCGGTTGTTGGCGCGTGCGCAGGTCAAATCGTGCCAGCGGCCGTCGGCCACGTCGACCCATGGCTCGGCTCGGTAGATGCGGCCGGTGCGGCCGGTGATCACGCAGCTGGGGTGGCCGAGGCGATGGTCGACCTGGAGCTTGAACTGGCTCACGCCGCCGACCGAATAGCCCTTCTGCACCACATTCGCCCCGTCCGACAGGTCGCCGTGGGTCATCAGGACCGAGGCGCCGTACTGGAGGGTGCGCGTGCCGGGGTTGAGCCCGTCGTCGCGGAAGCCCTCGAGGATCGCCCTCGGACAGTCGATCTCGCGGGCCAAGGTGCAACGGTCGGGATAATCAACGGCAAGACCAGGGCCCTGGGGTACGAGTCGGAGCGCGCCGCCGTTCTGGGCGAGCGGGCGCAGCTCGTGCCCGCCTGCCAGGTCGGTGATCGGATTGCGCACTCCGCCGTCGAAGGTGTAGCGCAGGCTGACCGGTGCGGCGGCGACCCCGATCCGGCCCGCGGCCGGCCTGGGTGACCGGAAGTCCGCGGCGGGCAGCACCCCGCTCGCCGGTGGGGTGCCGGCCGACGCGCGGGCCGGGGTGAGCCCGGCGATGAGCAGGAGCACGCCCGCGAGGACAAGAGGTCGCCGATGACGAGACATGCGGCAATTGTCCGGATTACCCGCTCTATACGGAAACCCACACCAGCACTCCGGCAAAATGCATCGGATTGCACCCGGAAGTGGTACCCCATGTGGGTGTCCAGCGATACCCCAGCCGAACCGCGACAAGATCGCAGCCAATATTGTCAACAAAACTGGAAGGCGCAGGTGAGGTGGCCGAACTAGGGGTCGGGTACGGTCGATCCGGCCAGCGCGATTGTTGACAATCCGCCCGCGCCACCTAGGCTCTAACCCGTAACAGCGGCGCAGCGGGACGAGCGCGACGCGCCACCAAGGTCCCGCCGGGGATTCGGGAGGCTGGGGCATGAGGACCGTCGTGGTAACGAACCCGCCGCGGGCGGACGTCGACGACGCCGAGACCCTGGGCGGCTACGGCGTGGCCACCGTGCACGAGGCCCTCGGCCGGGTCGGCTATCTCGGCCCCGAGTTCCGCCCGGCCTGGCCCGGGGCCCGGATGGGCGGCACCGCGGTCACCGTGCTCTGCTGGCCCGGCGACAACCTGATGATCCACGTGGCGGTCGAGCAATGCCGCCCCGGCGACGTGCTGGTCGTGGCCACCAACTCCCCGTCCACCGACGGCCTGTTCGGCGAGCTGTTCGCGGGCGCGCTGCGCAAGCGCGGCGTACGCGGCGCGGTGCTGGCCTCCGGCGTACGCGATGTCTTTGATCTTCGGGAAATGCAGTTTCCGGTCTGGTCGCGCGCCATCAGCGCCCAGGGCTCGGTGAAGGCGACCGCCGGCGCCGTGAACGTGCCGATCGTCCTCGGCGGACAGACGATCCACCCCGGCGACGTGATCCTCGGCGACGACGACGGCGTCACGCTCGTGCCCCGGCTCGACGTGCCCCGAGCCCTCAAGTCGGCGAAGGCCCGCCTCGACAAGGAGGCCGCGACCCGGGCGGCCTTCGCCGAGGGCGAGCTCGGCCTCGACCGGTACGGCCTGCGCGACAAGCTGGCCGGCCTGGGCATCGAGTACGTCTCCTACGAGGAGTACGCCCACGGTGACTGATTACGACAGCACCGGTGTTCGCTGCACGATGCTGCGCGGCGGCACCTCGCGCGGGCTCTACTTCGAGCCGGCCGACCTGCCCGCCGACCCGGCCGAGCGCGACGACCTGCTGCTGCGCCTGATGGGCACGCCCGACCCGCGCCAGATCGACGGTCTCGGCGGCGCCACGTCGCTGACCAGCAAGGTCGCCGTGATCAGCCGCTCCGAGCACCCGTCGGCCGACGTCGACTACCTGTTCCTGCAGCTCGGCGTCGACGAGCCCACGGTCAGCACCGGGCAGAACTGCGGGAACATCCTGGCCGGCGTGGGGCCGTTCGCCGTCGAGCGGGGCCTGGTCCCGGCCGGCGACCGGGAGACCAGCGTGCGCATCCGCATGGTCAACTCGGACAGCGTCGCCGTCGCCACCTTCGCCACCCCGAGTGGCCGCGTCGAGTACCGCGGGGCCGTGGCGATCTCCGGTGTGCCCGGCACCGCGGCCCCGGTGACGCTGGCCTTCACCGACACCGAGGGTTCGGCCACCGGCCGCCTGCTGCCCACCGGCAACATCCGCGACGCGATCGACGGGATCGAGGTGACGTGCGTCGACAACGGCATGCCGGTGGTGCTGGCGATGGCCGGGGAGTTCGGCCTGACCGGGTACGAGTCGCCCGAGCGGCTCGCCGTCGACCAGCCGCTGCTCGGCCGGATCGACGCGTTCCGGCGCAAGGCCGCCCAGCTGATGGGCCTGGGCGACGAACCGGGGCCGATCCCCAAGACCGTGCTGCTCGCTCCGCCCCGTGCCGGCGGCCGGGTCAGCACCCGCTCGTTCATCCCGGTGCGGCCGCACACCTCGATCGGCGTGCTGGCGGCGATCAGCGTGGTCACCGGCATGCTGCTGCCGGGCGCGGTCGGGCACGAGCTCGCCGCGGAGTGGCCGGCCGGCAGTTCCCAGGTCGACGTCGAGCATCCATCCGGGCACCTGCTGGTCGACGTCCTCGTCGACGGCCGGACGGTCCTTCGGTCGGGGGTCGTCCGCACCGCCCGCAAGCTCTTCGACGGCACCGCCTACCCCCGGGGAGAAACGAAGTGATCATCGACTGCCACGTGCACTACACGACGGTGCCCGCCGCGCACACCGACTGGCGCAGGGCGCAGCTCGCGGCGTGGGAGACCGGCGAACGTACTCCGGCGTACCCCGACATCCCGGACGACGCGATCCGCGAGTCGATCGAGGGCAGCCAGCTGCGGCTGATGCGCGAGCGCGGCGTCGACCTGACCATCTTTTCCCCGCGCGCCTCGGCGATGGCGCACCACCAGGGCGACGAGACGGTGAGCCGGCAGTGGGCCGAGGCCTGCAACGACCTGATCCACCGGGTCACCCGGCTCTATCCCGACAGCTTCGCCGGCGTCTGCCAGCTGCCGCAGTCGCCGGGCGTGCCGATCGCCAACTCGATCGCCGAGCTGCGCCGCTGTGTCGAGGAGCTCGGCTTCGTCGGCTGCAACCTCAACCCCGACCCGAGCGGCGGCCACTGGACCTCGGCGCCGCTGACCGACCGCGGCTGGTACCCGTTCTACGAGGCGATGGTCGAGCTGGACGTGCCGGCCATGGTGCACGTCTCGGCGGTGACCAACCCGAACTTCCACGCCACCGGCTCGGCCTACCTGAACGCCGACACCACCGCGTTCATGCAGTTCCTCCAGGCCGACCTGTTCCGGGACTTCCCCGAGCTGCGGATCGTCATCCCGCACGGCGGCGGCGCGGTGCCGTACCACTGGGGCCGCTTCCGCGGCCTGGCCGACATGCTCAAGCGGCCGCCGGTGGAGGAATCCGTCATGGGCAACGTCTTCTTCGACACCTGCGTCTACCACCAGCCCGGCATCGACCTGCTGTTCGAGGTCATCGACATCGACAACCTGCTGTTCGGCTCCGAGATGGTCGGCGCCGTGCGCGGCATCGACCCGCGGACCGGGCACTACTTCGACGACACCCGCCGGTACGTCGAAGCGTTGGATCTTGCGACCGGCGACCGGGAGAAGGTCTTCGAGCGCAACGCCCGGCGCGTCTACCCGCGACTCGAACAGCTGATCAAAGCCTGAGGAGAGCCCGGACTTGCCTGCCGACGACCGTCGTCCGACCATCCCGCCCGCCGGCCCGGGCCGGACCGAAGACCCCGCCCGCCACGCCCGGGACGCCCTCCGGGACGCGATTCTCAACGGCGAGTACCTGCCCGGCGAGCGGCTCGTGGAGGCGCAGCTCTGCGAGCGCCTCGGGGTGAGCCGCTTCAACGTGCGCGCCGCGTTGCAGGACCTCGCGGCGGACGGCCTGGTCAAGGTCGAGCGCAACAAGGGCGCGCACGTCCGCAAGGTGACCCTCGACGAGGCGGTCGAGATCACCGAGGTGCGCATGGTGCTGGAGGGCCTGGTCGCGGCGCGCGCCGCGGCCCGGGTGACCGACGAGCAGGCCAGCGAGCTGGACGAGATCGGGCTGCTGATGCGGCGGGCGGTCAACGCCGGCGAGTTCCGCCGCTACGGCGACCTCAACCAGCGGCTGCACGGGCTGATCCGCGACATCGCCGGCCACCGCACGGCCGACGGCATCATCGAGACGCTGCGCGGCCAGCTCGTCCGCCACCAGTTCATGATCTCGCTCCACCCCGGACGCCCGGCGATCTCGCTGCCGCAGCACGAGCGGATCATCGAGGCGATCCGGAATCGGGATCCCAAGGCCGCGGAGTCCGCGATGCGCGAGCACATCGCCAGCGTGATCGAGGCGCTTCGCGACGTCGACGCGACGGAGTTGCGATGATCATCGCGGTGCTGGGACTGGGCGAGGCCGGCGGCCTCATCTCGGCCGGCCTGGTGGCGGCGGGGGCCGAGGTGCGAGGGTACGACCCGCGGGTCGATCCACCCCCGGGCGTACGGCGATGCGGCAGCGACGCCGAGGCGTGCGAGGGCGCGGAACTGGTGTTGAGCCTCAACAGCGCCGCCGACGCCCCGCAAGCGCTGGCCGAGGGTTTGCCCGGCTGCGCGCCCGGCACGCTGTGGGCCGATCTCAACACCGCCGCCCCGGCCGAGAAGCTCGCGCTGGCGGAGGCGGCCGCCGATCGGGTACGCGTCGTGGACGTCGCAATGATGTCCCCGGTCCCCGGCCACGGCCTGCGCACCCCGATGACCGCGAGCGGCCCGGCGGCCGGCGACTACGCGGCGATGATGCGCCCGCTCGGCGCCGAGGTCGACGTGCTCGACGGACCGGTCGGCGCGGCCGCCACGCACAAGCTGCTGCGCAGTGTGTTCTACAAGGGACTGGCCGCCGCCGTGCTGGAGGCGACCGCTGCGGCCCGGACCGCGGGCCTCTCCGAGTGGCTGCGCGGCAACATCACCGCGGAGCTGATCCGGGCCGACGCCGCCACCCTCCAGCGGCTGCTCACCGGGTCGAAGACGCACGCCGTACGCCGGATCCACGAGATGGAGGCGGCCGAGCGCCTGCTCGGCGACCTGGGCGTGCCGGCCCGCGTCACCCGCGCGAGCCGGGACTGGCTGGCCGACCTGGCCGGCGACCCCGACGCTTGAGCGCCGTCGCCGCGATTGTTGACAATCGCTGGGGGAGTATTTGAGCGCACCAACTGCCGTTTCGCGTCGGCTTCGCGGCGGCCGGGCAAAATCGTTGACAATCCTGTAACCGAGGCTCTAGCGTTCTGGCAGGTGGCACGGCCGCGGGACATTGGTCTATGCGAATGGTAGATCCCTTCTCTTTGGAAATCTCCAGTCCGGCTTCGATGACGTGAGGGTGCTGAGAACCATGCTGAGAAAACGGCTCATCGCATTGCTGACCGTCACCGCGCTGGCAGCCACCACGGCCGCCTGCGGTGGCTTGGACGACTCCTCGGACGGCAACACCGGGTCGAGCTCGCCCGACAAGGTCAAGGTCGGCGTCATCCCGATCGTCGACGTGGCGCCCATCTACCTGGGCAAGGCCAAGGGCTTCTTCGAGAAGCAGAACATCGACCTCACGCTCGAGCAGGCCCAGGGCGGCGCCGCGATCGTGCCGGCCGTGGTCAGCGGGCAGTACCAGTTCGGCTTCAGCAATGTGGTGTCGCTGCTCCTCGGCGCGTCCAAGAACGTCCCGATCAAGGTGGTCGCCAACGGCAACAACGCCACCGCCGACCCCCAGAAGGACTTCAGCGGCCTGCTCGTCAAGGACCCGGCCATCACCCGCCCGAAGGACCTCGAGGGCAAGACCGTCGCCGCCAACACGCTGAAGAACATCGTGGCCACCTCGGTGAACGAGATCGTCCGGAAGGACGGCGGCGACCCGACGAAGGTCAAGTACGTCGAGGTCGCGTTCCCCGACCAGGCCGCGTCGCTCGAGGCCAACCGCGTGCAGGCGGTCTTCCTGGTCGAGCCGTTCGTGTCCTCGGTGAAGTCGAAGAACTGGAAGCAGCTCGGCTCGTTCGCCGCCGTCAGCCCGAGCCTCATGGTCGCGGACTACTTCACCTCGTCCCAGCTGCTCGGCGAGAAGCCCGACCTGGCCAAGCGCTTCACCTCGGCGCTGAAGGAGTCGCTGGCGTACGCCGACGCCCACCCCGACGAGGTGCGGCAGATCGTCACCACCTACACGACGATCAAGGCAGACGCCGTGGCCGCCATGACGCTTCCGAAGTACAACCCCGAGATCGACAAGGCATCGCTCGACCTCATGAACAGCCTGCTGGTCAAGGACGGCCTCCTCACGGCCCCGGTCGACACGGCGAAGCTGATTCAGCAGTGACCGCTCCGCTCGGATCCCTGCGCAGGGCCGGAGACTCTCCGGCCCTGCTCGGGCTCGCCGGGCTCCTCGGCTTCGGCGCGCTCCTGGAGATCCTGCCGCGGGCGGGCGTGCTCCCCGCGGAGTATTTCCCGCCGGCCAGCCGGATCCTGAGCGCGCTGGTCGAGGAGTTCGGCCGCGCCCGCTTCTGGCAGGCGGTCCTCGGCACGGTGACGACCTGGCTGCTCGGCCTCGCGATCGCGGTGGTGGCCGGCATCGTGCTGGGCATCGTGATCGGCTCCGTCCCGGCGCTGCGGCTCGCCACCGCGTCCACCATCGAGTTCCTCCGGCCGATCCCCTCGGTGGCGCTGCTGCCGCTGGCGATCGTGCTGTTCAGCGCCCCGATCCGGTCGATCCTGCTGCTGGTGGTCTACGCGTCCTTCTGGCAGGTGCTGATCCAGGTCCTGCACGGCGTGGCCGACGTGGACCCCGTCGCCCGCGAGACCGCGGCCTCCTACCGGCTCGGCCGCTGGCGCAAGGCCCGCTACCTGGTCTGGCCGACCACCCTGCCGTACGCGATCACCGGCATCCGCCTGGCCGCGTCGGTGGCCCTGGTCCTCACCATCACCGGCGAGCTGCTGATCGGCGGCACCAAGGGGATCGGCGAGGAGATCAACGTCGCGCAGAGCAGCATCGCGGTGCCGTCGATGTACGCGCTGGTCGTCGTCGCCGGTCTCATCGGCCTGGGCGCCAACCTCGCCACCCGCCGTGCCGAGCGCCTGGTGCTCGCCTGGCACCCGTCGGTCCGAACGGAGATCCCGCTGTGACCCGCCTGCTCGCCCGGGCCGGTCTGGTCCTCGGCCTCCCGGTGATCCTGCTGGTGACCTGGTGGTTCGCCAGCGCCGGCAGCAAAAGCTTCTACCAGCCGCCGCTGGAGACGATCGTCAAGGTCTTCCCGCACACGTGGACGGCCGAGCGATTCCGCGTCGACGTGCTGCCGAGCCTGATCCGGCTGTTCATCGGCTACGGCCTTGCCCTGCTGGTGGGCATCGGCCTCGGCGTGCTGATCGGCGCCAACCGCCGGCTGCGCTCGCTCGTCGAGCCGATCCTCGAGTTCCTCCGGGCGATCCCGCCGCCGGTGCTGGTGCCGATCCTCATTCTCATCGCCGGCATCGGCAACCCGACCAAGGTGCTGGTCATCGTGGCCGGCGGCATCTGGCCGATCCTGCTGAACACAGTGGAGGGCGTACGCGGCGTCGACGAGATCCTCGCCGACACCTGCCGGAGCTACCGGATCCACGGCTGGCTGCGGATGCGTACCTTCGTCTTGCGCGCGGCCAGCCCGCAGATCGTCGTCGGCGCCCGCCAGGCGCTGTCCATCTGCATCATCATGATGGTCATCGGCGAGCTGCTCGGCGCCACCGACGGCCTCGGCTACACGGTCGTCGAGTTCCAGCGCGGCTTCCAGATCCCCGAGATGTGGAGCGGCGTGTTCGTGCTGGGGCTGCTAGGTGTCCTGCTGTCGCTGGCCTTCACCCTGGTCGAGCGGCGAGTCTTGAACTGGTACCACGGAGCGCGCGCCGCCGAGCGCAGCGGACGGTAGGGAGTACGGCGATGCTGGAGATCCAGTCCCTGCGCAAGACGTACGGCGGTCAGGGCCGGGTCGTCGAGGCGATCGGCGACATCACGCTGACCGTGGGGGACGGCCAGTTCGCCTGCGTCGTCGGCCCGTCCGGCTGCGGCAAGACCACGCTGCTGCGCTGCCTCGGCGGCCTGCTCACGCCGACCGCGGGCGAGGTGAAGGTGAACGGCCAGGCGGTGACCGGCCCGCCCGACGGCGTCGCGATCGTCTTCCAGGAGTACGGCCGCAGCCTGTTCCCCTGGCTGCGCGTCGCCGAGAACATCGAGCTCCCGCTGAAGTCCAAGGGCATCGCCAAGGCCGACCGTCGCACAATCGTCGCCGAGTCGCTCGAGGCCGTCAGCCTGGCCGACGCCGGCAAGGCGTACCCGTGGCAGCTCTCCGGCGGCATGCAGCAGCGCGTCGCGATCGCGCGGGCGATCGCCTTCCAGCCCCGCGTCATGCTGATGGACGAGCCGTTCGCCGCGGTCGACGCGCAGACCCGGGCCGACCTCGAAGACCTGGTGCGGACGGTCTGGAAGCAGTTCGGAATGACGATGCTGTTCGTCACCCACGACATCGACGAGGCGGTCTACCTGGGCCAGCGGGTCGTGGTGCTCTCGTCGTCGCCGACCCACGTGCTGGAAAACCTCGACATCGACCTGCCCGACGACCGCGACCAGCTCAAGACCCGCTCGGACGCCCGCTTCGTCGAGTTGCGCTCGCACATCTACGCCCGAATCCAGGAGGCAAAGGGCGCCGGCGGCAACGCTACGGTGGCAACCGCCCCTTGACGACCGCCCACCTCAGCCCGGTCGCCTCGCAGCGTTCGACCAGCCCGAGGATGCACCACCGCGACCGATGGTCACCGTTGGGGTTTGCGGTTGGACAGCCGAGCGTTGTCCAGCTCCCACTGCAGCACGGTGTCGAGCGTGTCAAGTGCCCGCCCCTCGACCGTGGCGTTCGGGCTCTGCAGACCGTCGACCACCTCGGGCAGGGCCGCCACCACCGCTGCGGCGGCGGCCTGAATCGGCTTTTCGGCGCCGTCGGCCACGGCCCGGATCAGGTTCACCACCGGGATGCGCGCGGTGCCTGCGTACCGTCCGGCGATCCGCTTCAGGCCGGCCGGCAGTCCCGACCCGGCCTCGCGCGTGGCCGCGGACAGCCCGGCGAGGAGAAACTCGGCCAGTTCGCTGTGGCCGGCAGCTAGACCGGGAAGCACCGCCGTGACCGCGGCGCGGGTCGCTGCCTCCGCGGTCGTCTCGGTGCCGCCGTCCGCCGGGGCGTCCGCCTGGTAGGCCAGTCGCCGCCGGCCCGCGGTGCTCATCTGGAACAGAACCATCAGCGCCATCGCCCGGTAGTAGTCGCTGATCCCGTCGGCACCCGCCAGCGCAGCCAGCCGCGGCACCGCGCCGGGGGTGCCGGGCACCGCCGTGCCCTGCGGGAACGCGTCGTCGGCGATCGCCGCAATCAGGTCGCCCACACCGTCGAAGGTGCGGCCCTCGAAGGGCACCACCTCAGCGGCCGCGCGAAGATCGGCGGCGGGACGGCGAAAACCACCGCACGTGAGTCCGGGAGGCTCGGGCAGAGACGGTGCGGCGGCCGTCTGCGCGCCGACGACCCCCGCGCGGATCCGGTCGGCCTCGGCCCGGTCGAGCTCGTGCGCCAGGCCCTCCCGGGAGAAGCGCTCGATCGCCTTGTCCGGGAACTGGCCGCACGCCGAGTTGACCTGACCGCCGAACTTCCGGGCAATGGCCGCAACGGCCTTCTTCTCGGCCAGTGAGACTTCCAGGGGACCCTCGTAGGGCGGGTCCACCGCGAGCGAGTGGGCTCGCCACCAGCCGGCGAAGCGACCCTCCAGCGGGTCGTTCGGCACCTCCCGTACCGCGACCAGCAGGTGGCCGCGCTCGGCCAGCTTCTCGGCGACGGCGTAGGCCGAGACCTCATCCGGCACCGACACGACGAAGCGCATCTCACGAATCACGGCCGCAAATCCTATTGACGAAGGGTCGGCTGCCCGGCGTCGGAAGCGCCGGGCAGCCCACGGCGCCGTATCCTCCAACCCAACTGACCGGAGCCCGACCGCCCACCACGCTTCGTGTGACAGAACCGAATTACGTGAGCGTCGACAGTCCGAAGCCGTAGCCGCCGTAGGAGCGCCCGGCCTGCACTTCAACGACCTACGGCACACCGGAAACTCGCTGGCCTCGCGCACACCAGGCGCAAGCCTGCGCGACATCATGGCCAGGATGGGCCACGACAGCCCACGCGCAGCTCTGATCTACCAACACGCCAACCGAGAGGCCGATCAGGGCATCGCAGACGCAATCGACAAGGCGGTAAAGGCGGCCCGCCGCAAGCCAAGCAAACGGACGGCAACCCCGTCGGCCGGCGGCGATGAGGCAGCCGCCTAGCGAGCTAATGGCACGTTAATGGCACGCGGCCCGTCCGAAGCGCTCAGCGCGTCCATCGCAACGTGGGGGTCTGGGGGCTCGGCCACCAGGTAGAAATGCGAGAAGCCCCTGGTCCGCGCACTTTGCGGACAGGGGCTTCCCGGATACGAGCGGGTGACGGGAATCGAACCCGCACTGTCAGCTTGGGAAGCTGATGTTCTGCCATTGAACTACACCCGCGGCGGGCATCACTGTACCTGATTTGGCACGGCCGTGGCGGGAGCGGCCCGCGGCTAACTCGCGATGGCCAGTGGGCGGGATAACTCGGCTCGCCAGGTGCGGGACAAAGGGTGGACCTTGGGGGCGGCGGCCAGCGGCAGGGCGCCGGAAGGGCCGTGGCGGCGGAGGGTTGCTGTCTCGATGCGGAGCTCGTAGAGGTGCCAGTCGACGGCCGGCGAGGCTCGCCAGGCCTCGGAGAGGGTGGCGATCACGAGCGGGTCGTGGACTCGGGTGGCTCGGCCGGTCAGGTAGGCCTCGTCGTCGCTCTCTTCCGGGGGAAATGAGTGCAAGGCGTAGCGGCCGTCGCGGGCCAGGTCGCGGCGTTTGGGGGACGCGACTATGAAGCAGTAGAGGGCCTCGTCGGTGAACACGGGCGAGACGGGATGGACCCGGGGGCCGCCGTCGGGGCGGACGGTGGCCAGGTAGGCCATGCCGGGACCGTACTGCTCGAAGAGGGCGCGGATGGCTGCTGCCAGCGACGGGTCGGCGGCGGCGAAATCGGACCAGGAAGCCATGGGGTGATTCTATCGAACATATGTTCGACACGCCCAGGGAAACACGCCGAAAGTGCAGCTCGGTATGGTGTTGCGATGCTGCTCTCCGACCGCGACCTCGTCAGTGAGATCAAGGCTGGCGATCTCGCCCTCGAGCCGTTCGAGCCGGCGCTCATGCAACCGTCCAGCATCGACGTGCGGCTGGACAGGTTCTTCCGGGTGTTCAACAACCACCTTTACACCCACATCGACCCGGCCGAACAGCAGGACGACCTGACCGCGCTGGTCGAGGTGGCTCCGGGCGAGGCGTTCGTGCTGCACCCGGGCGAGTTCGTGCTTGCCTCCACGCTCGAGGTGATCACGCTGGGTGAGCAGCTCGCGGGACGCCTCGAGGGCAAGAGCAGCCTCGGGCGGCTCGGGCTGCTGACGCACTCGACGGCCGGCTTCATCGACCCGGGATTCTCGGGGCACGTGACGCTGGAGCTGTCCAACGTGGCCAACCTGCCGATCAAGCTCTGGCCGGGCATGAAGATCGGGCAGCTCTGCATCTTCCGCCTGTCGTCGCCGGCCGAGCACCCCTACGGTTCCGCCGTCTACGGCTCCCGCTACCAGGGACAACGTGGCCCGACGCCGAGCCGTTCGGCGCAGAACTTCCGGGTCTGGCCGACCGCCTGACGGGGGTTATCCGCCCAGCCCGGCGGACTCGACGAAGGCGCGGGCGGTGATCAGAGGCTGAGCAGCTTGGCCAGGCGGCGCCATTCCTCGCGCGGCAGGTGGTCGGTGGGGTCGGCCGGCAGTACCTGGATCGCCACGTGGTTGGCGCCCGCGGCGAGGTGGGCGTCGATGCCGGCCCGGATCGCCTCGTCGTCGCCCCAGATGACGGCCTGGTCGAGGAAGCGGTCGCTGCCCTCGCCGGACAGGTCGGCCTCGGTCAGGTCGAAGCGGCGCAGGGCGTTGGTGTAGTTCGGCAAGGCGAGGTAGCTGCGCGCCATGCGGCGGGCCACCTCGTGGGCCTGGGCGCGATCCGCGCCGAGGAAGACCTTCTGCTCGGGGATGAGCAGGCGGTCACGGCCGACGATCTCGCGGGCCTGGGCTGTGTGGGCGGGTGGCATCAGGTACGGCAGGGCGCCGGCCGTGAGGTCTCGGGCCGCGGCCAGGGTCTTCGGCCCCAGGGCGGCGATCATGCGCTCGGCCGGCGGGACCTCGCTGAGCTTCTCGGTCAGGAAGGTGCGCAGGCGGGTGAGGGGCTTCTCGTAGAGCAGACCCATCTGCTCGGCGGCGGGGGCGTGGCCGGAGCCGACGCCCAGGTAGAAGCGGCCCGGGAACTGGCCCTGGATGCGTACGTGCGACGCCGCCAGGCGGGGTCCGTCGCTGCGCCAGATGTCCACGATGCTGGTCCCGACGACCAACCTGGACGTCGCTGCCAGCAGGGCCTCGGGCAGCAGCAGATCGTCCGGCGGGCTGCCGCCGATCCAGACCGAGCCGAAGCCGAGGCCTTCCAGCTCCTGAGCCGCGGAGGCGACCTGGCCCGCATTGTCCGGCCAGTGCTTGCGGGAGATCCAGATTCCGTAGCGTCCGAAGTCGTCCACACCTCGGATCGTACGATCGAGGGCGTTCACCCGCCGGAGAGGAACGCCACCGTGTACCTGATGATCTCGACTTATCTGGTCCCGCTCGACGAGATCGCCGAGGTGCGCGACGAGCACCTGGCCTTTTTGGAGGGTTTGTCCGCGCAGGGCACGCTGGTGGCGGCCGGCCGGCAGGAGCCGCCGACCGGCGGCATGGTGCTGCTCGACGTCGCGGACGAGGCGGCGGCCCGCGCGGTGATCGCCCATGACCCGTACGTGCTGCGCGGCCTCGCGGAATACGAGGCGCGCGGCTGGAACCCGACCGTCGGCGCCCTCAAGGATTACGGCAAGTCCTGACCCGTCAGAAGTCCGCGAATGTTCAGTTCCGCGGAGACTTCGGGCGGACATTCGTCGACGATCACGGCGGTGCCCACGTACGTGCCGGGGAACAGGCTTCGTAACGCCCGGCACTGGGCGCCGGTCGCCGCCCAGTCGTCGACCACCAGCACCCGGTCATCCGGATGCGTCAGGCCCACCCGTACACCCAACTGCTGTTGATCTCCTCGATGATCGCTGGGGACCGTTGCCCAGATCATCGGCTCCGCGATGGGACGCCGCGCCCCGGCGCGGTATGCCTCCACGAAACCGGCGCCCAACGCTCGCGCCACCAGGGGGCCTACCAGAAATCCGGTGACTTCCGGCGAAACCACCACGGTCGGGGCGGAGGCGCGGAACAGGTCGGCCAGCGCGTCGCCGAGACCGGAAATGACCATCGGATCCCGCCACCAGCCGGAGCGGTCGCTGACCAGATAGCCGCTGCCGTCGGCCGGGTCGGTCCAGTGGAAGCGGGACCGGAGGAGGTCACGAAGATCGACTGCCACGCGGACATCCTGTCACCGCGGCCGGCCCGACCGACCCCCGGTGACGAAACAGGTGGTTAGAACCGAGTCAGACTAGGGGTCAAGTTGATGCAGTGACTCGCCCTCATCGTGCATGCTGTTCCGCGTAACCATGCCGACTTCAACGCCGGGCCATCGCCGCCCGCTCAGCCCTGGATCCCGCGCCGGTCTCGGCGCGGCCCTCGTGCTGCTCGCGGTCGTGTCCGCCGTGGAGCTCGCGGACGGCGAGCACGCGCATTTCGTCGGCCTCCTCGCCGCAGTCCCGTTCCTCGCCGCCGTCTTCGCCTTCTGGCAGACCGTCTTGGTGGCGGGCCTGCTGGCCACGATCGTCGGGATGGTCTTCGTCGGGGTGGACCCGGCGCAGGGCATGTCCGGCGTGGTCAACATCGTCGGCGTCATCGTGGCCACCGGCATCGCGGCGGCGGGGGCGACGATCCGGCAGCGGCAGGCCGACCGGATAGCGGAGCTGCAGCGGCTCGCCGCGGTGGCCCAGCAGGCGGTGCTGCGCCCGATCGGGCCGCAGGTGGGTTCGCTCTCGGTCGCCGGCCGGTACATCTCGGCGACGGCGGCCGCGGACATCGGCGGCGACCTCTACGAGGCTCTGGACACCCCGTACGGCGTACGCATCATCATCGGTGACGTGCGGGGGAAGGGACTGGACGCCGTCCGCCTCGCGAGCATCGTGCTCGGGTCCTATCGGCACGTCGCCTACGAGCGGGCCGACCTCACGGCGGTGGCCGCGGATCTCGATCGGGCGGTGGCCCGCAGCGTCGGCGACGAAGACTTCGTGACCGCCGCGCTGGTCGAGGAGCGGGGCGGGACGCTGACGATCGTCAACTGTGGACATCCGGCGCCGCTGCTGCTGCGCCGCGGTCAGGTGATCTCGCTGGAGCCGGACGCGCCGGCGCCGCCGCTGGGCTTCATGCCGGAGGTCAAGGCCCGGGTGGATCGGCTGGAGCCGGGGGATCGGCTGCTGCTGTTCACCGACGGGCTGGGCGAGGCGCGACGGGACGGCGAGTTCTTCCCCACGGCGGACCGAGCGTGGCGGCTGCTCGGGCACGGCACGGTGGGCGACGGCCTGGCGTCGCTGGAGACCGCGCTGGTCGACTGGGTGCACGGCCGTCTCGAGGACGACATCGCGCTGGTGCTCATGGAATACACGGGGCCCGGCGACGGTCCCACCGTACCCATGCCGAGCTGGGAGGTCGGCGCCGCCGGAAGTTAGGCGGCGGCATGTCAGGCGGCGGCGGTGTCCGCCTTTTCGGGCTCCTCGGAAGGGACCGGCGAGGCCGGTGGTACCGGGTCGGCCTGGCGGTGCTTTCCGACGTAGTTGCGTGGCTGATCGGCCTGGCGAGGCTCGGGAATCAGGTTTTTGATCGTGGCGAACATGACGCGCCCCCTTGGCTCCGACAAAGAGAGAAGCTCTATCCCGACCAACGAGCCACGAGAGCGCTCGATACGTCGCCGGGACGGTCGTCGACGGTTATTGGCCGAACGGTTGTGCCCCCGCCCACCGATCCGTCGGTTCGCGTCAAAAACCCTTGCGGGTTGTCCGTTCCTACCGATGGGTAATACAGTGGGAGTTACTGACGGGTAACTCGCGTGTCACTCGCGTCGTTCGGAAGCGGGGCCAGCTCCATGACTCACTACAAGGGCAACCTTCGGGACCTCCAGTTCAACCTGTTCGAGGTCTTCGAGGCTGATCGTGCGTTCGGCCAGGCGCCGTACGATGAGATCGACGTCGACACCGCGCGCGACGTCCTCACCGAGATCAACCGCCTCGCCACCGAGGATCTTGCGGCCAGCTACACCGACGCCGACCGCAATCCGCCGGTCTTCGACCCGGCCACGCACACCGCTCCGCTGCCCGAGTCGTTCAAGAAGTCGTTCCGGACCTGGATGGCCTCGGAGTTCTGGCGCCTCGACCTGCCCTCCGAGCTGGGCGGCACGCTGGCGCCGCGGGCCCTCTGGTGGGCGCTGGCCGAGCAGGTGCTGGGCGCGAACGCCCCGGTGTGGATGTACTCCTCGGGCCCGTCCTTCGCGCACGTCGTGCACACCGAGGGCACCCCCGAGCAGAAGGAGTGGGCCAAGCTCTTCGTCGAGAAGCAGTGGGGCTCGACCATGGTGCTCACCGAGCCGGACGCGGGCTCGGACGTCGGCGCCGGACGCGCGCGGGCCATCCCGCAGCCGGACGGCTCGTGGCACATCGAGGGCGTGAAGCGGTTCATCACGTCGGGCGAGCACGATCTGACCGACAACATCATCCACTACGTGCTGGCCCGCCCGGTCGGCGTCGAGGGCGTCGGCGGCCCGGGCACCAAGGGCCTGTCGCTGTTCATCGTGCCGAAGTACCACTTCGACGCCGCGACCGGCGAGCTGGGCGAGCGCAACGGCGTCTACGCCACCAACGTCGAGCACAAGATGGGCCTCAAGGTCTCCAACACCTGCGAGCTGACCTTCGGCGAGCAGGGGACGCCGGCCAAGGGCTGGCTGCTGGGCGAGGTGCACCAGGGCATCCGGCAGATGTTCATGATCATTGAGTACGCCCGGATGATGGTCGGCACGAAGGCGATTGCCACCCTGTCCACCGGGTACCTCAACGCGCTCGAGTACGCCAAGAACCGCGTCCAGGGCGCCGACCTGGTGCGCAACGAGGACAAGGCCGCGCCCCGGGTGACGATCACGCACCACCCGGACGTACGCCGCTCGCTGATGCTGCAGAAGTCGTACGCCGAGGCGCTGCGCGCCCTGGTGATCTACACCGGCACCTGGCAGGACAAGGTCGCCATCGCCAAGGCGGCCGGCGACGAGAAGGCGGCCAAGGCCGCCGCCAAGGTCAACGACCTGCTGCTTCCGCTGGTCAAGGGGGTGGGCTCCGAGCGGGCGTACGAGCTGCTCGGGCACGAGGCGCTGCAGACGTACGGCGGCTCCGGCTTCCTGCAGGATTACCCGCTCGAGCAGTACGTCCGGGACGCGAAGATCGACACCCTGTACGAGGGCACCACCGCGATCCAGAGTCTCGACCTGATCTTCCGCAAGATCGTGAAGGACCAGGGCCGCGCGCTGGCCACCCTGGCCACCGAGATGCAGGGCTTCGTCGAGAGCGAGGCCGGCAACGGCCAGCTCAAGGAGGAGCGGCTCGCGCTCGGCAAGGCGCTCAGCGAGCTCCAGCAGATCCTCGGCGTCACCATGGGCTGGCTCGGCGCGGTGCAGGGCGGCGAGACCCGCGAGCTGTACAAGGTGGGTCTCAGCTCCCGCCGCGTCCTGCTCGCGCTGGGCGACGTGGTGCTCGCGTGGCTGCTGCTGCGCCAGGCCGAGGTCGCGCTCAAGGCGCTCAACGGCGAGGTCTCCCCGGCCGACAAGCACTTCTACGAGGGCAAGGTGGCGGCGGCCCGCTTCTTCACCCGCGAGGTGCTGCCCCGGGTCGGCGCCGACCGCCGCATCATCGAGAACACCACGCTGGACATCATGGACCTTCCCGAGGAAGTGTTCTAAACCGCTCAGCCGCGGGCCGTGTGGCGCTCGACCAGGGACATCGAACCCGGTTCGGTCTGCGCCCACGGCCCCTGCGCGCGGTGCACCGCCAGGCTCGCGGTGCGCAGCTCGACCTCCTGCCCGTCCCACTCGGCGTCCGGGACCAGCAGGATGGACACTTCGGACACGGTCGGGTTGTGCCCGACCACCAGCACCGTGTGGACGGTGTCGGGGACGGTGCGGAGCAGATCGAACACCTCGGTGCGGCCGCCCGCGTACAGGCTCTTCTCGTAGCGCACCTCGGGCGTGACGCCGCCCCTGCCCGCCTGGGCCAGCGCGATCGAGACGCCCTGCCAGGTCTGCCGGGTGCGCTTCGCCGGCGAGCAGAAGACCAGGTCGGGGTGGATGCGCTCGTCGGCCAGCCAGGCGCCGGCCGCGTCCGCGTCGTTCTCGCCGCGGGTGGTGAGCCGCCGGTCGAAATCGGGGTCGTCGCCGGGGGTCTCGGCCTTGGCGTGGCGGAGAAGCACGAGCGTCCGAACGGTCATGGCACCAGCTTGCCTGATTACGGATCCGGCCGCGTGGGTAACCCCCTGACCGAGGCATTGACCCCGGTACGGATCAAGGAGGCCCGGCAATGGGCATCGGCGGAAGTATCTTCCTGCTGGCGGTGGGGGCGATTCTGGCGTTCGCCGTCAACGCGGACATCAGCGGACTCGACATCAACGTCATTGGATGGATCCTGATGGCCGCCGGCCTGATCGGGTTGATCGTCACGCTGTGGTTCTGGAACAGCCGTCGCCGGACCGTGGTGACGCGACAGAGCCAGACGCCGGTCGCCGGTCCCGGATACTCGGCCGAGTACCGCGAGACGCGCCGCGACGACGCGCCCCCGCCTCCGCCCCCTGGCTACTGATCCCCCCGAACCGCGGCGCCGACCCACCGCCCATCCCCCTGGCGGCCGGGTCGGCGTCGCGCGTTTCCACGGTCCTTTGGGATTTCAGGAGAGCTGGGCACGGATCGAGTCGGCGAGCGGCGTGACCGGACGGCCCAGCAGCGTCTCCAGATCGGTGCGCGGCACGTCGAGGGCGCCCCGCGAGGCGGCACGGTCCGAGTCCGCGAGGATCTCGGCGGCGGCCGGCGGCAGACCCACTCCGACCAGCAGCTCCGCGTACTTCTCTTCGGGCAGGTCGGTGTAGGTGACCGTCTTGCCGGACAGCCGGGAGATCTCGGCGGCCAGCTCGTCCATCGTGAACGACTCGCCGCCCAACTCGTACACCTTGCCCGCATGCCCCTCGCCCACCAGGGCGGACGCCGCGGCCTCGGCGTAATCCGCCCGCGGCGACGCGGCGATCCGGCCGCGGCCGGCCGCGCCGAACAGGCCGTGCTCCAGCGCCTGCTGGACGTTGTAGTTCTCGATGTACCAGCTGTTGCGCAGGATCGTGTGCGGCAGGCCCGAGTCGGCCAGCAACCGCTCGGTGAACAGGTGCTCGGCGGCCAGCTTCATGTCGGTGGTGTCGGCCTTGGGCGCGCTGGTGTAGACGACCAGGCCCACGCCGGCGTTCTTGGCCGCGGTGACCACGTTGGTGTGCTGCTGGATGCGCCGGCCGACCTCGCTGCCCGAGATGAACAGCACCTTGTCGGCGCCGCGGAAGGCGTCGGTGAGCGCGTCGACGTCCTCGTAGGCGACCTGCTTCACGGTGATCCCGAGGTCGGCGATCTTGTCGACCTGGCGGCCGAGGCCGACGATCTCGCTCGCGGGCACGCCCTTGGCCAGCAGGGACTCGATGGCGAGGCGGCCGAGGTGCCCGGTGGCGCCGGTGACGACGATGGTCATGGTTTCTCCTTACCTGAGGCTGTCAGAAGAAGCCAACAGGGCAGCTCAACCATCACTTCCCAGAAGATAGTAGGCACCTTGAAGTGCAGTACTTACCGGCGGGATACTGACGGCATGCTGCCCGATGCCTATGCCGCCGATTGCCCCAGCCGGCAGATCCTCAACCGGATCGGCGACACCTGGAGCGTGCTGGTCGTGGTGATGCTCGCCGACGGCACGCATCGGTACACCGAGCTGGCCCGGCGCATCCAGGGCGTCAGCCCCAAGATGCTCACCCAGACGTTGCGCGGGCTGGAGAGGGACGGGCTGATCACGCGTACGGTTCATCCGGTCGTCCCGCCGCGGGTGGACTATGCGCTCACTTCGCTTGGGCAGAGCCTGTACGGCCTGGTCGAGGGCCTCGAGAAGTGGGCCGAGGCACACATCGACGATGTGCAGGCCGCCCGGACTGCCTACGACGCCGCTCAGGCGTAAAGAGCGAAATACACGGCTATGTGGTGGCAGATCGCCGCCACCAGGGTGCAGGCGTGGAAGAACTCGTGGTGTCCGAAGACGTTCGGCCAGGGGTTCGGCCGGCGCATTGCGTAGAAGACCGCCCCGACCGTGTAGATCACGCCGCCCAGGACCAGCAGCACCAGGCAGGCCACGCCGCCGCGGTGCAGCACGTCGGGCAGGATGGCGATCGCGGCCCAGCCCAGCGCCACGTACAGCGGGGCGCCGGCCCATCGCGGCAGATGCGGCCAGATCACCTTGAGCGCCACGCCGCCGAGCGCGCCGCCCCAGATCAGCCCCAGCATCAGCGCGGCCTTGCCGGGCGAGAGCAGCTCGACGCAGAAGGGCGTGTAGGTGCCCGCGATGAAGATGAAGATCATCGAGTGATCCATGCGGCGCATGATCTGGTAGCCGCGCTCGCTCCACACCCGCCGGTGGTAGAGCGCGCTGATCCCGAAGAGGCCGCACACGGTGGCGCTGTAGACGAGGCAGCTCAGAAAGGCCGCGATGCCCGGGCGGCTGAGCGCGATCGAGCAGAGCACGATGCCGCCGACGAGAGCGACGAAGAACGCGTACTGATGAAGGCGACCGCGTAGCCGCGGTTTGCCGAGGTCGGTCGGCTTCATCCGGAACGGGGCGGAAATCGTCACGCCTCCTAGGTTACGGCACCGTAAGTTACCGACCGGTAGTGAAGTCGCTCACCACGGTGCGTCAGGCAAGATGATGCTCATGAGAGTAAGGCCCGTCGGCGGCAGCGCGCTGCTGATCGAATGCCGCGACGGTGCCGAGGTCGAGGCCTGGCGGGCCGACCTCTGGCGTCGTCGGGAGGCCGGTGAGCTGCGGTTCGACGAAATCGTGCCGGGCGCGGCAACGATCCTGCTCGATGGTGTGAGATTCTCCGCCGCGACGCTGGCCGCGCTTGCTCCGCCGCCGCCTTTGCCCGCAACGGCCGGGCCGCTGATCGACATCCCGACCACGTTCGACGGCGCGGATGTCGCCGATGTCGCGTCGCGATGGGGTGTGCCGGTCGCGGCGGTGGCGCAGCGATTGACGCAGACGTCGTTCCGCGTGGCTTTTTGCGGGTTCGCGCCGGGTTTCGCGTACCTGCGCGGACTTCCGGAGGAATGGTCGGTGCCTCGGCTCGCCGCACCGCGATCTCGCGTTCCGGCGGGGTCGGTCGCCCTCGCCGACAGCTATCTCGGGATCTATCCGGCGCCCTCGCCGGGCGGGTGGCGGCTGGTGGGTCACACAGATCAAGAGCTTTTCGACGTACGCCGTGAGCACCCGGCCCTGCTCACGCCGGGGACGCGCGTGCGACTGGTGCCGACATGATCACGGTGCAGCGGGCGGGCCCGTTGACCACCGTGCAGGACCTGGGACGGATCGGCTACGCCCATCTGGGGGTGCCGCGGTCGGGGGCGCTTGACCTTCCGGCGATGCGGTGGGCCAACGCGATGGTGGGCAACCCGATCGGGGCGGCGGTGCTGGAGACGACGTTGCTGGGCTGCGCGCTGCGGTTCGAGGTCGCGGCCCGGGTCGCCGTCGCGGGCGCCGAGGCGGTGGTGCGGGTCGACAAGCAGCCGGTCCCCACCACGACGGTCATCGAGGTCGCGGCCGGGGCGGTGCTCGACGTCGGGCGGGCCACGCGTGGCGTGCGCTCGTACGTGGCGGTGGGCGGCGGCGTCGGCGTCGAGCCGGTGCTGGGCAGCCGATCGACCGACACGCTGTCGGGCCTGGGGCCGCCGAGGCTCGCCAACGGCATGACGCTTGACCTTGCGTGGTCTTCGCCCAGTGAAGCAGCGGGGTCTGACAAGTTTTCCGGGCTGTCCACAGGGGCGGCGGGCCCGGGCGGCGGCGAGCTGGTGCTGGGCGTGCGGCTCGGGCCGCGGGATGACTGGTTCGTGAGCGGTGAGCTCTTCGCGTCGGCGTACACAATCTCTCCGGTCAGCAACCGCGTCGGCTGCCGGCTGGCCGGCAGCGCCCTGACCCGCACCCGGGCCGGCGAATTGCCCCCGGAAGGGATCGTGCTGGGCGCGGTGCAGGTGCCGGCGGACGGGCAGCCACTGATCTTTCTGGCCGATCATCCGACCACGGGCGGATATCCGGTCATCGGGGTGGTGGCGGACGTGACTCCGCTGGCTCAGGCGCGGCCGGGGACTACGGTGCGGTTCCGTGCGATCGATTGATCTGAACGCGGACCTCGGCGAGGGCTTCGGCCGCTGGTCCCTCGGCGACGACGAGGCGCTGCTCGACATTGTGACCTCGGCGAACGTGGCGTGCGGCTTCCACGCGGGCGACCCGGCCACCATGCATCGGATCTGCCGGGCGGCGGTTTCGCGCGACGTGGCGATCGGGGCCCAGGTGGGCTACCGCGACCTGGCGGGCTTCGGCCGGCGGCGGATCGAGTACGACCTCGACGAGCTCCGCGACGACATCCTGTACCAGATCGGGGCGTTGGAGGCGTTCTGCCGGGTGGCGGGGGGCAAGGTCAGCTACGTGAAGCCGCACGGTGCGCTCTACAACACCGCGGCGGTCGACGAAGGCCAGGCGTCGGCGGTGGTGGCGGCCGTGCGCGCCTACGACGAGACGCTGCCGGTGCTGTGCCAGCCCGGCTCGGTGCTCGCCCGCCTGGCCGGCGCGGCGGGCCTGACGGTGGTCGGCGAAGGGTTCGCCGACCGCGGCTACCGGGCCGACGGCACGCTCGTGCCCCGGTCGGCGCCGGGTGCGCTGATCCAGGATCCGGAGGCCGTGGCGGCGCGGGCGGTGCGGATGGCCGTCGAGGGCGTCGTCGACACCGCCGACGGCGACGTGATCCCCTGCCCGGTCGAGTCGATCTGCCTGCACGGTGACACGCCCGGCGCGGTGCGTCTGGCCGGCAGCGTGCGGGCCGGCCTGCTGGGCGCCGAGCTGGCCGTCGCGCCGTTCAGCTAATGGGGTTTATGCCGGCTCGTCCATGCCGCGCAGGATCAGCGGTAGGCGGGACGGGCCGCCGGGGGTGACCACGACCGGCACTCCCCAGTCCTGCCGGGTCAGGTGGCAAGCCGGGAACTCCTCGTCGACGTCGCACGTCGCGGCCTGGGCGATCACCTGCAGGACGCCCTTCCCGACCGCCGGGTTGATCACCAGTGGGCGGGACAGGTCGGTGGTCACGCCGGCGCCCTCGAGCAGGAGCTCCGGCGGCGCGGCCGACACCTCCAGCCGGGTCGACGGGCCGAACTGGGTGTCGAGCTTCTGGCCGGGCGCGGGGGTGAAGACGATGTCGAGGGTCAGCGGGCCGGCGCCGATCACGGACGGTGGGCGCTCGGTCTGGTGGCGCTCGCCGGTGACGGTCTTGACGATGCCGGGAGCGAGGTGGATCAAGCGGTGGCCGCCCGACTCCACCACGAAGACCTCGCCCGTGGAGGTGACCAGGATGTCGCTGGGCTCGGCAAGGCCGGAGTCCACGGTGGACACGGCGTCGGTGGCCGGGTCGTAGCGGCGGACGGCGCCGTTGTACGTGTCGGCGACCAGCACCGAGCCGTCGGGCAGGGCGGCGACACCCAGCGGGTGCTGGAACAGGGCCTGCTCGGCGGGGCCGTCGACGTGGCCGAAGTCGAACAAACCCTGGCCCACGGCGGTGTGCAGCACGCCGGCCTCGATGTAACGCAGCGCCGAGGTCTCGCTGTCGGCGATCCACAGGCGGTCGCCGCCCACCGACAGGCCGGACGGCTGCGCCATCCACACGTCCGGAATCGGGCCGTCGCGCAGCGACTCGACGGTGGTGCCGGCGTAGACGCCGACCGTGCCGGCCGCCGGCTCGAACCACCACAGCTCGTGGATGCCGGCCATCGCGACGATGACCTTGTCGTCGTACCAGGCCACGTCCCAGGGAGAGGACAGGTCGGCCTCGAGCGCCGGCTGCGTGCCCTCGACCGCGGAGCGCCAGGGCTTGCCGGAGCCGGCCACCAGGGTGACCTCACCGGAGTCCAGCCGGAGGCCGCGTAGCTGATGATTGACCGTGTCGGCGACCACGACGTCATAGCCGACCCGATCGCGGACCGAGGGCGGCAGCAGGAGCAGGCCCTGCGGCTCGCTGAACGGGGCGCCGCCCTCACCGGTGCCGTAGCGGCGCACCAGCGTCTCGCCGTCGGGGGTCAGCTCGACGACCGAATGGCGCGCCGAATCGGAGACCAGCAGGTTGCCGCCGGGCAGCTCGATCGCCTTGCCGGGGAAGCGCAGCAGGGTGTCGGCGGGGGCGGGCGGGACGTACGGGCCGTCGCCGCGGTGCAGCGTGCCGTCCGCGGAGTGCTTCGCGATCAGCTCGTCGATCAGGCGGGACAGGCCCTCGGCGTGACCCTCGCCGGCCATCGAGGCGACCAGATAGCCGGTCGGGTCGATCACCGCGAGCGTGGGCCAGGCCTTCGCCGCGTACTGCTGCCAGAGGTGCATGTCGGCGTCGTCGATGACCGGGTGGTGCACGCCGTACCGCTCGACCGCGGCGGCCAGCGCCTCGTGGTTCTGCTCATGCACGAATTTGGGCGAGTGCACACCGATGATGACCAGGGCGTCGCCGTACTTCTGCTCCACCGGGCGCAGCTCGTCGAGGACGTGCAGGCAGTTGATGCAGCCGTAGGTCCAGAAGTCGAGCAGTACGACCTTGCCACGCAGGTCGGCGAGGGTGAGGTCCTTGCCACCGGTGTTCAGCCAGCCGTGGCCGCGCAGCTCCGGCGCCCGTACGCGTGCAGTCATCGCACCATCGTGCCGCACCCGATGCCCGGGGCGGCGCGATGGTGGTCAGGATGACATCAGCCGTGCGGCTTGAGGCAGAGCACCTGGTTGCCGTTGTCGGTCGGGTTCACCACGTACGGCTGCTTCGGGTCCTCGCACTTGGAGACGTCGCTGACGATCGACACGACTTGGAACGACTGAGCGTCGCCGCAGTCGGCCTTCACCGCGGCGTCGCCGTCGCGCTTCACGCATTCGCCGGCGCTCACGCTGATCGCCTTGCTCTTGTCGCCGGCGACCAGGTAGACCACGCCCAGCGCGACCCCGAGCAGCAGCACCGCGCCGATGACGACCGCGATCAGGATCGGGAACATCCGGACCCGCGGTGTCTCCGGCTTGGCCGGGGCCGCGGCGTCCGGCTTGAACTGGTCGAAACGGCCCTGCTCGGCGGGGCCCGGCCAGTTGGTGGTGTCGTCCGGTCGGGGCGGCGTCACCGTGGCCCGGCTGATCGCGTCCGAGATTTCGGGCGAGCCGGCGCCGGGCGGCGGGAACTGCGGCGGGGAGTAGGGGTTCTCCCGGCCCGCGATGTCGGTGGTGAGCTCGCCGTACTGGTCGGGCGCGTAGGGGTTCGGCGGCGGGTTGCCGAAGTCGCCGAACTGCGGCGGCGGCTGCTGCGGCGCGGCCGGCTTGGCGAAGTCGCCGAACGGCTGCGGCGGGGCACCCGGGTTGGTGAAGTCGTTGAAAGGCTGTTGCGGGCCGCCGGGAGTAGTGAAGTCGTTCACCGGCTGTTGCTGCGCCGGGTTGGTGAAGTCGCCGAACGGCGGCAGGTTGCGCGGCTGCTCGGCGCCGCCGAACGGCGGCTGCTCGGGCGGACCGGCCGGCGAACCGGGGTTGGTGAAGTCGCCGAACGGCGGATTCGCCGGCGAGGCGGGCGCGGGCGGGGAGACGCGGGCGCTCGCCGAGGCCCGGGCGGTGGCGCGGGCCGGCGACTGCGGGGCGATGCCAGGGCCGCCCGGCTCGCCGCCGGATCCGTTGTGGTCACCCGATTCTTGCGGGTACGCCGGTGAGCCGAACCCGCCGGGAGCCGGGGACTCGGCCACGTCGCCGGACGGTTGGTCGTCCTCGCCTTCGGCCGGGGCGGCGGGACGGCCGTAGACGCGGGCCTGCGGCGCGGCGGCCGGCGGCGGAAGCTCGGCGGGATCGACGGGCGCCACCCGGCTGGCCGAGGGCACCGAGGCGCTCGCGGTGACCGGCCGGGCCGAGCCCATCGCGCCCTGGTGCTCGGCGGGGTCGCGCGGGGCCGGGACCGAGCTGTTGCGGCTCTCGGCCACGACGGGTGCGCCGCCGGCCGCGCCGAGTGCGGCGCCGGGAACGCGCTGGGGGTAGCCGCCGCTGCCGCGGCCACGGTCGCTGCCAGGGCCAGGGCCAGGGCCAGGGCCAGGGTCAGGGCCACCGTCGGCGTCGGCCGGGGCGTCGGGGCGGCGGTAGAGCGAGTGGTCGTCCTGGCCGTCGTCGGAGGGCGCGCCGCCGTTGGCCGAGTACGGCTGTTCACCGAAGGCCGTGGGAGCGCCGGAAGCCGAGGGGGCGCAGGAGGCGGGGCGCTCGCCGAACGGTGAGGCCGACCGGTCGTCGGGGCGTTCGCCGAAGGGCGAGGCCGACCGGTCGCCGGGACGCTCGCCGAACGGCGAGGCCGGTCGGTCGTCGGGGCGTTCACCGAAGGGCGAGGCCGACCGGTCGCCGGGACGCTCGCCGAACGGCGAGGCCGGTCGGTCGTCGGGGCGCTCGCCAAAGGGCCGGTCGCCGAAGGCCGTGGGGGCGGCGGAGGCGGGGCGCTCGCCGAACGGCCGGTCGCCGAAGGCCGTGGGAGATCCGGAGGCGGGGCGCTCGCCGAACGGTGAGGCAGATCGGTCGTCGGAGCGTTCACCGAAGGCGGCGGGCTCGTCCGAGGAGGGGCGCTCGCCGAACGGGGATGCCGAGCGGGCGCCGTAGGGCGAGGTCTCGTCGCCGAAGGCGGCCGAGGGCTGTGCGGAGCCGAAGGCGCCCGAGTCGGGCTCGGAGGCGCGGGGTGCCTGTGCGGACTCCGTGTCGCCGAACGGGGCGGGCCTGGCCGAGCCGTAGGTGCCGGCGGCGGGGGAGTCCGGGCGGGCGGAGCCGTAGGGCTGGTCGTCGGCGGGGGAGCCCGGGCGGGCGGAACCGAAGGGCTGGTCGTCGGCGGGCCCGGCCGGGCGGGCGGAGCCATACGGCCGGTCGTCGGCGGACGGGCTGGTGGCGCCGTAGGAAGGCTGGTCGAGGGAGGTGGGCCGGGCCGAGCCGTAGGAAGGTGCCTCAGCCGGCTGGTCGCCGGGGGTGGGGCGGCCGTATGGGTTGGGCTCGTCGGCGGAGGCCGTGGGCGGGGGGCCGAACGCGCTGAACGAACCGTCGGGCTGGCCGGCGCCGGGGGGCGGGCCGAACGGGCTCTGCCTGCTGCGGATCGGCAGGTCGGTGCCGGGCGCGGCCGGCTGGGCGGCCGGCGGTTCCGCCGGGGGCTCGGCCGACGCGGACGACGGGATCGTGGCGGCGCCGCGCAGCGGGAAGCCGCCGCTCTCGCCCCGGCGGGTCGGGAACGTGGCGCCGCCCGGGGCCGCCGGGCCGGAAGCGGCAGAGCCCGAAGATGCGGGGCCAGCGGATCCGGGGCCCGACGATGCGGGGCTGGATGATGCGGAACCGAAGCCGTCCAGGCCGGAGGAGGCGCGGCCGGACGATGCGGGGCCGAAGCCGTCCAGGGCGGAGGAGGCGCGGCCGGATGATGCGGGGCCGAAGCCATCCAGGCCGGACGATGCGGGGCCGGAGGACGCGGGGCCGGAAGCGGCGGGGGTGGCGCTGCCGCGCATGGGGAGGCCGCCGCTCGGGGTGCGCGCGGACGCGGGGGCGTCGGGAAGGTCGCCGAGGGTGGCGCCGGGCACGCGGACGCGCTGGTCGCCGAAGGCGGAAATGCCGGGCGGCCGGCCGGTGGCCCGGTCGGCGTCGGGGGCGGCGGGCTGCTCGGGGAGCGTGCCGCGGCCGGGAGCGCCGGCCGCGAAGCCGTCGAACTCGCCGATCGTGCCGGGGTCGACCGGGGCGGGGGTGCGCTGCGGCAGGGGTGGGGCGTTGTCGCTGTCGGCCTGCTGCGGGGCCCACGCCGAGCGCGGCGGCTCGGGGGCGTTTCCGGAGGCCGGCACGAACGAGGAACCCGACGGCGCCGACGGCTGGCCGAACGGCGAGCCCTCGGCCGGGGACCGATCGAAAGGCGCGGCGGCGGGCGGCGGGAGCGACGACGAAGCCGCGGGCGGCGGCAGCGGCGAGGACCCGGCGGGCGGCGGGAACGGCGACGAATCCGCGGGTGGCGGGAACGAGGACGACGACGCGGGCGGCGGGAAGGAGGACGACGACGCGGGTGGCGGAACCGACGACGAAGCCGGCGGCGGGAACGAGGACGACGCCGGCGGCGGGAAGGGGGCTGAGGCGGCGGACGGTGTCGCGGCGCCGTAGGAGGATGCGGCCGCGCCGGGGGACACCGAGCCGTACGGCGAGGCGGCGCCCCGCTGCGGCAACGAGTTGTCTCCCTCGGGGGCGGGGATGCGGGCCGAACCGTAGGAGGTGCCGCTCGCGGTGGCGGGCCGGGCCGCGTCGGAGCCGGAGCCGAAGGTGCGGACGGCCGGGACCACGAACGGCGAGCCGCCGTTCGGCGTGGCCGGCGGCGGCGGTGCGTACGAGCTGGGGAAACCGTCGGTGGGCGGCGGAGCGGTGACCCGGCCGGCGGCTCGGCGGCCGTCAGTGTCCGGCGGGAAGTCGTCCGACGTTGAACCGCCCGAATTGGCCTCGGCCGGTTGCGTACCGGCGTACTGCCCCTCGGACGTCATGAGCGCCTCCTCGTCATTGCGGCCGTGCCAGCTTTGCACGGACGCGACTCACCGGCGAATCGCACCGGCGCCGTGCCCAGCTCTGAGGCCAGGCCGTGCGGGACCCGCCGGCGCGGGCGCGCCTCGAAGGCCCCAGCCCCCGTGCCGACCGGCCGAGCCGGCGTGGGAACCGTGCCCAACCGTACCGGGCCGGGGCGGCGTGAGGAATCCCGGTGTACGCCCGGAAGGGGACGGCCAGCTGATCTTTAAGGCAGACTTGAAGGTCGCTTCCGGCCGGATTTCGGGGCCGACGGTGGGCCGATCGGACGGCAAAGAGCCCGCCCGGATGACTCCGGACGGGCTCTCGGCTGGGCTGAATCAGAAGACCCGGCTGTGCCGGATCAGAAGGTCTTGCGCTGGGCGAAGATGGCGATCTCGTCGCGCATGGCCTGGGTCGGCGCGGACTTCCACGCGCGGTCGATGGCACGGTTCTCGCGGTTGATCATCCGACGCTCACGGACGCGGTCGACGATGCTGCTCATGGTGCTGGTCACTTCCCCCTCGGCCCTCGTGAGGCCAAACGTTTCGCTGCTCTGTTCGAGACAAGACCATTCTGACTCGTCTCGAACAGAGTTGCCAACGATTCCGGGGGTGATCGTGAGCACGTGCCTAACGATCGAAGGTCGAGATAATCAGTTGCCTAGGTTTCTCTGGTGTGCCACGTCAATGAAGCGCGCGCCTACGTCCACGAGAGCAGCGCCGCCTCCGGGTCGGTCAGGAACTCGCCGACGTCCCGCAGGAACTTCGAGCCCAGCTCGCCATCGATGATCCGGTGGTCGAACGAGAGGCCCAGCGTGGTCACCTGGCGGATCTTGATCTTGCCGTTGTGCACCCACGGGGTGGGCTTGACCGCGCCGAACGCCAGGATGGCCGACTCGCCCGGCGGCAGGATCGGGGTGCCGGTGTCGACCCCGAACACGCCGACGTTGGTGATCGAAAGCGTGCCGCCCGCCATGTCGGCCGGCGGCGTCTTGCCCGATTTCGCCACTTGGACGAGGGTGTTCAGCGCCTCGGCCAGCTCCCGCAACGTGAGACGTCCGGCGTCCTTGATGTTGGGCACGATGAGACCCCGCTCGGTCGCCGCGGCGATGCCGAGGTTCACGTACTCCTTCACCACGATCTCGCCGGTCTCGCCCGACCAACTCGAGTTGACCATCGGGTGGCGCTTGACCGCGAGCAGCACGGCCTTGGCCACCAGCAGCAGCGGCGAGATCCGCACGTCGCGGAAGTCGCGGCTCGCCTTGATCTTCTCGAGCGCCTTCATCGTGCGGGTGACGTCGACCGTGAGGAACTCGGTGACGTGCGGCGCGGTGAAGGCCGAGGCGACCATGTTCTCCGCGGTCAGCTTGCGGACGCCCTTGATCGGGATCCGCTGCTCGCGAGAAGCGTCAAAAGGAGCGGCGGTGGCCGCCGGGGCAGGCGCCACGGCCTTGTGCACGTCGTCCCGCGTCACCGAGCCCATCGGCCCGGTCCCCACGAGCGAGGCCAGGTCGACGCCCAGATCCCGGGCCAGTTTGCGAACCGGGGGCTTGGCGAGGACCGGGCCCGCGGGGACGTTCGAGGGCTGCTCCGCGGGGACCGGCACGGGCGCGACAGCCGCCGGAGGCGGGGTGCTGCCGTTGCTTGCGGTTGTCGACGGTGCCGAAGGCGTACCCGATCGGGGTCTGCGTTTTGCTGTTGTGTTTCGCGGGCCGTAACCCACCAGGACGGCCGTGCGTCCGCCCGGAGCCGGACCACCGATCAGGCCGGGCTCGACCATGCCCTCGGCCGGCGCGACCTCGACGGCAGCGAGCGACTCGGCCGACGGCTCGGGCAGGTCACCTGAGCCGGGCTGGGTGTCGATCGCGACGATGGGCGCGCCCACCTCGACCGTCGTGCCCGCCTCGTGGAAGATCTTGGTGACGACGCCGGCCCACTTCGCCGGGATCTCCACCGCGGCCTTCGCCGTCTCGACCTCGACGATCGGCTGGTTGAGCTCGATGGTGTCGCCCACCTTGACCAGCCAGGAGAGGATCTCTCCCTCGGTCAGGCCCTCGCCGAGGTCGGGCAGGGTGAACTCCTTGATCCGCGACATCGGCGTCACCAGCCGAACGAGCGGTCGACGGCGTCCAGCACCCGGTCGAGATCGGGGAGGTAATCCTCCTCGACCCGGGCGGCCGGGTAGGGAACGTCATAGCCGGTCACCCGCAGCACCGGCGCCTCCAGGGAGTAGAAGCACTCCTCGGTGATCCGGGCCGCGATCTCGGCGCCCACGCCCAGGTTGCCCGGGGCCTCGTGCACCACGACGGCGCGGCCGGTGCGCTTCACCGACTCGTAGACCGTGCCCATGTCCAGCGGGGACAGCGAGCGCAGGTCGATGACCTCGAGGTCGCGCCCGTCCTCGGCGGCCGCGGTGGCGGCGTCGAGGCAGGTGCGCACCATCGGGCCGTACGCGAGCAGCGTCGCGTCGGCGCCCGGCCGGGCCACCCGCGCGTCGTGCAGCGGGAAGGCGGTGGCCAGGTCGGCGCCGAGGTCGACCTCGCCCTTCTCCCAGTAGCGGCGCTTGGGCTCGAAGAACACGACCGGGTCGTCCGAGGCGATCGCCTGGCGGATCATCGTGTACGCGTCGGCCGGGTTGGCGCAGCTGACCACCTTGAGGCCGGGGATGTGCGCGAACAGCGCCTCGGGCGACTCGGAGTGGTGCTCGACCGCGCCGATGCCACCGCCGAACGGGATGCGGATGACGATCGGCAGCCGCACGTTGCCCAGCGAGCGGTAGAACATCTTTGCCACCTGGGCGACGATCTGGTTGAACGCCGGGAAGACGAAGCCGTCGAACTGGATCTCGCAGACCGGGCGGTACCCGCGGATGGCCAGGCCGATCGCGGTGCCGACGATGCCCGACTCGGCGAGCGGGGTGTCGATGACCCGGTCCTCGCCGAAGTCCTTCTGCAGGCCGTCGGTGATGCGGAAGACGCCGCCGAGCTTGCCGACGTCCTCGCCCATGATGATGACCTTGGAGTCATCCTCGAGCGCGCGGCGCAGGCCGTGGTTCAGGGCCTTGCCAAGGGTGATGGTCTCGCTCATCAGTGGGCGCTCCCCTCGAACGACGCGTGGTACCGCACGAACTCCGCCTTCTGGGCGTCGACCTCGGGCGAACCGTGCGGGTAGACGTTGTCGAACAGGGTCACCGGCTGCGGGTCGGGCATGGCCAGCACCCGCTCGCGCAGGTCGAGCGCGAGCTTCGTGGCGGCCTCGTCGACGTCGCCGAAGAAGTCGTCGTCGCCGATCTTCTGCTTGGTGAGGAACGCCTTGACCCGGGCGATCGGGTCCTTCGCCTTCCACGACTCGACCTCGCTGGCGATGCGGTAGCGGGTCGGGTCGTCGGAGCTGGTGTGCGCGCCCATCCGGTAGGTGTAGGCCTCGATCAGGGTCGGGCCCTGGCCGTTGCGGGCCTGGTCGAGCGCGGCGCGGGTGACCGCGAAGGTGGCCAGCACGTCGTTGCCGTCGATCCGGACGCCGGGGAAGCCGTAGCCGAGCGCGCGGCGGTAGAGCGGGATGCGGGTCTGCCGCTCCAGCGGCTCGCTGATCGCGTACTGGTTGTTCTGGCAGAAGAACACGATCGGGGCGTGGAACACGCCGGACCAGACGAACGCCTCGTTGACGTCGCCCTGGCTGGTCGCGCCGTCGCCGAAGTACGCGATGACCGCCTCGCCGTCGGCGTTGCCGGTCTTGCCGTCCATGGTGATGCCCATGGCGTAGCCGGTGGCGTGCAGCGTCTGCGCGCCGATCACGATCGTGTAGGTGTTGAACTTGAACTCGTTGGGGTCCCACCCGCCCTGGTCGACGCCGCGGAACAGGCCGAACGGCATGATCGGGTCGATCCCGCGGGTGTAGAGCACGCCGTGCTCGCGGTAGGTGGGGAACGCCATGTCCTGCGGTCGCAGCGCGCGGCCCGAGCCGACCTGAGCCGCCTCCTGGCCGAGCAGGCTGGCCCAGATGCCCAGCTCGCCCTGGCGCTGCAGGGCGGTCGCCTCGGCGTCCAGCCGGCGGACCGTGACCAGGTCGCGGTAGAGCGCTCGATACTCGTCGTCGGTGAAGTCGACGGTGTACGTCGTGCCGTCCGCCGTGGTGACGCTGTCCACGCGTTCGCCCTCGGGGGTGAGCAACTGGACGAAGCCGCCGGGTGGGGCATCTTCACCGTTTCGCGGGATCTCCGCGCCGACCGAAGGTCCAGGCGTCGGTAGTGGCACAGCTCCGCTGTCGCCGTTCGCCATCCGTGTCTCCCTGTTCGTCTCTGCGCCCGCGGCGGGTGTTGCCCGTCCGCGCGGCGAACCGCTGGGTCGCCGCGCCTGACCTTGGTGAGGTTGCCGCGCGACGCTACGGCGCGGGCCGAGGCCCCGCCGGGGAGTGACGGCGCCCACCGCCCCGGCAGATCGGCAGCGGTGCCGTCGCCTTCATCCTGACAGAGAACGTGAGCCCGGTTACAGGTCGGGTCGATCACAGTCCGGAAATTCCTCCGTCACATCGGGGTCCGTTTTTGTCCTATTAAGCGGTTTTCGTACGGTCACTACCGTACGAATGGACCATATGTCCCGCTGCTCCCGGTGGCATCCGTCGTTCAACCCTCTGTCCGAGACCGATCCATGTTGATCTTTTTCGTAGGGGGTTCCCGGCCGTGGCGGAGCAGCCAGACGACGACCTCGTACCGCCGCTCAAGGTCATGCGAAAGCGGCTGAACGGGGTGTACCGGGCGGATTCCGGTTTCTCCGGACCGACTCGACGGTATGTGCTGATCTTGGCGCTTCTGGTGGGACTGGCGTCGGTGCCCACCCTCGCCGCGATCACGGCCGGGTCCAGCGAGCTTGCCGACGGCGGCACCGACACCATGGACATCCCGTTCCTGCCGCCGGCGTCGCCCGGGCCCGTGCTTCCGGACGCCCGGGTGGGCGCGTCGCCGCCCTTGCTGCCGCCCGGCGTTGCCGGGACGGCACTGCGGGCGGGCCGGCTGCTGGGCGAAACGGGCAAGCGCCGTGGTTGGTCCGAGCCGTCTCCCGCTTTCCCGTACGGCGGGAAGCACGCGGCCCGCGGCTCGGCCCAGAAGTCCGGTTCTGACAAGTCGGCACGCCCTCGCCGCCCGGCTTCCTCGGAGCGCGCGCCGGCGATGGCGGCTTTCCCGGCGTTGCCCGGAATGCCCGCTCTTCCGCATTTGCCATCGGTGCCCGGGCGATCGGTCCGGCCCGCTTCGCCGCGTGCTTCCGCCGCCCTCGATCCGGTGGATTTCGCGGCAGACGGCGACGCCATCCCCGAGTTATCGGATATTCCCGATAGCGGCGACTTGTCGTCGCGGCACCACCAGCAAAGATGCGCCCGTTCCACCGACAGCGACCGGTCGGCCGACCGGTCCGAGCACAGCCGGAGGTCACCCGTGGCCGAACGTCCGCAGAACATCCGAGCGTCCCGCATCCTCGAGCGCAGCTACCCCGCGGGCAGCCTCAACACCCGCCATCTGATCCCCGAGGCGCGCGCCGAGGAGAACCAGATCGAGCGGCCGTACCGCGGCAGCCACCGGGCCGGCAGCCTGCACCATGCCGACGACACCCCGGCCCAGCGCCGCAGCTCCCGGGTGGGCCGCCACCACGCCGAGCCCACCGAGGACCTGAGCGGCCACTGGTGAGCCCGGTCGGCCTCGGTCCGGCCTTCTCCGGCTCGGCCTCGGCTGGCTCGGCCTTCGTTCGGCCTTCGTTCGGCCTTCGTTCGGCCTTGGCTCGGCCGGTTGCGATGATCGTTGGTTGGGCGGGGCTGCCATGGCGGGGTGCCCGATGGTGCCGGTGGCTGCCGCCAGTTGCGCTGGGCGTGGGTCCCGCGATGCGGCCGCTGTGTCTCAAAGAGCGGATGTGGCGGCCCGCGATCCCGGCTACTGGAACGACCGGTCCATGTTGCGGGACATCTCACGAGCGAGTGCCGGAAATATCGGCTTTTACTGTCCGGGCGTCGGCCCAGATCAGCCAAGGTTGATAAGTCTCCGCTCGCAACTAACGCGCACTTATCAAGATCTCGCCGCGCCGGCGGCAGCCGCGGTGACCAGGCGGGCTCCCGGCCCTGGCAGCCCAGCCCGGCCACCTGCGAACCGCAGCGGGCGGCAACCACGGTGAGCAGGCAGCCTCGCCGGCCATGGCCGCGCCGCCTGATCACGCACGGACCGCGACCGGGCCGCGGCCACGGTGGGCAGGCCAGGCCCTGGCAGCGCGGCCCGATCACGCGCGGACGGCGGCGGGCGCGGCTACTCGTCGAGGCGGTGGCGGTTGGCGTCCAGCCAGGCGTCGATGGCCTCGTGGTCGTCGGGGTCGACGCCTTCGGAGATCAGCTGGGCCACCGCGGCGGTGGCGGGGCTGCGGCGCTCGCCGGTCGCGTAGAGGCGGGCGAACTCGGGGATCATCTCCTCGACCAGCTCGTCGGTCTGGATCGCGGCGGCCTCGGGCAGGCCCCGGCGGCGCGTGGTGTAGGCCGACCAGGCCCGGGCGACCTTGGGGAGCATGGCGGCGTCGTCCATGTCGAGGACGGCGCGGCGGTGCACCCAGTCGAGCAGGAAGAGGCCGGCCACGGCGGGGCTCCAGCGCAGTGGGTCGGCGCCGGGCAGGGTGGCGGCGTGGTCCAGCAGCAGGCTGACGCAGAAGTGCAGGGAGGCCAACTCGTCGTCGGCGCTCACCTTGTCGAGGCCGAAGGTGGCCGCCTCGGGGCCGGCCAGGAAGTCGCGGGCCAACTCGGTGTTGCTGGGGTGCGGCGGCTCGGCGAGCGGCGGCGTGCCGGCGCTCGGCAGGAGCGCGAGGCGGGCGGCGGCCAGGGCACGGTCGGTGGCCAGGGAGCCGTCGGCCGGCAGCGAGCCCAGCCCGTCGGTGACGGCCAGGTGGCGGTCGACCTCCTCGCGGACCCGGGCCGGATCTTCCTCGCGGAACCAGGTCAGCTCGTCCTCGGCGCACATCTCGCGCACCTGCTCGAGGACGCGCTCGGCCGAGGAGCCGACGAACACGTCCTTGGTGATGCCGATGTTGTGGTCGACCAGGGCGACGACCGCGTGCTCGGGACCGCCGTCCTCGTTCTCGTAGGCGAACGTGACCAGATAGGACGTCTGATCGCCGTAGACGTCGCCGTACGCGTAGCAGCCGGTGGGGCGCACCCGGCCCAGCTCGGCCGCCCACGACGGCGCCTGCGCGCCCCGCCTGACGTCGGCCGCGCCGGCGGCGTCGGGCACCAGCGCCGCGAACACCTCGCGGATCGTGGTGGCGGCGGCCGTGCGGCGCCGGGTGGTCGCGGAGAGGAACTCGCCGACGAAATCGCGCACCGCCGCGGCCCGGTCGGCCTCGGCGATCGAGTAGACGCTGCCGAGCAGGGCCGTGCCCAGCATCTCGGCGTCCAACGCGCAGTCGAGTTTCGCCACGTCACGCGCCGCGTGCAGAACTGCCTCGAACGGGGTCGATGATGGCGACATAACGCGAGCGTACCGGTCCCCGTACGCTCGGAGACTACTCCGAACGAACGGTCGTGAGCGCCTCGCGCGCCTGCGCGTACGCGTTCAGCACCTCGCGGACCGGCGCCACGACGTACTCCCGGGCCACCTCGGTGATCGAGGCGCGCAGCCGTTGCTCGGCCCGGGCGCGGGCCCGCCGGGCGCCCCAGTTGACGATCGGCTTGAGCAGCAGCCAGAGCAGCAGGCCGGCCAGCACGCCGCCGAGCAGCAGCAGCGTGGGCAGCGGCACCGCCCCGACCTTGGGGTAGCGCAGCTCGGGCAGGCCGAGCAGGCGTACCGCGTAGCCGGCCAGCAGCCAGCCCAGCCCGGCGACGGCGGCGGCGACCAGCGCCCACTGGAGGATGCCGACGCCGCGCCACCACAGCGGGGTGCGGCCGGCGCCCAGGTCGGTCTTGGCGACCGCCCGGTCGAGCGCGTCGGGCAGGTCGTCGACGCGGGAACGGGCCGCATTGGTCAGCGCCGGCGCCCACATGGCCGGCAGCGGCGCGGCCGCGCGGGCGGCGACGGCACGCACCGAGAGGCCGACCGCCGACTTCTGCGCGGCGTCCGCCTCGGGCAGCGAGGTGCGCGGCACGATGTCGGTGGAGACCGCGTCCGTCGGCGCCGTCCCGGTCAGGTGCAGCCGGCGCAGCGGGTCGGGGCGCAGCCGGCGCAGCCCGCGCACGACCGGCCAGCCGGTGGCCGCGGCCGCCCGGTGCCGGTAGGAGCCCGCGGTGGCGTCGGCGACCGCGCCCACCCCGGCCGAGGCGGCGAGCGCCTCGGAGAGCTGGCGGACGGTGGCCCGGTCGACCTCGTCCTCGGCGGCCGGCGGGCCGATCATCAAGGTCAGTGGCTCGCTGACGGTCTGCAGGTCGCCGGCCAGGCGGCGCAGCGCGGCCTGCCGGTCGGCGACGGTCTTTTCCAGAGTCTCGCGCAGCTCGTGCAGCATGCCGGGCTGCTTGGCCGAGGTGGCCATCACCGGCGCGCCGGACAGGCCGTCCTCCTCCAGCAGGCGGCGCAGGTCGCCCAGCACCACCTCGGTGTCCTGGGTGGACAGCCGGTCGGCCTGGTTGAGCACCACGATGGTCACGCCGGTGTGCTCGCGGAACTGGCTGAGGTAGGCCTGGTGCAGGATCCGGTCGCCGTACTTCTGCGGGTCGACCACCCAGACCACCTGGTCGACCAGGCCGAGCAGGCGGTCGACCTCGAGGCGGTGACTGCGCTCGATCGAGTCGAAGTCGGGCAGGTCGAGCAGCACCAGGCCGCGCAGGGCGGCCTCGTCGTCGCCGTCCAGGGCGCTCTCCCGGATGAAGCGCTGCCGCGGCAGCACCCCGATCCAGTCGAGCAGCTGGTTGGCCGGCTCGAGCGGGCCCCAGACGCAGGCGTGCGCGGCGCCGGTGGTCGGCCGGCGCACCCCGACCGGCGAGAGCTTCAGCCGGGCGAGCGCGTTGAACAGGCTCGACTTGCCGCTGCCGGTGCTGCCCGCCAGCGCCACCACGGTGTGGTCGCGAGAGAGCGAGAGCCGGTTGCCGGCCCGCTCCACCAGTGTGTGCGCGGCGACCAGGTCGGCGTCGGGCAGATAGGGATCGACCAAGCGGAGGAACTTGCTCAGCGACTCCAGGCGCTGCACCAGTTCCTCGGCGTCCACCCGACCGTCCGCGCCGGTCAGCGCGCCGCGCACCTTCTCGATCAGATTCATGTCGCGCTCCCCGTCAACGCGAGCTCCACCCGCGCGGCCTCGACGTCGAGCGCGGCCCGGCGCAGGTCGGCGGCGGGCTCGATGTCCAGCCCGGTCGCCGCGGTGCGGTTGGTGTACCGCGCGGCCTCGGCGTCGAGCAGCTCGCCCACCCGGAACAGCAGGTCCTCGCGGGCGCGGTTGGCCAGGCCGCGGATCGCCTGGTCGCCGAAGACCGCCTCGAGCACCTTCTGGGCCGCGACCGTGGTGCCGGCGCCGACCGCGAGCTCGAGCCCGGTCGGGATGAACGCGGTCGAGGTGAAGACGGCGATCATGACGGCCAGGCCGGCGCCGTTGACCGCGTAGGCCGCGCCGCGCGCCACCACCCGCTTTTCCGCGCTCTGCTCGCGCACCAGGCCGAGCACCCACTGCTGCCAGTCGCGGACCAGCCGGTCGGCGCGCTGCGGCAGGTCGGCCGAGGCCCGCTGCAGCTCGGGATCGAGCAGCGCCGCCCCGGCCGGGTGCGCCTGCCACGCCGAGTACGCCTGCTCGGCGGCGTCGGTCGCCACCCCGCGCAGCAGCGTGACCAGCTGCGACTCCAACGCCGTCTGCAGGTTGCGGCCGGGCAGCGGGCGGCCGGTGATCGCCGAGACGACGCGGTCGCGCAGCAGGCCGACTCGGTTTTCGAGGGTGCGCATGAACTCGCCGGTGCCGACGAATTCCTGCCAGCGGGCCAGCACCTCGCCCCGCAGCAGCCGGCCGTCGCGCAGCCCCTCGACCACGACCTGCCGGGCGTTGCGGTAGGCGATCGCGACCCGCTCGTCGAGCGCGTGTGCGGCCACCGACTGCTCGTCGGCGGCGTCGGCGAGGCCCGCCACCGCCGGGCCGAGGGCGGCCAGCGCGCCGTCGAGGGTCTGCCGCACCACCGCGGAGCGGGCATTGGCGTCGGCCGCGAGCTGGCCGAACCAGTCGTGCAGCGGGCCGACCACGTCTTCGGCGATCAGGCCCTGACCGTCCAGCGTGGTCTCGGGCAGCACGAACAGCGGGGCCGCCCCGAGGTTGCGGGCGGCCAGCATCTCCCGCAGGTGGGCGGTGACCTCGCCGGCCGCCTCGGCGGGCACCCGGTCGAGGACCAGGGCGATCACCGTGCCGCGCAGCCGGGCCGTGGTCAGCAGCTCCCAGGGCACATTGTCGGCGTAGCGGGCGGCCGTGGTCACGAACAGCCAGAGGTCGGCCGCGGCGAACAGCTGCGCGGCCAGCTTCCGGTTGCCCTCGACCACCGAGTCGACGTCGGGCGCGTCGAGGAACGCGAGGCCGGCGCCGAGCGCGGGGGCGGAGACGATCTGCAGCGTACGAGGGTCGGCGCTGGACTCGGGCGTGCGCACCAGGCCGGGCAGCAGCTGGCCCTGGCGGAACCAGGCGAGGTCGGCGGGGTTGCTCACCAGCACCGGCGAGCGGGTGGTGGGACGCAGCACGCCGGCCGCGCTGACCGGCGCCCGGACCAGGCTGTTGACCAGGGTCGACTTGCCCGCGCCGGTGGAGCCGCCGACGACGACCAGCAGCGGCGCGTCGAGCCGGGCCAGGCGGGGCAGCAGGTAGTCGTCGAGCTGGGCGACGAGGGCGGCGCCGACCCGGCGGGCCTCCTCGGCGGACGGCATGACCAGGGGGTACGGCGTGCCGCCGATCGCCGCCCGCAGCCGGCTCAGCGCGGTGGCGAGGTGCCCGACCGCGGCCGGGGGCTCGGCCGGTAGCTGCGGGTGATTTATTTCATCGCCGCCCGGTGCCGTCGGTGCCGCGGCCAGCGGCTGCTCGACCTGTTCGGGGGCCGCCGCCGGCGTTTCGATCTCGGTGCTCTGATCACTTTCCGTGATCGGGGCATCGTCGGGCGACGGCGCGTCCGGCTCCGGCCCGGGCTCGGGATCGGGCTGCGGTGGGGCGGACTTTTGTCCCTTTTCGGGCGGCGACTGGGGCGATGGGGTGGTGGGCACGACGGCTTCCGTAGGATCAGAGGTGTTCCCGGCGTCGGTCGAAACCGTACTCGTCAGGTCATTCTCGTCCGATCCGGCGGGCTGTTGCGCTGCGGGGTCCACGGCGGCTAGGGCCGATGGACCGACCGCGTCACCGTGCGTCGTCACGGGTAAAGAGTGCCTGATCTATGCATGCAGGACAACAGGTGCCGGTATGCCGTGACCGGACAGGTATCTGCCGAAGTGCTGGCGGGCGGCGCCCTTGCGCCGAGTTGGCTCAACTTGGATTTGACGGGTGGCCGGGCCGTGGCATCATTGAGTCGGTTCCACTCAACTTCAGGAAAGCCTTCAGTCTTCTCTTGGGTGGTGGGTGGGGCGGTTGGATGGGAACCGAGACTCAGTAAGAAGCGAGGAACACCATGGCACGTGCGGTCGGCATCGACCTCGGCACCACGAACTCCTGCGTCAGCGTTCTGGAAGGAGGCGAGCCCACCGTCATCGCCAACGCGGAGGGCTCCCGGACGACCCCGTCCATCGTCGCCTTCGCGCGCAACGGCGAGGTGCTCGTCGGTGAGGTCGCCAAGCGCCAGGCGGTGACCAACCCCGACCGGACCATCCGTTCGGTCAAGCGGGAGATCGGTACCAGCTGGTCGATCGACATCGATGGCAAGAAGTACACGCCGCAGGAGATCTCGGCGCGGGTCCTGATGAAGCTCAAGCGTGACTCCGAGGCGTACCTCGGCGAGACGGTCACCGACGCGGTCATCACCGTCCCGGCGTACTTCAACGATGCGCAGCGCCAGGCCACCAAGGAGGCCGGCGAGATCGCGGGTCTCAACGTGCTGCGCATCGTCAACGAGCCCACCGCCGCGGCCCTCGCCTACGGCCTCGACAAGGGCTCCAAGGAGCAGACCGTCCTGGTCTTCGACCTCGGCGGCGGCACCTTCGACGTCTCGCTGCTCGAGCTGGGCGACGGCGTCATCGAGGTCAAGTCGACCTCCGGCGACAACCACCTGGGCGGCGACGACTGGGACCAGCGGATCATCGACCACCTGGTCAAGACCTTCCGCGGCGAGCACGGCATCGACCTGGGCGCCGACAAGATGGCCCTGCAGCGTCTGCGCGAGGCCGCCGAGAAGGCGAAGATCGAGCTGTCCGCCGCGACCACCACGAGCATCAACCTGCCGTACATCACGGCCGGCCCGGACGGCCCGCTGCACCTGGACATGTCGCTGTCCCGGGCCGAGTTCCAGCGCATGACGCAGGACCTGCTCGACCGCTGCAAGGGCCCGTTCGAGTCCGCGATCAAGGACGCCGACGTCAAGCTCTCCGACGTCGACCACGTGATCCTGGTCGGCGGCTCGACCCGGATGCCGGCGGTCGCCGACCTGGTCAAGAGCATGACCGGCAAGGAGCCCAACAAGGGCGTCAACCCGGACGAGGTCGTCGCCGTGGGCGCCGCGCTGCAGGCCGGCGTGCTCAAGGGCGAGGTCAAGGACGTTCTGCTCCTCGACGTCACCCCGCTGTCCCTGGGCATCGAGACCAAGGGCGGCATCATGCACAAGCTGGTCGAGCGCAACACGACCATCCCGGCGCACCGCTCCGAGGTCTACACGACCGCCGACGACAACCAGCCGTCCGTGCTGATCCAGGTCTTCCAGGGCGAGCGCGAGATGGCGGCGTACAACAAGAAGCTCGGCACCTTCGAGCTCAGCGGCATCGCGCCGGCCCCGCGCGGCGTGCCGCAGATCGAGGTCTCCTTCGACATCGACGCGAACGGCATCGTGCACGTGTCCGCCAAGGACCTGGGCACGGGCAAGGAGCAGAAGATGACGATCACCGGCGGCTCCGCGCTGCCGAAGGACGACATCGAGCGGATGATGCGCGACGCGCAGGACCACGCGGACGAGGACAAGAAGCGCCGCGAGGACGCGGAGACCCGCAACCTGGCCGAGCAGCTGCAGTGGCAGACCGAGAAGTTCCTGGCCGAGAGCGGCGACAAGCTGCCCGAGGACAGCAAGAACAAGATCGGCGAGGCGCTCGGCGAGCTGCGCGGCGCCCTCGGCGGCTCCGACATCGAGAAGATCAAGGCGGCGCACGAGCGGCTCTCGCAGGTCTCGCAGGAGGCCGGCTCGCTGCTCTACTCGCAGGGTGACGGCACCCAGGCCGCGACCGGTGGTCCGGACGGCACCGAGGCGCCCGGTGGCGCGACCGGCGCCGGCCCGACCGGTGCTCCGGGTGCTGCCGCAGGTGGCGACGACGTGGTCGACGCCGAGATCGTGGAGGACGACAAGAAGTGACTGCCGCGGACGACGAGAACGACGGTCGGACGACCGAGCGGGTCGTCATCCGGGACCGACGCAAGATAGATCCGAAGGCCGAGGGCGGCGCCAAGGGCACCGCCGAGGTCAAGGACAAGTCCTCGGCCGGCGGCGCGCACCGCGCCGCCGAGCCGGAGGAGGGCGCCGAGGTCCCCGTCGACGACGAGGACAAGAAGCCCGCGCTCGGAGCCGAGCTCGAGGCTCTGCGCGGCGAGCTCGACGAGCGGACCCACGACCTTCAGCGGGTCACCGCCGAGTACGCCAACTACCGCAAGCGGGTCGACCGGGACCGGGCGGCCGCCGCCGAGCTCACCACGGGAGCGGTGCTCACCGCGCTGCTCCCGGTGCTCGACGACATCGACCGGGCCCGCGAGCACGGCGACCTGGTCGGGCCGTTCGCCTCGGTGGCGGAGTCGCTCACCGCGGTGACCGGCAAGCTGGGTCTCACCGCGTTCGGCGAGAAGGGCGACCCCTTCGACCCGAACCGGCACGAGGCGGTCGCGCACCAGACGTCGGCCGACGTCACGGAGCCGACCTGCGTCGAGGTCATGCGCCGGGGTTACACCCTGGGCGAGCGGCTGCTGCGGGCCGCTCTGGTCGCGGTCGCCGACCCCGAGTGATCTCACAGGCTGTGCCTCTACCCAAGCCTGGACTATCAGTCGGCGGAGCTCGTCCCGCCCACGGCGATGCGGTGGGCGGGACTCCCGCTAGGAGGAGGTGGACGCGATGAGCTCGAAGGACTGGCTCGAGAAGGACTTCTACGCCGTGCTCGGCGTGAACAAGTCCGCCTCAACCGACGAGATCAAGAAGGCGTATCGCAAGCTCGCCCGCGACCTGCACCCCGACCGGAACCCGGACAACCGGGAGGCCGAGGAGAAGTTCAAGGCCGCGTCCGAGGCGTACGACGTGCTCTCCGACGACAAGAAGCGCAAAGAGTACGACGAGATGCGCTCGCTGTTCGGCTCGGGCGCGTTCCGCCGGGGCGCGCGTTCCGGTTCGCCGGGCGGGCAGTTCGACCCGTCCGATCTGTTCGGTGGCTTCTCCAACGCGGGTGCCCAGGGCGGGGCCGGCGATCGCCGGTTCGGCGGGGCCGGCTTCTCCGACATCTTCAGCTCGATCTTCTCGGGCGGGGGGCCGGGGGGTGGCGCGGCCCGGCGCGGCCCGCGCCGCGGGCGCGACGTGGAGACCGAGGTGACCCTCGACTTCACCCAGGCGGTACGCGGCACGACCCTGCCGCTGACGCTGCGCTCGGCCGGCGAGTGCGACACCTGCCACGGCAGCGGGGCGAAGCCCGGCACCACGCCGCGCACCTGCCCGCAGTGCCACGGCAGTGGGCTGATCTCGCGCAACCAGGGGTCGTTCAGCTTCTCCGAGCCGTGCCGCGAGTGCCAGGGCGCGGGCACCATCGTCGACGAGAAGTGCGCCGAGTGCCGCGGCACCGGCGGGGTCACCAAGACCCGTACGATCAACGTCCGCTTCCCCGCGGGCGTGGCCGACGGCCAGCGGATCCGGCTCAGCGGCCGGGGCGAGCCCGGCGACCGCGGCGGTCCGGCCGGCGACCTGTACGTGCAGGTGGCCGTCCGTCCGGACGAGCTGTTTGGCCGCAGCGGCGACGACCTCACGCTGACCCTGCCGATCAGCATCGCCGAGGCGGTGCTCGGCGCCGACCTGCGGGTGCCCACGCTGGACGGGCCGGTCACCATGCGGGTCCCGCCCGGCACGCCGAGCGGGCGCAAGCTGCGGGCCCGCGGCAAGGGCGTGGCCCGCAAGAGTGGGCCACCCGGCGACCTGATCGTCACGGTTGACGTGCAGGTGCCGGACGGTGTCACGGGGGAAGCGCGCGATGCGCTGGAGCGTTTCGCGAAACTGACCCCGCCGGCCGGGCGGGAACGGCTCGAGGCGCGCGTGCGCCGGGGCGGTTAGGACGTTCTCGGGAGGTGGCACATGTATGAAGAGATCGACATCTCGGTGGAGCAGGCCTCCGACGCGAAGGTCCTGATCATCTCGGTGGCCGCGCGGCTGGCCGGCATGCACCCGCAGACCCTGCGCCAGTACGACCGGCTCGGGTTGGTGCAGCCCGGCCGGGCGGGCGGCGGCGGGCGCCGGTACAGCGAGCGGGATGTCGCGTTGCTCCGCGAAGTGCAGCGGCTGAGCCAGGAGGACGGCGTCAACCTGGCCGGCATCAAGCGCATCATCGGGCTCGAGCAGCTGGTGGCCGACCTCCAGCAGCGCATCCAGGAGCTGGAGGCGCAGCTCGACGAGGCGTACCACCGGATCGCCCAGATGGAGAGTCCGTACTCGAGGCGTGACCTGGTGCGCCAGGAGCGCCCGTCGACGGCCCTGGTGGTGTGGCGTCCGCGCCGCTCCGCCGACAAGTAGGACATCGCTCGTAGCGGATGGCGGCCTTCCCCGGAAGGCCGCCCTTCTTTGTGATCCGGTCGTTCGCCGCGGGCTGATCAGCGCCCCAGCGTGCCGCCGCCGGTCGTGCGGCCGAACATGCCGAGGCGGCGCGGGTGGCGGACCAGGCCGCCCTCGATCCAGTCGGAGTAGTCGAAGGCCTCGGGCCGGCTCATCAGGACGCGGCAGTTGTGCGCCCAGATGGACATCGGCTCGTCGCCGACCTCCTCGGCGCGTTCGACGTACTTCTTGAGGCGGCGTTTGCGCTGGTTGGTGGCGTTTTGCCGGACTCCGTCGGCGGCGTAGATGTACATGCAGTGCTGGGCGAAGCGGCGCGCGGGGCACTGACGGTCCATCGCCAGCTCGAAGAGCGTGGGCGCCAGGACGTCACCGGCGATCAGCAGATCCCAGTCGGGCGGCATGTTGTCCAATGGCACGGACTCGGGGTGATATGCCCATGCCTGCAACTCCTCCGGTCGCGGATCGACCGGGTTTGCGAACCCGTAGAAAGTCGACTCACGCACAGTCACGCCGCCGCCCCGCCGTAAAGTCCGATTAACACAACTTGTCGAGCCCGAACGCTAGCGCGCCCAAAGTTACTACGGAAGTGTTAGCGGGTCACAATCGGATACTAGTCAGTAGCATTAAGCAGCGTTGCCGGTTCGGCACCTTACTCACCTGCGGGAAGAGGGTTGACGGGCCGCCGCCGGTCGGCCATGCGGCGCCGCACGACGGTCCGGAACCACTGGTAATCGGGCAGGCGCGCGAGCATCGGGCCGGAGATCACGGTGATCAGCACGTAGGCCGTCGCCAGCGGGGCCAGTCGCGGCTCGACGCCGGAGGCCACCGCCAGGCCCGCGATGACCACCGAGAACTCGCCGCGCGGCACGAGGGCGAGGCCGGCCCGCAGCTGACCGGGGAGCGCGATGCCGGCCCGCTTCGCGGCGAGATAACCGGTCAGCACCTTGGTCGCCATGGTGAGCACGGCCAGCCCGAGCGCGGGCAGCAACACCGGCGGCATGTCGGCCGGGTTGGTGGACAGGCCGAAGAAGACGAAGAAGACCGCGGCGAACAGGTCGCGCAGCGGGGAGAGCATCTCGGTGGCGTGGTGCGCGACCGGGCCGGAGAGCGCGATGCCGACCAGGAACGCGCCCACCGCGGCCGAGACCTTGAGCTCGGCGGCCACGCCGGCCACGAACAGCGTCAGGCCGAGCACGCTGAGCAGCAGTGCCTCCGGGTCCTGCACCGACATGAACTTGCTGATCGTGCTGCCGTAGCGGATCGCCACCACCAGGACCGCGATCACGGTGACCACCGCGACCGCCAGGGCCTTGGCGCCGCCGGCCAGGCCCACCCCGGCCAGCACGGCGGTGACCAGCGGGAGGTAGAAGGCCATCGCGAGGTCTTCGATCACCAGCACGCTCAGGATGACCGGGGTCTCGCGGTTACCGAGGCGGCCGAGGTCGCCGAGCACCTTGGCGATCACGCCGGAGGAGGAGACCCAGGTGATGCCGGCCAGCACCAGGGCGGCCCGCCAGTCCCAGCCCAGCAGCAGCGCGAAGCCGGCCCCGGGCAGCGCGTTGAGCAGGCCGTCGATCAGGCCGGCCGGGGCGGCGGCGCGCAGGTTGCCGACCAGCTCGGTGGCGGAGTATTCCAGGCCGAGCATGACCAGCAGCAGGATGACGCCGATCTCGGCGCCGACCTCGATGAACTCCTCGCTGGCCGAGAGCGGGATGAGGCCGCCGTGCCCGAAGGCGAGGCCGGCCAGCAGGTAGAGCGGGATGGGCGAGAGACCGACCCGGCGGCCCAAGCGGCCGAGCATGCCCAGGGCAAAGAGCAGCGCGCCGACCTCGATCAGGAGAATCGTCGTACTGTGCACTCTTTCGCCCTTAATTCTGGGGTTTTCTGTCGCGGGTAAATAGAGCTGGCCGGCCTAGTCGTCGCGCTCGCCGGCCAGGATGGCGGTGACGCCGTCCAGGCCCTCGCGGGTGCCGACCGCGACCACGACGTCGTTCGCCTCGAAGACGAAGGACGGGCCCGGCGAAGCGATCACCTCGCGGTCGCGCAGCACGGCCACGATCGACGCGCTGGTGCGGGTGCGGGCCCGGGTGTCGCCGAGCTGGCGGCCCACGAACGGGGAGCCGGCCGGCAGCGCGATCTGCTCGGTGAGCAGGCCGGCCGCCTGCTGGCGCAGGCCGGCGAGCTGGCCGAGCATCAGCGACGCGCCGAGCACGTCGGCGAGCGCCTCGGCCTCGCCGTCGGTCAGCGGGATCGACGCCAGGCACGAATCCGGGTCGTCCACGTCGTAGAGCACCAGGTCACGCCGGCCGTTGCGGTGGGAGACCACTCCGACCGTGCGACCGCTCGAGGTGACGAGGTCATGCCGGACTCCGATCCCCGGCAGCGGAGTCTGTTCCACCCTTACACGCACGCCTGCAACGGTACTGGATGTTCCACGGGACACCCTTTTCACTATGGGCGATACGCCGGACCTATGCGGCGGATATCGCGGGCTCCCTCGTGATGAGCCGTTTCCGGTGGAGGGCGCGGGTGCGGCCGCTGGCCACCAGCAGGAGCGCGCCGACCAGGCAAAGGCCCAGGTTGAAGGCGTACGCGAGGCGGAAGTCGAAGTGCTGCGCCAGCCCGAACAGCGGGGCCGCCATGATCTGGCCGATCGGGAACGTGTTGGTGACCATGGTGGTGGCCCGCCCGGGGTGCTCAGGCATCAGGTCCTGCACGTACGAGATGCTCAGCGCCCCGACCGTCGAGATGACCACCGCCTGGAGGAGCTGGGCGGCGGCCAGCACCCAGACGTGCGCCGCCGTGGCGGCGACCGCGTGGTAGGCGACCGCGCAGAGGACGCCCACGAAGATCAGCCGGCGGATCGGGACGCGGGTGGCCAGCGCGCCGAGCGCCAGCATCATCGGGATCTCCAGCGCCGCGCAGACGCCCAGGATCAGGCCGGCCTGGCTGATCGTGCCGCCCAGGTCGTCGCGCACGAACAGCGGCATGGCCTGGACGTTGAGCGTGGACGCGGTGGTGACCACGGTGAAGCTCGCGATGATCAGGAAGAGGGCCGCGGGGCTCTTCGCATGGGTGGCCTCGTGCGGGGCCGGGGTGACGGCCGCGGCGGGCACCTTGGGCAGCATCGTGACGACCAGCAGGGCGCCGACCAGGTAGAGGGCGCCGGCCAGGCCGTACGTCCAGCCGAAGCCGTGCGCGGCCAGGATCAGCGCGGCCAGCGGCGGGCCGCCGACCCAGGCCGCCGAGAACAGGGTGCGCAGCGCGCTGATCCCGAAGGCGGCCCGGGACGGGTCCTTCTGGTGCAGCATCTGCCGGGCGTACGCGAAGCTCTGTGGAAAGAGCGACCCGGCGATCGCCGTGAGCGTCACGGTGACCGCGAGCACCGCCCAGTAGTTCCGGAGGACGGCCGTGAGGCCGGCGCCCAGCGCGCCGGCGAGCGCCGCGGTGATCAGCAGCTGGCGCCGGATCGGGCGGCGGTCGGAGACGCGGCCGATCAGCCAGGACACCGCCACGCCCGAGATCGGCGCGACGATCAGGAAGGCCGTGGTGCGGATCGGGCCGGCGTGCAGCCCCTCGGCGAGGAAGAGCGCGAGATAGGGACCGACGAACGAGGTCGCCAGGCCGACCACGATGAAGATCAGAGAGAGCGGGAGAAGCCGGCGGGTCAGGGGTGGTACGGCCATGATTCGTTACGGTACGGCGCGGTGGGCGCCCGTCCGGAAGCGTTCGTGTCCACCGTCACGGCCGTTCGGCCAGTGACGTTGTCGAGGTGGTTCTAGGCTTCTAGAGTTGAGTGGAACCCGCTCAAGTTCTCCGATCAGGTGGAGTCGATGAACGCCGAACGTTTGACCACCAAGAGCCGCGACGTCATCACCGGCGCCGTCGCCGACGCGGGCCGCCGCGGGCACGCCACGGTCGAGCCGTGGCACCTGCTGCTCTCGCTGCTCGACACCGGCGGGTCCACGGCGCCCGCGCTGCTGCGTGCCGTCGGCGCCAACCCGGCCGACGTGCGCCGTGCCGCGGTGCGGGCCCTCGAGCAGATCCCGTCCGCCCGCGGCGCCAGCACCGCCGAGCCCAGCCTGTCCCGCGAGTTCGTCAACGCGATCGGCGAGGCCGAGCTGATCGCCCAGCCCCTCGGCGACGAGTACGTGTCGACCGAGCACCTGCTGGCCGGCCTCGCCCGGGTCGGCGGCGCGGTCGGCCGGGCCCTCAAGGGCGTCGGCGCCACCGAGGAGTCGCTGGTCGCGGCGTTTCCGCAGGTGCGCGGCGGCGAGCGGCGGGTGACCACCCCCGATGGCGAGCAGACGTACCAGGCGCTGGAGAAGTACAGCGTCGACCTCACCGCGCTGGCCCGCGAGGGCAAGATCGACCCGGTGATCGGCCGGGACACCGAGATCCGCCGGGTCGTGCAGGTGCTGTCCCGCCGCACCAAGAACAACCCGGTGCTGATCGGCGAGCCCGGCGTCGGCAAGACCGCGATCGTCGAGGGCCTGGCCCAGCGGATCGTGGCCGGCGACGTGCCCGAGACCTTGCGCGACAAGAAGCTGGTCTCGCTCGACCTCGGCGCGATGGTGGCCGGCGCGCAGTACCGCGGCCAGTTCGAGGAGCGGCTCAAGAGCGTCCTCGAGGAGATCCGCGGCTCCAACGGCCAGGTCGTCACGTTCCTCGACGAGCTGCACACGGTGGTCGGCGCCGGCAAGGGCGAGGGCTCGATGGACGCCGGCAACATGCTCAAGCCGATGTTGGCCCGCGGCGAGCTGCGCATGGTCGGCGCCACCACGCTGGACGAGTACCGCGAGCACATCGAGAAGGACCCGGCCCTCGAGCGGCGCTTCCAGCCGGTCGTGGTCGGCGAGCCGACGGTCGAGGACACGATCGGCATCCTGCGCGGGCTCAAGGGCCGCTACGAGGCGCACCACCGGGTGCAGATCACCGACGCGGCGCTGGTCGCGGCGGCCTCGCTGTCCGATCGGTACATCAGCGACCGGTTCCTGCCCGACAAGGCGATCGACCTGATCGACGAGGCCGCGTCCCGGCTCCGCATGGAGATCGACTCCCGGCCGGTCGAGCTCGACCAGCTGCAGCGGCAGGTCGACCGGATGCGGGTGGAGAAGCTCGCGCTGGAGAAGGAGACCGACCCCGCCTCGCGTGACCGGTTGTCGCGGCTGGAACGCGACCTGGCCGACCGCGAGGAGGAGCTGACCGCGCTGAACGCCCGGTGGGAGCGGGAGCGCGGCGGCCTCAACCGGGTCGGCGAGCTGAAGAAGCGGCTCGACTCCGCCAAGGCCGAGCTCGAGCGGGCGCAGCGCGACGCCGAGTGGGAGAAGGCGTCGCGGCTGCAGTATCAGGAGATCCCCGCCCTCGAGCACGAGATCGCCAGCGCGTCCGCGGCCGACGAGGAGGAGAAGGCCGAGCCTCCGATGGTCAAGGAGGAGGTCGGCGCGGACGACATCGCCGAGGTCATCTCGTCGTGGACCGGCATCCCGGCCGGCCGGATGATGGAGGGCGAGACCGCCAAGCTGCTGCGCATGGAGGACTCGCTGGCGGCCAAGGTCATCGGGCAGCAGGAGGCGGTGGCCGCGGTGGCCGGCGCCGTCCGCCGGGCCCGAGCCGGGATCGCCGACCCCGACCGGCCCACCGGCAGCTTCCTCTTCCTCGGCCCGACCGGCGTCGGCAAGACCGAGCTGGCCAAGGCGCTGGCCGGGTTCCTCTTCGACGACGAGCGGGCCATGGTCCGCATCGACATGAGCGAGTACGGCGAGAAGCACTCCGTGGCCCGGCTGGTGGGCGCGCCGCCCGGGTACGTCGGCTACGAGGAGGGCGGGCAGCTCACCGAGGCGGTGCGTCGGCGGCCGTACAGCGTGGTGCTGCTCGACGAGGTGGAGAAGGCCCACCCGGACGTCTTCGACGTGTTGCTGCAGGTGCTCGACGACGGGCGGCTCACCGACGGGCAGGGCCGGACGGTCGACTTCCGCAACGCGATCCTGGTGCTGACGTCCAACCTGGGCTCGCAGGCCGGCGACTTCACCATGACCGACGAGGAGCGCCGGGACGAGGTGCTCGCGGTGGTGCGGGCGCACTTCAAGCCCGAGTTCCTCAACCGGCTCGACGACATCGTGGTGTTCCACGCGCTGACCAAGGACGACCTGTCGGCCATCGTGGACATCCAGGTCGGGCGGCTGCGCAGCCGGCTGGCCGAGCGCCGGCTGCGGCTCGAGGTCACCCCGGCGGCGATCGACTGGCTGGGCGAGCACGGGTACGACCCGATCTACGGCGCGCGGCCGCTGCGGCGGCTGGTGCAGTCGGCGATCGGGGACTCGCTGGCGAAGGCGCTGCTCGCGGGGTCGATCCGGGACGGCGACACCGTGATCGTGGATGTCGGCACCGCCAAGGAGGGGCTCACGGTCTCGCGCGGTTGATGCGAAGCGGCCCCGGGGAAGATCCCCGGGGCCGCTCTGTCAATCTTGCGCTCGCTGCCGATAGGCCTCGGTCATCAGTACGTCGGTGACCAGGTGCTCGCCGTCGGCCGTCCAGATCCGTATGCCGTCGCGGTGCAGCCGGTAACGGACGTTCTGGAATCTCGTACGCGTGTCGTCATGGTGCACGACGGTCAGGGTGTCGGCGTGGGGCATGGGACTCACCGGTCCTTGTCAGGTCGGGGGCGGCCGCGGGGTGGTCACGCGGCCGGCGCGATCGGTTGGGTGCCCGGATGCGGTCGGCTTCGGCTTCGCGCCGGCGACTCGCATGCACTTGGGCAGGGTGGGAGGCTGGAGGTCTGTGCTGCTCAGCCTGCGCCACGAGGCGAAAGTGTAGGGCTCAAGGTCACGCCGTGTCTGCCCTCAAACGAGCGACCTAGATCCGGATTTTTCGGTCTTATCGCCCGATGGTGCCATAGCGGGATGGTGCGTGCGGGGCGGTCGCGAATGTGGCCCCGCACCGATACCGTAAGTGGATCAAGTTAGGGGGAAATGTGACCGTCCCGAGTTATTCGTCTCCCGGATATCCGGCACCCGCTCCACGGACGAGACCAACCGTCGTGACGGTGGCGTCCTACCTGCTCTACCTGGTGGCCGTTCTCGAGGTCATCAGCGCCATCCTCGTGTTCACCACGCTCGGCACGACCACCGACGCCATCAAGGACGCGTACGCGGACACCTCGCTGAACGCCGACGAGGCCGGCAGCGTCATCGGGGTCGTGTACGGCATCGGCGCGGGGATCAGTCTGCTGCTCGCGGCCGGCTTCGCCGTGCTCGGCATCTTCAACGGCCGCGGCAAGAACCCGTCCCGCATCGTCACCTGGGTGGTCGGCGGCATCGCGCTCTGCTGCGTCGGCGCCGGGCTGGGCGGCAACGCCCTGGCCGGCTCGCTGGAGGACCGGAGCACGGCCGGCGCCCCGACCCAGACGGAGATCCAGAATCGCCTCAACGACGCGCTGCCGTCGTGGTACCAGCCGGCCAGCACGACGATCACGGTGATCGTGCTGATCGCCATCCTGACGACGATCATTCTGCTGGCGCTGCCGGCTTCCAACGCTTACTTCCGGAAGCAGCCGGCCGCTCAGGGGTGGGATCCGGCCGTGCCGTATCCGACGTATCCGCCGGCGGGACAGCCGGGGTATCCGCCGGCCGGGCAGCCGGGGTATCCGGCGCAGCCCTATGGTCAGCCCGGACAGCCCGCGCCCGGTCTGCCGCCCTATCCCGGGCAGCAATCGCCGCCGCCCACCGACCCGCAGTCGCCGCCGAGGCCGCCGACCGACCCCGCGTGACCGGTTTCCGCTATGCCCCGCCCTCTATTACTGGGGCGGGGCATAGCGGTCTCTGGGTGGGTTCCCCCGCGATCACGGCGCGGCTTGGGTAGGTTCGGGCGCAACGGATCACCTTTGGGGGTCGTCTATGTCGTACCCAACTCAGCCGCCGACGGGCCTCGCGCCGGCCTCGCCCTCGGGGCGGCCGCCGGTCGTGTCGGCCGCCGCCGTCCTGTTGTGGGTCATGGCGGCGGTGGGGCTGTGCTACGCGGTCGCGACCGTGGCGGTGGTGCCGGGAACGATCAGCCGCTTCCGGGACGCCATCGGCGGGACGGCGGACGAGTTCCAGCGCTTCAACGGCGGTACTGACCCGGACACCTACGTCGGCGTCGTCTGGCTCGGCGCGGCGATCGGCCTCGTCCTCGCGGTGATCATCTTCGCGCTCTACGTGGTGCTCGGCATCGCGCTGCGCCGGGGCAGCAACGCCGCCCGGATAGCGACCCTGGTCATCTGCGGCCTCGGGGCGCTCGCGGGCGCGGGTTCGCTGATCGCGGTGGCCATCCAGCGGGCCGGGGACGCCGTGGCGTGGTCGCTGGGGGATCAGCTCTCCCGGGCCTATCCGGGTGGATGGCTGGGCGTCAATGTCACCCTCGCGGCGGGACAGATCATCGCGTACGGGTTGGTGGCGGTGCTGGTGCTGGCGGCGCCCAAGGTGTTCTTCCGGGGGGCGGCTGCGCCGGCGCCGGCCTCGGGGGCGGCGGGCTTTCCGCAGTATGGCGCGCCCTATCCCGGTGGGTATCCGGCCGCGCCCGGGTACAACGTCTTCGGGCCCGCCTCGGCGCCGCCTGCCTCCGCGCCGCCTGCCTCCCCGCCGCCTGCCTCCGCGCCGCCCGCTTCGGCGCCCCCGGCGTCTGCTCCGCCTGCCTTTGCGCCGCCTGGTTCTGCGCCGCCTGGTTCTGCGCCGCCGGCGCCTCCGGTTCCTGGGGTGGGCCCGCAGCCTCCGCAGGGGGCATGGGTGGCGCCGCCGGGCGCCTACGGCCCGCCGGGGGCGTCTGGTGCGGCCGGAGGCTACGGTGCGCCCGTGCCGGGTGGGTATGGGCCTCAGCCCGGCTATGGGGTGTTGCCGCCTGGGGCGGGGTACCCGGCCGCGCCTGGCTACCCGGCCGCGCCTGGCTACCCGATTCCGGGTTATCCGCAGGGCCCCGGTTACCCAACGGCCGGCCCCGGATACCCGGCGGTGCCGCCCGTTCCCGACCAGGCGGCGGTCTGGGGCCGTCCGGCGGAGCCGCAGGCCGGCCCGCCGCCGAGCCCCACGGAGCCACCGGCGACCGCGGGTGGGTCGAGCGCTCAGCAGCCGTCCGCGTCGACCGTGGGTGGGCCGTCGGCTTCGGCCGTGGGTGGGGCGTCCGCGTCGACCGTGGGTGGGGCGGCGGGCGAGCAGCCGTCCGCGGTGTCCGGCGACGGGCCGGCGACGGCGGGGAAACCGTCCGAGGGGGAGGGGGATGTGACGAACGCCTCCCCGTTCGAGCGGCCGACCGGGGTCGGATCCGATCAGTCGTTCGCCCGCGAGGGCGAGGCCCCGGAGGGCGGCGGGGCGACGCCGCCGACGGCCGCCGAGGGCGACGAGTACTGGGCTCGGCCGGCCGAGTAACTGGTCACGGGCTGTCTCGCATCGACCGCCATGGGTCACCCGAACGGGTAGCTTTGTCTGCTGGCGACGTACTCCTATCGGCTGTCCGGGTAGACATGGGCCATCCGGTCGGAGGGTGTTTTTCGCTGAATGGGTAAACGAGCGATGACACGATTCACAGGACCTTCCCAGCGCCACGACCGGGTGATCTGTGTGCTCCGTCGCATGTGACGCCGGACATAGGAGCTTTGAGCTGCATCGATGGTTCCAGCAACGGGCGAAAGGGACCATCGTAATAGTTAAGTTTATTTTCAGATAGAGCCAAAGCCGTGCGTCAATAGTCACCTTCCGCCCCGGCGGGGCGAAAGGTACCTGTTTCGTTCAGCCAGTAAGCTCGATGGATGGAAGCACGCCACGACCTGCGTAAATTCATCACTGAATTAGCCGACGCGGAGCGTGGCGCCATGCTTTCATCGGGTCGTGAACATCTCGTGCCGGGCCGCCCCGGCCGAGTGATCGCGCAGTGTGGCGAGATGACGACGGCGAGGCAGGTGCGTACCTCTCTGAATACGGATCGGCGACCCGAATCGGATCGAAGAATTGACAATGTGGGGCTCCTCACCCTGGGGGCGGGGATCGAGAGCCCGACACGCACGGGCAGCGACCAGACGGCGGCTGAGGCGTTGCAGGAGGCAGAGACCGAAGTCGGTACCGCGTAAAGCTCGATCGGGAGGCCCTCCCGCGATCGACCAACAAGGTGATCGATATCGGCCTTACGGCCTGAAAGTTAGCCGGTTCGTTCCTGCGCACATGCAGGAGAATCGATGCAGTTGGTGGAAGGATGGAGATCGTGGGAACTGCGTTGGCGGAAATGACAATGCCTCAGATCTCGCCGCTTGCCGGCGAGCCTATTGAACGTGCCGACGCCGAGCGGCTGGCGGGAGTGCTGAAGGCACTCGCCGACCCGGCCCGGCTGCGGCTGCTGAGCCTCATCCAGTCCGCGACGGACGGCGAGGCGTGCGTCTGCGACCTGACGGCCCCCCTGGGCCTGTCGCAGCCGACCGTGAGCCACCACCTGCGGATCCTGACGGAGGCCGGCCTCCTCGAGCGCGAGAAGCGCGGTGTGTGGGCGTATTACCGCCTGGTGCCGACCGCCATCGCGACCATCGCCGACCTTCTGACCCCGCCCCGCAAGCGGGCCACCAAGAAGGCGCGCTGACCACTAGCGACCAGCGGGAAAGCCTGGCGCCACCGCTATGGGGGCGTGGCGCCAGGCAGAAGTCCTCCGCCCCTCAGTCCACCCCCGGACCAGAGGAGTTACGGATGAACTACGTTCCGGGTGATCTGCGTGACCAGCTCACGCACGTGGGCTACGACGTGGTCCAGGCCGGCCTGGTCGTCGGATCCGGCGGCAACCTGTCCGCGCGGATTCCGGACGAGGACGCGATCTGGGTGACCGCGTCCGGCACCTGGCTCGATCGGCTCAGCCGGGCCACGTTCGCCTCGGTACGCGTCGCCGACGGAGAACCCACCTCGGTGGGCGCCATGCCCCCGTCGCGACTCGAGCCGACCAGCGAGATCGCCCTGCACCTGGCGTTGTACCGGGCGCGGCCCGACGTCAACGCCGTCATCCACCTGCACCCTCAGACCGCCCTGCTGCTCGACGCGCTCGGCGAGCACATCCGGATCGTCACCACCGACCACGCCTTCTACCTGCGGCGGGTCTCCACGGTGCCGTTCCGGCTGCCGGGCGGACCCGAGATCGCGGCGCTCACCGCGGCCATGGCCGCCGACGGCACCGACTGCCTCGTGCTGAGCCACCACGGCTGCGTGGTCATGGGCGACTCGGTCGAGCTGGCCCACAAGCGCGCCCGCAACCTCGAAGAGGCCGCTCAGCTGACCTACCGAGCCCTCGCCGCCGGCCGCCTGGAAAACCTGCGCGACTGCCCCGAGGAGTTCCTGGACCGCCTGTCCGGCTCCGCCGCCGTGCGGGTCTAGCTCCGCCTGTGGACAGCGAGGAAAAACTGTCGTACCCGCCTGCTTAACTGGCCCCGCCCTACCGGGTGGGGGCGGTTCGTGGCGCGGCCGGCAAGCGCGAAAAACGAGACGCGCCGGCGGGGAAGCCCGCCGGCGCGCGGAGACTCGCGGTGGTCCGGAGCAGGGGTGGCCGAAGACCGGGTGGGCGGTCCGGAGCAGGGGTGGCCGGAGACCGGGTGGGCGGTCCGGAGCAGGGGTGGCCGGAGACCGGGTGGGCGGTCCGGAGAGTGTCGGCGGTCCGGAGAGTGTCGGCGGTCCGGAGAGTGTCGACGGTCGGGAGTGTTTGGGTGGACGCATTGGGGCTGTCGCGCCTACCGGTGAACGCGGTGGGGGCTGTCGCGCCGACCGGCGGATCCCACGATGCCCCGAGCGGCAAACGAAGGCGGAAGCCACCGCCAGACGCGGCAGGCACCGATTGGCCGTAAGGAACGCGCTGCACTGATGGCCGTAACGGGCGGCGCGGCGGGATGGGTCAAACGGAGGGCAACCGTGGGTGGCCACAACGGGCGGCAAGCGCGGGTGGCCATAACGGACGGCGTGCGCGAATAGCCGCAAACGGGCGGCAAGCGCGGATCACCATGAACGGTCGGCACGCGCCGGTCCTCAGCACACCCCGCGGGCCAGGGCGATCCTCAAGGAGGCTAAACGGATCAGTGGCGGCGGTGTGACCGCGGCGGCGTGCGCGGCTTGTCCTCGTCCTCGTCGTCGTGGATCGACTCGACTATGCCGGCGATGCTGGCGGCCGCCACGACGCCGATGGCCGCGGACGGCTCGGGGCCGGTCGCGGCGGGAGCGTTCTTCTTGTGCCGCCGCTCGCGGAGCATCTCGATGGCGATCGGCAGCACCGAGATCAGCACGATCAGCGCGACCACCGGCAGGATGTAGTGGTCGATCTTGTCGCCGATGGCGTCGTAGATCTGCTGGGCCAGCAGGTGGCCGATGATCAGGATGCCGTCGGTCCAGAGGACCGCGCCCACCACGTTCCACACGAAGAACTGGCGGGCCGGCATGCCGAGGGTGCCGGCCACCGGGTTGAGGAACGTGCGGACGATCGGGATGAAGCGCGCGAGCACCACGGCCTTGGCGGGGCCGAACTTCTCGAAGTAATACTCCGCCTTCTCCACGTACTCCTTCTTGAAGAGCTTGGAGTCGGGCTTGTCGAACATCCGGCGGCCGTAGCGCGCGCCCAGCCAGTGGCCCAGCTGCGCGCCGGCGATGGCGGCGATCGGCGCGCCGATCAGCAGGGCGGCGAACGAGATGCGGCTGTTCGCCCCGAAGATCGAGTCGGCAACCGGGGAGGATGCCACGCCGGCCAGGAACAGCAGCGAGTCGCCGGGGAAGAAGAAGCCGACCAGCAGGCCGGTCTCGGCGAACATGATCGCGATAACGCCGATGAGACCGAAGGTGTGAATCAGTTCCTGCGGGTCCAACGGGTTGAGGGCAAGCTGCTCGGTCAGCGCGCGGATGTCCACGAGGAGCAGGGTACCGGCCGTTGGGTAGCCGGTACCTGTACAACTCCTGTGGAAACGGCTCAGAGACGCGGGTCGACCGGCTCCGATTCCGCGGCGAGGATCGCGAACACCAACTCGTGCACCCGCCACACCGGGGCGCCCTCGGCCAGCCGGTCGAGCGCCGCGAGCCCGAGCCCGTGCTCGCGCAGCGCGAGGTTGCGCTTGCGGCCGAGGTTGCGCCGGCGCAGGCCGGCGAGCTGCTCGGGTCGGGTGTACTCGGGACCGTAGATGATCCGCAGGTACTCCCGCCCGCGGCACTTCACGCCCGGCTGCACCAGCCGCCCCTTGTCGTCGGTGACGGCGAGCCCCGCGTACGGCTTGACCACCATCCCCTCGCCGCCGGCGGCGGTGAGCGCGAGCCACCAGTCGATCGCCTCGGCCTCTCCCGCCGGGTCGCTCAGGTCGACGACCAAGCGCCGGGTGGTCGTGAACAGCGATGGGTCGGCCGCGACCAGGCGGTCCGCTTGCGCCAGGTGCCAGCCGTGGTCCTTCGACGCGTACGAGACGCCGGCGCCGGCCAGCACTGCGAACGGAGCCAGCGTGATGCCGGTGAGGCCGTCGGTCGGCTTCACGTAGGCACGGTAGGCCGCGGAGTAGCCGTCGATCTCGGAGGAGCGCAGCTCGATCCGGTCCCGCAGCGCCGTGACGTCCAGCCCGCGGGCCGCGACCTGATCGAGCACCGCGCGGGCGGCCGGCAGCGCGTGCCGCCCGGCGGCGCCGACCCCGGCGTACCGCTCCCGGATCAGCCCGCCGGCCTTCGCCGACCAGGGCAGCAGCTCGGTGTCGACCAGCAACCAGTCGGTGCCGAGCTCGTCGAAGAGCGGCGTCGCGGCCGCCCGCACCCGGGCGAGCAGCGGCCCATCCAGCGCCGGGCCGAAGAACGGCCGGCCCGTGCGGGTCCAGATCGCGTCGCCCGCGCCCGTGCGCGAGACCCGGACCACGGCCCGCGAGCCCATGTGCTTCTCCTCGCACACCACGCGGGAGACCCCGGCGGCCCGCATGTCGGCCAGCGCGGTGGACGGGTGCTCGAGGTAGCCCTCCACCGTGGCGGTCGAACAGGGCGCCATGGTCGGCGGCAGCCACACGAGCGTGGCCGGGTCGAGGGCGAACCGGCTCATCACCTCCAGCGCCGCGGCCGCGTTCTCGGCGGCGACGGTGGTCCGCCCGTACGCGTAATCGATATGCCGACGGCCCGTCACGTCCGCGATGTCCAGGCCCTCGTCGGGCTTTTCCGCCCGCGAAGCGGCGGCCAGCGGACGAACCGGCGCGTAGTGCTCGCGCGCCGCCGGCACCGCCACCAGCTCGCGCGACGGCCAGCGCAGCGCGGTCAGCTCGCCGCCGAAGACGCAGCCGGTGTCGAGGCAGATGGTGTTGTTGATCCACTCCGGCTTGGTGGTTGGGGTGTGGCCGTAGACGACCGCGGCCGAGCCCCGGTAGTCGCGCGCCCACGGGTAACGGACCGGCAGGCCGTACTCGTCGGTCTCGCCGGTCGTCTCGCCGTAGAGCGCGAAGCTACGCACCCGGCCGGACGCCCGGCCCTGGTAGGCCTCCTTGAGGCCGGCGTGCGCGACCACCAGCTTGCCCCCGTCGAGCACGTAGTGGCTGACCAGGCCTTCGATGAAGGTCTTGACCTCGCCGACGAACTCCGCGGGCTCCCGCGACAGCTGCGCGAGGGTCTCCGGCAGGCCGTGGGTGAGCTGCACGTTGCGCCCGTTCAGCTTGCGGGCCAGCTTCTGCTCGTGGTTGCCCGGCACACAGATCGCGGTGCCGGCCGCCACCATGCCCATGACCAGGCGCAGCACGCCCGGGGAATCGGGACCACGGTCGACCAGGTCACCAACGAAAATCAAGGTCCGGCCATCCACGTGTACGGCGTTGACAGCGCGGCCCGCGTCGTCGCGCACCACCTCGTACCCGAGCTTGGCCAGCAGGGCCAGCAGCTCGGGCAGGCAGCCGTGCACGTCGCCGACGATGTCGAACGGGCCGGTGACCTCCCGCTTGTCGTTGAACAGCTTCTCGTAGCGGATCTCGGCGGCCGCGATCTCGTCGGGCCCGCGCAGCACGTGCACCTTGCGGAAGCCCTCGCGGGTCAGCGACCCGAGCGAGCGCCGCAGGTCACGGTACATGCGGGTGAGCACCGGCCGGCCGAACGTGCGGTCCGGGCGGGCTTCGGTGCGCTCCCAGGCCAGGCTTTCGGGTACGTCGAGGACGATCGCCACCGGCAGCACGTCGTGCTCCCGGGCCACCTTGACCAGGCCGGCCCGGGCGTGCGGCTGCAGGTTGGTGGCGTCGACGACGGTGAGGCGGCCGGCGGCGAGGCGCTTGCCGGCCACGTAGTGCAGCACGTCGAAGGCCTCGGCCGACGCGCTTTGGTCGTTCTCGTCATCGGCGACCAGCCCGCGGAAGTAGTCCGAGCTCAGCACCTGCGTGGGCTTGAAGTGGGCACGAGCGAAGGTCGACTTGCCGGATCCGGAGATGCCGACCAGCGCGACGAGCGCGAGCTCCGGTACGTCGATCATGCCGCCTCATTCCCTACGAAGATCGCCATCTGGGTCGGTGCGCCGGTCGTCTCGTGCGCCTCGCCGACGGGACGGAACGAGACCGTGTAGCCGCGGTCGCTCGCGACATTCCGGGCCCACTGCTCGAACTCGGCGCGGGTCCATTCGAAGCGGTGGTCCGAGTGGCGCATGCCGGTCAGGCCTTCGTAGTGGACGTTGTATTCGGCGTTCGGCGTGGTCACGATGACCGCGCGCGGCTTCGCGTGGCCGAAGACGCTCGCCTCCAGGGCCGGCAGCCGGGGTGGGTCGACGTGCTCGATGACCTCCATGAGCACGGCGGCGTCGTAGCCGCGCAGCCGATCGTCGCGATAGGTCAGCGCCGACTGCCGGAGCTTGACGCGGTCGCGCTGCCGCTCGGGCAGCCGGTCCAGCCGCAGCCGGCGGGCGGCCTGATCGAGCGCCCGCGACGAGACGTCACACCCGACGATCTCGGTGAAGCGCCGGTCCTTGACCAGGGCCGTCAGCAGCGCCCCGCCGCCGCAGCCGAGGTCGAGCACCCGGGCCGCGTCGACGTCGTGCAGCGCCGTCAGCACCGCGTCGCGACGCTGCTCGGCCAGCGACGCCTTGCGGGCGACGGGGAGCTCGTCCTCCTCCTCTTTGACCGGCTCGTCGATCTCCAGCCGGCGCAGCGCGGAATCGGCCAGCGCCTTTCGATGCGCCAGGTACCGCCGCGCGATCAGCACCTTCGACGGGTGCCCGGCGAGCCAGCCCTCGCCCGAGCGCAGCAGCTTCTCGATCTCGTCGGGTGCCACCCAGTAGTGCTTGGCGTCGTCGAGGACGGGCAGCAGCACGTACAGGTGATTGAGGGCGTCCGCGAGACGCAGCGTGCCGGAAAGGCCCAGGTCGAGGTAGCGGCTCTCGCCGCCGATCTCCGGCTCGAGCGGGATCGGCTCGGCCGTCACCGCCCAGCCGAGCGGCTCGAACAGGCGGGTGGCCAGGTCGGCGGTGCCGCGCAGCAGCGGCACGCGGACCTCCAGCGGGATAGCCGCCGCGGCGAGCTCGGGCCGGTCCTTCGAGGCGCCGCGCAGGGCGCTGCGGAAGACCTTGGCCAGCGCGGCGGCGAGCAGGCTGGAGGCCGCGTACGGGCGGTCGTTGACGTACTGACCCAGATCGAACGCGTCGCGCTGGGCCCGCAGCCGCTGTGGATCGACGTCCAGCAGCAGCGCCGCGGTGCACCGGGCCTCGGTCGCCTCCGGGTACATCACGTACGCCGTGCCGGTGGGCACGTCGAACGAATGCACCTTGCCGGGGTGCTTGACCAGCAGATAGCCGAGGTCGGTCGCGGGCGCGTGGGTGGTCGTCACGGTGAGCAGCACGTCTCACATGATCAGACGGCCGCGCCCGTTAGGGCGACTGATTTGTCAGCGGTAGTCGTCCTCCAGCTCCACCACCCGCTGCTGCTCCTGGGCGTCCCACTCCGGGGTCTCGTCGTCCACGGCCGGGATCGGCTCGTCGTCGCCCTCCTCGAGGCGCGCGGTCGTGGCCTGCTCGGCGGCATCCGCCTCCGGCGCCTCCAGGTCGATGTCGTCGTCCGGGTACGTCATCTCGCGCTCCTCTCTGTGTCCTTTGGCCGGTTCCCCTCCAGCATGCCCGCAAACCGGCCAAGTTTCGGGGCGGTTTCCCCTCGTCCGGACGACTGCGGAATACTGCGCAGAGGAGGACAGCGCGGTCCTGCCCTCTGTCTCGCATCCGCAATTGAGCTAGGAGCGCACCGATGCCCATCGCTTCTCCCGAGGTCTACGCCGAGATGCTCGACCGCGCCAAGGCCGGCGCGTTCGCCTACCCGGCGATCAACGTGACGTCCTCGCAGACCCTCAACGCGGCCCTGCAGGGCTTCACCGAGGCCGGCAGCGACGGCATCATCCAGATCAGCACCGGCGGCGCCGAGTACGTCTCCGGCCCGACGGTGAAGAGCATGGTCACCGGCGCGGTCGCCCTCGCCGAGTTCGCGTACGAGGTGGCCAAGAACTACCCGATCAACGTCGCGCTGCACACCGACCACTGCCCCAAGGACAAGCTGGACAAGTACGTCCGGCCGCTGCTGGCGATCAGCAAGGAGCGGGTCGCCAACGGCCGGGCGCCGCTGTTCCAGTCGCACATGTGGGACGGCTCGGCCGTGCCGGTCGACGAAAACCTGCAGATCGCCGAGGATCTCCTCAAGGACGCCGCGGCCGCGCACATCATCCTCGAGATCGAGGTCGGCGTCGTGGGCGGCGAGGAGGACGGCGTCGCCCACGAGATCAACGACAAGCTGTACTCGACCGTCGAGGACGGCCTGGCCACCGCGGCGGCGCTCGGCCTGGGCGAGAAGGGCCGGTACATGACCGCCCTGACCTTCGGCAACGTGCACGGCGTCTACAAGCCGGGCAACGTCAAGCTGCGTCCCGAGATCCTCAAGGAGATCCAGGACGCGGTCGGCGCCAAGTACGGCAAGGAGAAGCCGTTCGACCTGGTCTTCCACGGCGGTTCCGGCTCGCTGCTCTCGGAGATCCACGGCGCCCTCGACTACGGCGTGGTCAAGATGAACATCGACACCGACACGCAGTACGCCTTCACCCGCCCGGTCGTCGACCACGTGATGAAGAACTACGACGGCGTCCTGAAGATCGACGGCGAGGTCGGCAACAAGAAGGCGTACGACCCGCGTGCCTGGGGCAAGCTCGCCGAGAACGGCCTGGCCAAGCGCGTCGTCGAGGCCTGCGAGAACCTCCGCTCGACCGGCACCACGCTCTCGAAGTAATCGCTTCTCTTCTGACGAACGCGGCCGGCACCCGTTAGCGGGTACCGGCCGCGTTCGTCTTGGCGGGTTACTCACAGGTATGTGTACGATCGTCCCCCGACCCCCGGAGGATCTTGATCGTGCTCGGTATCGAGGGTTACGAACCCGCGTGGCACCACGACGCGGAGGCCCTCGCGGCGGTGCACCGCACCAGATTCGTGCGGATCATCGGGCGGAAGCTGCGATCCGGCTGGCTCATGTGGGACATGGCCGAGCGCGGCTGGTTCGCCGACGGCCCGGTGGTCCTCGACTTCGGCATAACCCATGTGGAGATCACGCACCGTAAGTTCGACGAGTGCGCGATCACGTGGGACCAGATCGACCTGAATCAGCCGGTCGACTGGTACGAGCACTTCGACTGGCGGCCCGACCCGCACGCGGCGCTGCGGCACGCGCGCGGGCGAATCCTCCGGGCGGTGAACGTGATCGAGCTGATCACGGTCGCCGAGTGGCGGCCGCGGATCCTGCACGCGATCGAGTTCCTCTTCGAGGGCGCGCGGCTGGCCGTCTACAACGCGATGGACGAGAACGGCCTCGACGACGTCCCGGAGTCCGAGCTGCCCGCAACGAACTGGCGGCGCGTGCACATCGCCTGATTCCATGGCCCGGGCACGAGGTGGTTGCCTGGGCCATACGCGTGCCGGGCCACGGCGAGCCCAGCTCAATCACCGCAACGCATTCCCCCGGCTGTGGACAGCCGCTCGAAAATGTCGGAGGCGGCTGGTCTACTGAGCCCCACCCAGTGCCGGGGTGGGGTGGGCGTAGGGGCGGGCGCGACGCAGCGCTGATGAGTTCGTGTCCGCTCGGGACAGTAAGTCGGCAAGTCAGCGGGAAAGGGCCGCCATCGCGACGTCCAGGGAATCGGTGACGACGATCAGGTTGGACTGGTCGCCGTGCGGTGACTTGGCCAGCAGTGGGCGCAGCAGGGCCTCGACCGGCAGCTCGCGCCAGTGGTCGACGCCCAGGAAGACGAAAGCGCCGGACGGGCCGTCGGTCTGGTAGAAGGTCTTGGTCGCGGCCTGGAAGATCTCCTGCACCGTGCCGGCCCAGCCGGGGGCGAAGACGATGCCGCCGCGGGAGAGGCGCAGGATCGAGTCCTCGCGGACGGCGTTCGAGAAATACTTGCCGATCTGGCCGGCGAACAGGTTGGCCGGCTCGTGGCCGTACAGCCAGGTGGGCAGGGCCAGGCCGCCGTGGCGCAGCTTGCCGACCACATCGGACGCCGCGGTCGCCGGGGTCGGATAGGCGGCGCGCACGGCGAGCGCGGCGGCCGTGTACGGGTCGTGGTCGGTGAAATGCGGGGCGGCCGAGAGCCGGTCGATCGCGGCCGAGAGCTGGCCGGCCGGGCGGGCGGCGAAGTAGGCGCCGAGGTTGGCCGCCTCCATGACGCCGGGGCCGCCGCCGGTCACGATCAGGCGGCCGACCGAGGCGAGTCGCCAGGCCAGCGTCGCGGCCATCCGGTAGGCGGCCGAGCCGCGCGGCGCCGCGTGGCCGCCCATGATGCCGACGGCGGCCTTGGCCTGGTGGGTCGCCGACCAGGCGCCGAGGGCCTTGCCGAGGGCGTTGTCGATGCCGGCGTCGTGCAGCCGCTGGGCCAGGGCCTCGCGGATGTCCGGACCGGCGCCGCCGTGCTCGATGAAGTGCTGGTAAACCAGGGTGTCGTACATGCCGGCGAAGCCCTCGTGGGCGAAGCCGAACGACAGGTCCTCGGGGGTGTAGAGGGTGGCGGGATGCGTGGGATACGGCCGCGCGTCGAACGGCGGCACCAAGTGGGCGCCGCGGCGGATCAGGTCGATCTCCACATCGGGGCCCACCAGGTGGCAGCCGACGAACAGCGCGCCCTTGACATCGACGCCGGCGAAGTCGGGCGGGTCCACGTCGAGCCGCAACCCGAGGATCACCAGCCCGGCCAGCGACCGCCGGGCGAGGTGGGCATCGAACTCGGCGCGCGACTCGACCTCGAGCGGGCTGGCGTCGAACGGGATGTCCCCGCCGAGAACGGGGTGCAGTGGATCTCCGGGCACACACGTAGGGTAGCCACCGTGCGAAACGTGGCGGGATCGCTCTATGGCTTGGCGTACGGGGACGCGCTCGGCAAGCCGACCGAGTTCCAGGACTACGCGACGATCGTGGCGACCTACGGGCCGGGCGGGCCGCGCGAGCTGACCGGGTGGCCGGCGCTGGTCACGGACGACACCCAGATGGCGCTCGCGGTGGGTGAGTCGTTGCTGGCGGCGCCGTCGATCACCCCGGAGGCGCTCGAACCGGTGCTGCGGCAGGCCTTCCTGGAGTGGGCAGCCAGCCCCGACAACAACCGGGCGCCCGGGATGACCTGCCTGCGGGCGTGCGCGGCGCTCTCCGACGGGCGGCCCTGGCAGCGGGCCACCGAGGCCGGGTCCAAGGGCTGCGGCGCGAACATGCGGGTCACGCCGGTCGGGCTGATGCCGGGGCTGAGCGACGATCAACGGGCCGGCGCGGCCCAGCTTCAGGCCGGGCTCACGCACGGGCATCCGACGGGCCTCGCGGCGAGCGAGCTGACGGCGTACGCCTGCAATTGGCTCCGAAACGGCCTGGACCCGGACGATCTGCTCGCCGCCCTCCGGGATCGCTGCCGCCGGCAGCGCCGGATCTACCGAGGCGATTGGCTCGGCGATCTCTGGCAGCAGCCGGGCATCGCCGAACCCGAGGACTTCATCGCGCGGGGATGGGACGAATGCCTGGCGGCGCTGGATCGCGTCGAGCGCGCGCTCGCGGCCGGAGACTTCACCGGCGATCCGTGCCGGGCGACCGGAGAGGGATGGATCGCGGAGGAAGCGCTGGCCACGGCCCTCTACTGCTACCTGATCTCGCCGGACGAACCGGTCGCGGTGCTCGCGCGGGGTGCGGCGTCCTCGGGGGACTCCGACTCGATCGCCTGCCTCGCCGGGGCTTTCGCGGGTGCGTCACTCGGGCTCAATGCATGGCCTTCGGCCTGGCAAAACCAGATTGAGTACGGGGACAGACTGGCTCGCCTGGCAGATGTGTGGGATTGATCCCCCGCCGGGAATTCATGCCCATGCGGCCGGTTGAATGAAGTCATGCAGAATCTGCTTCCCGAGCCGCCGGCCACGCTGCTGCCCGCCGACGCCGAGGCCGAAAACGCGCTGGCCAAGGCCGCCGAGACCGGCACCACCGAGGCCTACAAGGCGGTCGCGGCCGCCCACCCGGCATTCAGCGGTGGCTGGGCCGCCCTCGCCGCCGACGCACTCGCGGCCGGCGAGCCCGTCACCGCCTACGCCTACGCCCGCACCGGATATCACCGCGGCCTGGACGCCCTGCGCCGCAACGGGTGGAAGGGGCACGGGCCGGTGCCCTGGTCACACGCCCCTAACCAGGGCTTCCTGCGCTGCCTGCACAGCCTGTCGCAGGCCGCCGCCGAGATCGGCGAGGCCGACGAGGCGGCCCGCTGCGCCCAGTTCCTCCGCGACAGCGACCCGGCCGCGGCCGACGCCCTGACCTGAGCCGCCCGCCGCCCGCCGCCCGCCGTTTGTCGATTGCCGTTTGTCGTCCGCTCAGGATCGCCGCCGCGTCACAGGCCCTCGGCCACCGCGGCGGCGATCTTCAACCAGGCATCCTTGGTGTTGGCCGACAGCTGGCCGTACCGGATCGGCTCACCGGAGTCGATGAGCTTCTCGTACGGCGCCATCAGCACCGCCCGGGTGCGCGCGGCGAAATGCCGCTGGATCGCGGGGAGGTCGATGTCCTTGCGGGTCGGCGGCAGCGAGACGACCGTGACCGCCTGACGCACCAGCCGCTGACGGCCGCTCTGCTCGAGGTGGTCGAGCATCCGGGCGGCGGTCTCGGCCGAGTCGTTTCGCGCCGACATGCTGATCACCAGCTGGTCGGTGGCGTCGGTCGCCGCTTGCCAGTTCTGCGCCCGCACGTTGTTGCCGGTGTCCACGAAGATCAGCTTGTAGAAGCGGCTGACGATCTCGCGGATCTCGCCGAACGCCGAGGCGGTCAGCATCTCGCCGGCGGTCGCGGACTCGTCGGAGGCGAGCACGTCGAACATGCCCTCGCCCTGGGCGCGGACGTACTGCGAGAGGTCGCCCACCCGGCCGTGCGAGCCACGGAACAGGTGCAGGTCGCGCATCATGTCGCGGACCGTGCGGGCGTGGAAGTCCTGCTGGGCGCGCATGCCGAGGGTGCCCTGGGTCTCGTTGTTGTCCCAGGCCAGCACGTACCCGCCGCGCTTCTGGCCGAACGTCATGGCCAGCAGCAGCACCGCCACGGTCTTGCCGGCGCCGCCCTTGGGGTTGACCACGGTGACCTGGCGCAGTCCGCCGAAGTTGCGGCGGACCATCTCGACGTCCTGCTTGTATTCCTGCTCGCGCTTGCCCGGGGCCAGCTTGACCAGGCCCAGCGCGGTCTTGTTGAGCATCGCTCGCGCGCCCATGGTGGCGGTCGGCTCGGCCGGCTTGGCCAGCCGGCGGCGCGCGAACTCCTCGGCGGTGGGGGTGCCGTCGGAGACCCACGGGAGGTCGGCGAACGGATCGGCCGAGGGCTGGCCGGGCGCGGGCGCCTGCGGCGGTGCGGGCTGGGCGGGAGCGTGGGCTTGCGGCGGGACCATGGCCGGGGGGTACGGGCCGGGCGGGGTCCCGGGGTGATGCTGGGCCGGGTTGGGTTGCGGCGGGTATGGCTGGGCCGGATTGGGTTGCGGCGGGTAGGGCTGCGCCGGGTTGTGCTGTGGCGGATATGGATGCGGCGGGACCTGCTGCGGCGGGTATGGCTGCGGTGGGTTGTGCTGTGCGGGGACGTGCGGCGGGGTCTGCGGAGGGCCCTGCTGCGGAGTTTGGGGCGGCGGGGCCGGGCGGTAGATCGCGCCGTTGGACGGCTCGGGCGCCGGTGACTGCGGTGTCGGGCCGTGCGGGGCCGGGGATTGCGGTGTCGGGCCGTGCGGGGCCGGTGGCATCTCTTCCGGGCGGACGATGCCGGGCACCGAGACGGAAGCGGTGGCGCGCGCCGGTGGGGTCTCGCCGGTCGGTGCCTCGGCGGTGGCCCGGTGCGGAGGCTGTGACCAGGGCGAATCCGGATTGTCGTGCACGCCCGAACCCGAGGTCGGCTCCGGGGATGGTTCGGCGGAGACCGGCGCGGTGGCGGGCGTCGAGGCCGTGGGCGGTCGCGGCACCGGGATATGGGTGGCCGGTGGCATCGGGGCCGGCGGGATGTGGGTGGCGGGCGGGATGTGGGTGGCCGGCGGGATCGGCGTTGCCGGTGCTGACGGCGTTGCCGGTGGGAACTGCGCGGCCGGCGGGATCGGCGTGGCGGCGGTGGCCGGCGGTGTCCCGGTGGCCGGCGGTGTCGCGGTAGCCGGCGGTGTCGCGGTGCCCGGCGGTGTCCCGGTGGCCGGCGGTGTCGCGGCGGCCTGCTGCGTCGCGGTGGCGTGCTGCGTCGCGGTGGCCGGCTGGGGCGGCACCGGGATGGCTTGCGGGGGCGGCACGGGCACCGGGCGGTCGGGGCGGTAGACGGCCTGCGGGCCGGTCACGCCCTGCGGGCCCGGCAGCGGAACGGGGGGCGGCGCCTGATGCGGCACCGGCCGGCCGTGCACGGGTGCCTCCACCTCCTCCTCCCAGAACGGCTCCACGTCGCGGTCGGGCGGCGTGGGGCTCGTCCCCGGGACGTAGACGCGGTCGGCGTGCTCGTCCTCCACGGAAGCGTCCTCCCCGAAATTGTCGTACTTCAGTACTACTTCAGACTCTCACGGTAGGTCAGGCCGCGTACACCGCCCAGGCCCCCGGCTCGGTCCACCACGAGCGCTTGCGGGTCGTCGAACCGCCGACGCCGTCGTCGAGAAACTGCAGCTCAACATCGCGCGGCAGGACCGAGACCGCCCGTCCGCGGGCGCGGCGCACCTCGACCTGGACCTTGGTGCCGCGGAAGCGCTGCTTGATGATCTTGGGGATGGCGACCCCGACCTCGACCCGTCCGTCGGTGGGGTCGCCGGTGGCCAGCAGGCGGAAGCCGCCGAACTCCGCGTAGCCGCCACCGTTACCGATGGCGCAGGCCAGGATCGGCTCCTCGCCGTCGGAGAGCACCACGTCGTCGACCTCGATCCGGCCCCGCCACGGCACCGCGCGGTCCGCGTCGTCAGCACCGCCGAGCAGCGCGCCGTCCACGGTCACCGAGCCGCCGTCGTTGCGCAGCAGATCGAGGCGGCGCACCCGGCCGGAGAGAACCGCCTCGGCCACGCCGGCGGGAGTGCGCGGCAGGCCGAGCTGGGCCGCGAGGTCGGTGGTGTTGGTCACGTCCAGCGGCAGCAGGGCGATCGCGGGGAGATCCGGCACCGTGCGATCGGACCGCAGATCGGCGGGGCGTTTGCTGGGCGCCGGAGCGTACCGCCGAACGAGCCGTCGCAAGACGGCGCGCAACTGGCCGTCGACCGCCGTCGCCACCACCAGCCGGGCCTTGCTCTCGACATCGGGCCAGGTCAGGCCGTCGGGGCGGGGATCGCCGTCGAACCGCGACAGCACCGCGTCGATCTCCTGATCGGACCCGGCGGTCACCGTCTCGACCCGGGCGCCCTGTTCCTTGAGCAGGTCGGCCAGCTGCAACACCGGCACCCGCGGGCTGGCACACGAGGCGGCCGTTCCGCAGCCGCCACAACTCTCGCCGCAGGCGTCCGCGGCGCCCGCGCCCTCGGCCAGGCTCAGGATGACGACGTCGAACATCACGCCTCGCCCAGTACCGAGTGACGCTCGATGACCGCCTCGCGGCCGGGGCCGACGCCGACGATCGAGATGCGCGCGCCGAGCCGCTGCTCGACGAACTCCACGAACCGCTGCGCGTCCTTGGGCAGCTCGTCGAAGCTGCGGCAGCCGGAGATGTCCTGCTTCCAGCCGGGGAGCGTCTCGTAGATCGGGACCGCGTGGTGGAAGTCGGTCTGGTTGACCGGCATCTCGTCGTGCCGGACGCCGTTCACGTCGTAGGCGACGCAGACCGGGATCTCATCGAGACCGTCGTAGTTGTCCAACTTGGTCAGCGCGAAGTCGGTGACCCCGTTGATCCGCTGCGCGTAGCGGCCGATCACCAGGTCGAGCCAGCCGATGCGGCGCGGGCGGCCGGTGGTCGTGCCGTACTCGTGGCCGACCTCGCGCAGGTAGTCGCCGAACTTGTCGTGCAGCTCGGTCGGGAACGGGCCCTCGCCGACCCGGCTGGTGAACGCCTTGAGTACCGCGACCACCCGGTCGATGCGCGTCGGCGGGATGCCGGAGCCGGTGCAGGCGCCGCCGGACGTCGCGTTGGAGCTCGTGACGAACGGGTACGTGCCGTGGTCCACATCGAGCAGGGTGGCCTGGCCGGCCTCGCACAGGACGACCTTGCCGGCGTCGATCGCCTCGGCCAGCTCCAGCGCGGTGTCGCCGACGTAGGGGCGCAGGCGGTCGACGTACGAAAGAAGCTCTTTCACCACGTCCTCGGGCTTCACGGCCTGGCGGTTGTAGATCTTGGACAGCACCTGGTTTTTGAAGGAGAGCGCCGCCTCGACCTTTTGCCGCAGGATCGACTCGTCGAAGAGATCCTGGATGCGGACGCCGATCCGGTTCATCTTGTCGGCGTACGTCGGGCCGATGCCGCGGCCGGTCGTGCCGATCCGGCGGGCGCCCAGGTACCGCTCGCTGACCTTGTCGAGCGAGCGGTTGTAGGACGGGATGACGTGCGCGTTCGCGCTGATCCGCAGACGGGACGTGTCGATGCCGCGGGCCTCGAGGCCGTCGATCTCCTGGAACAGCACGGCCAGGTCGACCACCACGCCGTTGCCGATCACCGGGGTGACGCCCGGCGTCAGGATGCCGCTGGGCAGCAGGTGCAGGGCGTATTTCTCGCCGTTGATCACCACGGTGTGGCCGGCGTTGTTGCCGCCGTTGAACTTGACGACGTAGTCGAGCCGGTCGCCCAGCAGATCAGTGGCCTTGCCCTTGCCCTCGTCGCCCCACTGGGCGCCGACCAACACGATTACCGGCACTTACTTCTCCTGTACACGCCGCGTACTCGGCGATGCCCGGGTACTTCCGAAGTTTACGCGACCGACCTGCGGTGCGACGTGCGGAAGGAGGCCGCCGGTAGGATCCGCGGTCGTGCGCGTACTTCTGATCGGCTCCGGCGGGCGGGAACACGCCCTCGCCGTGGGCCTCGCCGCCGACCCGTCCGTCGACTTCCTCGCCGCCGCTCCCGGCAATCCGGGCATCGCGCAGGTCGCGTCGGTGTTCGACGTGACCGCGACCGATCCGGCCTCGGTGGCGGCGCTCGCCGTCGAGCTCGCCGCCGACCTGGTGGTGGTCGGTCCGGAGGCGCCGCTGGTCGCGGGGGTGGCCGACGCGGTGCGCGCCAAGGGGATCGCCTGCTTCGGGCCCAGCGCGGCGGCGGCGCGGTTGGAAGGCTCGAAGGCGTTCGCCAAGGACGTCATGGCGGCGGCGGGGGTGCCGACCGCTCTTTCGTACGCGTGCACCCGCGCCGACGAGGTGGACCGGGCACTCGGCGAGCTCGGCGCGCCGTACGTCGTGAAGAACGACGGTCTGGCGGCCGGCAAGGGGGTGGTGGTGACGTCCTCGCTGGACGAGGCGCGCCGGCACGCCGGCGAGTGCGGCAAAGTCGTGATCGAACAGTATTTGTCAGGCCCGGAGGTGTCGCTGTTCGTCGTCACCGACGGCACCGCGGCCGTCCCGCTGATGCCGGCGCAGGACTTCAAACGGCTGGGCGACGGCGACGAGGGGCCGAACACGGGCGGCATGGGGGCGTACGCGCCGCTGCCGTGGGCGCCGGACGACCTGGTGCCCCGCGTGATGCGGGAGACGGTCGAGCCGACGCTGGCCGAGATGCGGGCCCGCGGGATCCCGTTCGCCGGGTTGCTCTACGTCGGACTGGCGCTCACCCCGGACGGCCCCAAGGTGATCGAGTTCAACGCCCGCTTCGGCGACCCCGAGACCCAGGTCGTGCTGGCTCTGCTCGCGACGCCGCTGGGCGGCCTGCTGAACGCGGCGGCGACCGGCAAACTGGCCGAGCACCCGCCGCTGAGCTGGCACGACGGCGCCGCGGTCACGGTCGTGGTGGCCAGCGCAAACTACCCGGCCACCCCGCGCACCGGCGACGTCATCACCGGCGCGGAGGCGGCGGGCGTGATCCATTCCGGCACGGCCCGCCGCGCGGACGGTGCGCTGATCTCGGCCGGCGGGCGGGTGCTGAGCGTGACGGCTGTCGGCGAGGGCCTGGCCGCGGCCCGCGATGCTGCTTATGCCCTGGTGGACGGGATCCGCCTGGACGGTGCGCAATTCCGCACCGACATCGCGCTGGGCGCGGTCGAGGACCGGATCACGCTTTAGCGGATCGGCCGTCGCGCGGCCCGGTTCGCCGGCGGGGTCGTACCGCGCCTTGCTGCCGGGTGCGGGTTGCTTGGTCGCCATGGCCGGGGCGTGGGTGGTGGCGGCGGGAGCGGCTGGTTGCGGCTTACCGCGGCGGCACCGAGGTCGTCCGGCCGAACGCTGATGACCTGCTGTCCGCGGCGCGCCGGAAGTAATCAAGATCGGCTGGCTGGGCGTGGGGCCGGCCCCGTGCAAGGGGCCGGCCCGGCAGCGGCGTCAGGCCTTCGGGATGTCGAAGAGCTTGGCCACGTTGGCGGCCAAGCCCAGGTCGCCCTTTGCCTTGATCTTGCCGGTCATGAACAGCATCATCGGGTTGCCGTCGCCGGAGACGACCTTCAGGAACGTCAGGGCGTCCATGGTCATGGCCAGCTTGGGGTCGCGGGCCGGCTGGTTGGTCACCGTGCAGGCGCCGTTCTCGATGACGGTCTCGTAGGTGTCGCTGCCGCCGTCGGGGGCGCCGGTGATGATCCAGTGGATGACGGCCGAGGTGTTGCCGGCCTTCTCGGCGCGGAACAGCGTGGGCATCCGGTTGAAGACCTCGTCGAGGATCTTTCCGCGCGCGTCGCCGGACATGACCTCGGCGATCTTCGCATCCGGCGTCGACTTGACGAGCTGAGCGAACTCCTTCGGGCCGATCGAGGAGAGCGACTCGGCGTTGAAATCAGTCATCGGTGGACCTTTCGGTATCTGCGCTGTACCTACTCGTCGGTAACCTTAGCGACAATGCCGCTTCTCCGTGCAGTGTGCCACTCCCAAATATTTGTTGGACAGTCGGCACGCGGATGCCTAAGCTCCCCAACATGCCTTTGGGAGATGACCGCGAGGATTGCGGCGCGGGCGAGACGGCCGCGCTGCGGGCGATGGCCCATCCCGTGCGGCTGCGGATGATGTCCCTGCTCACCGCGGCGCCGATGACCGCGGCCGAGGTCGCCCGCGAGCTCGGCCTCACCCACGCGAATGCCAGCTATCACCTGCGCAACCTGCTCGCCGGCGGGCTGATCGTGGTCGCCGGCGAGGAAAAGATTCGCGGTGGCGTCGCCAAGCGCTACCGATACGACGTCGGCCGCGACAAGGAGCAGCGCGGGGCGGCGACCGACGAGCAGCTCCGGCTCGAGGTCTCGGCCTTCGCCCACGAGCTGATCCGGCGTTCCCGGGAGGCGCATTTCCGGCCGGGCCCCCGGCTGCTCGCCGACGCCGAGCTCTGGGTCGAGCCCGATAAATGGCGGGAGATCCGGGACCGGGTCGCCAAGGCTCTCGTCGAGCTGCACGAGGCGGCCCGGCCGCCGCGCACCCCCGGCACGATCCGCACCAGCACCACCACGGCGATGTTCGAGATGGGAGACGCCTGATGAACCTCCCGGCGCCATTGCGGCTGCGGCCCTTCCGCCTGCTGCTGTCCGGCCGGACGATCAACGCCCTCGGCAACGCCTTCGCCCCGATCGCGCTGGCCTTCGCCGTGCTCGATCTCACCGGCTCGGCCACCGACCTGGGCTTCGTCGTCGGCGCGCGCACGGTGGTCAACGTCGCGTTCCTGCTCTTCGGCGGGGTCCTGGCCGACCGCCTGCCCAAGAACCTGCTGATGGTCGGGTCGAGCGTGGCCGCGGCGCTCACCCAGGGCGTGGTGGCCGCGCTCGTGCTGACCGATTCGGCGACCATTCCGCTGCTCATCGGGCTCGCGGCGATCAACGGCATGGTGGCGGCGCTGGCGTTGCCGGCGAGCGCCTCGATCCTGCCGCAGATCGTGCCGGCCGAGATGCGCCAGCAGGCGAACGCGATCAGCCGGGTCGCGCTGAACGGCGCGGCGATCCTCGGGGCGCCGGTGGCCGGCGTCGTGGTGGCCGCGGTCGGGCCGGGCTGGGGCATTCTCGTCGACGCGGCGACGTTCCTGGTGTCCGCGTTCTGCTTCGCCGCGCTCAAGGCCCCGGCCGGAAACGCGCTCAAGGCCCCGGCCGGAAAGGCGGCGGCCGACACCGAGTCGCCCGCGCCCGGGGCGGTCGCGCCGGATTCGCTGGTGGCCGCGGATGAGCTTGCACTCGGCGTACCGGAAAATGGGGTGGAATCGAAAAGGCCGAACATTGTCACCGATCTGCGCGTGGGATGGTCGGAATTTCGCTCGCGGCGGTGGCTCTGGACGGTGGTCGCGGGCTTCTGCGTGATGAACATGGCGTGGGCCGGCGGCCTCTTCGTGCTCGGGCCGGTCGTCGCGGACGACACCTTCGGGCGGCGGGCCTGGGGATTCGTGCTGGCCGCTCAGACCGCCGGCATGATCGTCGGCGGGCTGATCGCGATGCGGCTGCGGCTGCGCCGGTTGCTGTTCTTCGGCGTCGCCTGCTGTTTTCCGCTGTCGATTCCGGTCTTTCTGCTCGGCGCCTATCCACATGTGTGGGCGCTGATCGCCACCTCGCTCGTCGCCGGCCTCACGCTCGAGCAGTTCGGTGTGGCGTGGGAGACGACAATGCAGGAGCACGTGCCGCCGGAGAAACTCGCGCGGGTCTATTCCTACGACATGGTCGGCTCGTTCGTGGCGATTCCGGTCGGCGAGATGACGGTCGGGCCGATCTCGCACCTGGCCGGCCGCGAGGCGACGCTGGTCGGCGCGGGACTGCTCATGATCGCCTCGGTGGCCTTCATGCTGGGCAGCCGGGACGTGCGCACCCTGCCGCACAAGCTGCCCGAGCCGGTCGAGACGCCCGTGGGAGAATCTGTCGCGTGACGATCCCGAACGTGCTGGCCGCCCGCTACGCCTCCGCCGAGCTCACCGCCCTCTGGTCGCCGGAGGAGAAGATCCGGATGGAGCGCCGGTTGTGGCTGGCCGTGCTGCGGGCGCAGCGCGACCTGGGCGTCCCGGTGCCGGCGGGCGCGGTCGAGGCGTACGAGGCGGTTGTGGACAACGTCGACCTCGCGTCGATCGCGGCCCGCGAGCGGGTCACCCGCCACGACGTGAAGGCGCGGATCGAGGAGTTCAGCGCGCTGGCCGGCTTCGAGCAGATCCACAAGGGCATGACCTCGCGCGACCTCACCGAGAACGTCGAGCAGCTGCAGATCCGGGCGTCGCTCGAGCTGATCCGCGAGCGGGCGGTCAGCACGCTGGCCCGGCTCACCGAGCGTGCCGTGGAGTATTCCGAGCTGGTGATGACCGGCCGGTCGCACAACGTGGCGGCGCAGGCCACCACGCTCGGCAAGCGGTTCGCCTCGGCCGCGGAAGAGCTGTTGATCGCGTACGAGCGGCTGGACGACCTGATCGGGCGGTACCCGCTGCGCGGCATCAAGGGCCCGGTCGGGACCGCCGCCGACCAGCTCGACCTGCTCGACGGCGACTTCGACGCGCTCGGCACGCTGGAGCGGCGGGTCGCCGCGCACCTCGGCTTCGACCGGGTGCTCAGCAGCGTCGGTCAGGTCTACCCGCGCTCGCTCGACTTCGACGTGGTCGCCGCGCTCGCCCAGGTCACCGCCGGGCCGTCGTCGCTGGCCACCACGATCCGGCTGATGGTCGGGCAGGAGCTGGTCACCGAGGGCTTTAGGCCGGGCCAGGTGGGCTCGTCGGCGATGCCGCACAAGATGAACACGCGCTCGTCGGAGCGGGTCAACGGGCTCGCCGTGATCGTCCGGGGTTACCTGTCGATGGTCGGCGAGCTGGCCGGCGACCAGTGGAACGAGGGCGACGTCTCCTGCTCGGTGGTGCGCCGGGTGGCGCTGCCCGACGCCTTCTTCGCGACCGACGGCCTGTTCCAGACGTTCCTGACCGTGCTCGACGAATTCGGCGCCTACCCCGCGGTGATCGCCCGCGAGCTCGACCGGTTCCTGCCGTTCCTGGCCACCACCAAGATCCTGGTGGCCGCGGTGCGCAAGGGCGTCGGCCGCGAGACGGCGCACGAGGTGATCAAGGAGCACGCGGTGAGCGTGGCGCTGGCGATGCGCGAGAAGGGCGCGGCGGTCAACGACCTCTTCGACCGGCTGGCCGGCGACGAGCGCCTGCGGCTCTCGCGCGCCGAGATCGACACGCTGGTGGCGGACCGTGCGGCGTTCGTGGGGGCGGCGCCTTCACAGGTACGGGCGGTGGCCGACCGCGTGGCGTCCATCGTGGCCGCTCACCCGGACGCGGCGCGTTACGCTCCCGCGCCCATCCTGTGATTCTGCCGCCGGGGCGCGACGGAGCTCGACCCTCGCACCGCACCCCGGCGGAACCCGCTCGACGTGCCCGGACCGGCGACGGCGGGGGCTCCGCCGCCGGCTCTTTCCGGAGATCGATATCACGACCGTAGGTGTTCGCGATGATCTCGCCAAGAACTCAGATCTCCCATATCACCGTGTGATGACGGCGCGGATCGGTTGAAGCTTCGATCGAACAGGTGGTCGAGATCACCCGCAAGACTGCCTGCTCAGCGGCGATGGCGTCGTCCTGCCGACACCGGCCGATGGCTTCGTCCGAAGGTTCACCAGGTAGGCTGCCGATGCTTACACCTATCAGTCAGGAGTGCCCGTGGCTCGCGTCGTGGTCGACGTCATGCTCAAGCCGGAGATCCTCGACCCGCAGGGCCAGGCGGTGGCAAACGCACTGCCCCGGCTCGGCGTCAACGATGTCTCCTCCGTCCGCATCGGCCGGCGCATTGAGATCGAGTTCGCCGGCGAGCCGGATCTCGAGCGTGCCCGCGAGATCGCGGACAAGCTGCTCGCCAACCCGGTGATCGAGGACTTCACCATCCGCCTGGATGGCGCGCCGGCGGAGGTCGCCTGACCATGCGCATCGGTGTGGTCACCTTCCCCGGCTCACTCGACGACGGGGACGCCGCCCGCGCCGCGCGCATCGGCGGCGCCGAGGCCGTTCGCCTCTGGCACGGCGACCCCGACCTGCACGGCGTCGACGCCGTGATCCTCCCCGGCGGCTTCTCCTACGGCGACGCCCTGCGCTGCGGCGCGATCGCCCGCTTCGCCCCGGTGATGGAGACGATCGTCGCGGCGGCCCGTGGCGGCCTGCCCGTGCTGGGCATCTGCAACGGCTTCCAGATCCTCTGCGAGGCGCACCTGCTTCCCGGCGCGCTCACCCGCAACCAGCACCTGCACTTCCGCAACCGCGACCAGCTCCTGCGCATCGAGTCCACCGACACGGCCTGGACCAACGGGTACGCCCCCGGCCAGGAGATCTTGATCCCGGTGAAGAACGGCGAGGGCTGCTACGTCGCCGACGAGCGGACGCTCGACGCGCTCGAGGCCGAGGGCCGGGTCGTCGCCCGATACCTGGAGGGCAACCCGAACGGCTCGCAGCGCGACATCGCCGCGATCACCAATGAGGCCGGCAACGTCGTCGGCATCATGCCGCACCCGGAACACGCGGTGGAGGCGCTGACCGGCCCGTCGCTGGACGGCCTCGGCTTCTTCACCTCCGTCCTGCGCGCCCTGGCCGGGGCCGGCGCGGGCGGACAGCACCCAGGGGGACAGTAGATGACGACGCAGCCGGAAAAATCCACCGGCTTCGCCGCGACCGATGTGCTCGTCAGCGAGTTCGACGGCGGGCCGGACACCGTTCAGCGTGCGATCAGCACGCCGGAAGAGATCCAGCCGCACACCGAGCTCGGCCTCAAGGACGACGAGTACGACCGGATCCGGCAGATCCTCGGACGGCGGCCCACCGCCGCCGAGCTGGCGATGTACTCGATCATGTGGAGCGAGCACTGCTCGTACAAGTCGAGCAAGGTGCACCTGCGCCAGTTCGGCGAGAAGGCGCCGCAGAACACCCGGATGCTGGCCGGCATCGGCGAGAACGCCGGCGTCGTGCAGATCTCCGAGGACCTCGCGGTCACGTTCAAAGTGGAGTCGCACAACCACCCCAGCTTCGTCGAGCCGTACCAGGGCGCCGCGACCGGCGTCGGCGGCATCGTGCGCGACATCCTCGCCATGGGCGCCCGGCCGATCGCGGTGATGGACCCGCTGCGCTTCGGCGCGGCCGACCACCCCGACACCGCCCGGGTGCTGCCCGGCGTGGTGGCCGGCATCGGCGGCTACGGCAACTGCCTGGGCCTGCCCAACATCGGCGGCGAGATCGTCTTCGACCCCACCTATCAAGGCAACCCGCTGGTCAACGCGCTGAGCATCGGCGTGCTGCCGGTGTCCCGCCTGCAGCACAAGGAGGCGGCCGGCGTCGGCAACGTCGTGGTGCTGCTGGGCGCGCGTACGGGCCGGGACGGCATCGGCGGCGTCTCGGTGCTGGCGTCCGCGACCTTCGACGAGGAGGCCGAGCAGCGCCGCCCGTCGGTGCAGGTCGGCGACCCGTTCATGGAAAAGCTGCTGATCGAGAGCTGCCTGGAGCTGTACGACGCCGGCCTGGTCGCCGGCATCCAGGACCTCGGCGGCGCCGGCCTGACCTGCGCGCTCACCGAGACCGCGGCCGCGGCCGGCACCGGCATGCGGGTGTGGCTCGAGCGGGTGCCGCTGCGCGAGGCCTCGATGTCGCCCACCGAGATCCTGGCCAGCGAGTCGCAGGAGCGGATGCTGCTGATCGTCACGCCGGAAAACCTCGGCCAGGTGCTGGCCGTCGCCGAGAAGTGGGGCGTCTGGGCCACCGCGATCGGCGAGGTGACCCCGGCCGAGGCCGACGGGTCGCCCGGCCGCCTGGTGATCAGCTGGAACGACCACGTGGTCGTCGACGTGCCGCCCGGCTCGCTCGCCGACGACGGCCCGGTCTACGCCCGGCCGATCCGCGAGCCCGCCGACCTGATCCTGCTGCAGGCCGACAAGGCCGAGACGCTGCCGCGTCCGTCCACCGGCGACGAGCTGCGCGAGACGGTGCTGCGGATGGCCGCCTCGCCCAACCTCTGCGACAAGACGTGGGTCACCGAGCAGTACGACCGGTACGTGCTCGGCAACACCGTGCTGGCCCAGCCGGAAGACTCCGGGGTGCTGCGCATCGACGAGCAGACCGGGCTCGGGGTGGCGCTGTCGGTGGACGGCAACGGCCGGTTCGCCCGGCTCGACCCGTACGAGGGGGCCAAGCTCGCGCTGGCCGAGGCGTACCGCAACGTCGCGGTCACCGGCGCCGAGCCGGTCGCGGTCACCGACTGCCTCAACTTCGGCTCGCCCGAGGACCCGGCCGTGATGTGGCAGTTCGCCGAGGCCGTGCGCGGTCTCGCCGACGGCTGCCAGCAGCTGGGCACCCCGGTCACCGGCGGCAACGTCAGCTTCTACAACCAGACCGGCGCCGCCGCGATCCACCCGACCCCGGTGGTCGGCGTGCTCGGCGTCTTCGACGACGTGTCCCGCCGGATCCCGATGGGCTTCGTGCCGCCGTCCGCGCCCGGGCCGGCCCCGGCGTCCGGCGCAGCGGCCGACGGCGACCAGCTCTTCCTGCTCGGCGAGACGGCCACCGAGCTGTCCGGCTCGGAGTGGGCCTGGGTCACCCACGGTCACCTCGGCGGCCGGCCGCCCAAGGTGGACCTGGTGCGCGAGCAGCGGCTCGGCGCGTTGATGGCACGGGCCTCGCAAGCCGGTCACGTCACGGCCGCGCACGACCTCTCCGACGGCGGTCTCGCCCAGGCGCTGGTCGAGAGCTGCCTGCGGTACGAGGTGGGCGCGCGGATCGCGCTCCCGGACGACGGCACCACGTCGTTCGTGTACCTGTTCAGCGAGTCGGCCGGCCGGGCGGTGGTGGCGGTGCCGCGCGGGCACGACAAGGCCTTCGTGGCGCTGGCCGCCGAGTACGGCGTGCCGTGCACCCCGATCGGCGTGACGTCGCGCGAGCCGGTGCTCGAGGTCCGGGACGAGTTCTCGATCCCGCTGCCCGAGCTGCGCGAGGCCTGGTCGTCGACGCTGCCGCGGCTGTTCGGCGGCGTGGCCGAGATCGCCGGCCGGCACGGCGACCCGGAGCACGCGGCCAACCCGGACGGGCCCGGGTTCTCCGCGCCGTCCGGAGTTCCGGACGCCGGTGGCAGCACAGTCGACCGCGGGGACGCGGCGCTGGCGGCGGCCGCGGCGGGAGGCGCCATGGAGACGGCGGCACCGGTCGAGGTCTCCTTGTCCGAGGCGCTCGGGATCTCCTCGGCAGGCGCGGCGTCGGCCGAGGACTCGGTGTCGGGGGCGCGCTCGGTCGAGCTGGAGATCTCGGAGTCGGCGGCGGAGCCCGAGGACGAAGCCGGCGACGAGGCGACCTCGGACGACGAGGCGATCTCGGGCAACGAGGCGATCTCGGGCGACGAGGCGGCCCCGGGCGGGCCGATCGAGCCCGCGGAGTGATCCACCCGTAAACGAAACCGGCCCCGCCTCTGCTGACAGAGGCGGGGCCGTGTTATGACGAGCTGGTCAGTTGTCCCACTCCGTCGGGCGCCGCTGGCCCGGGTGGGACGGCTGGGCCTGGCCGCGGCCGCCGCGCGGCTCGTAACCGCCCTGGTCGTAGCCGTTGCGGTTGTCGTCGTAGCCGCCGCCCGCGTATTGGCCGCCGCCGTACTGGCCACCGCGCTGGTCGTAGCCGCCCTGGTCGTACTCGTCGTAACCGCCGGCCGCGCCGCCGTACTGGCCGCCGCCGTACTGACCGCCGGCCGGAGCCGCCGAGCCGTAGGTGCCGCCGCCCTGGGAACCGTAGCCGTTGGCCTGGTCGTAGCCGCCGTGGCTGTCCTCGTAGCCCCCGGCAGCCGGGCCGGTGCCGTACTGCCCGCCGCCGTACTGCGCGCCGCCGCCGTACTGGCCGCCGCGCTGGTCGTAGCCGTCGTAGTCGTCCTGGCCGGGCTCGGGGCGGTACATGCCGGTCGGCTCGTCGTACCGCTGCTGGCCGCCGCCGTACTGCCCGCCGCCGTATTCGCCGGCCGCACCGTACTGGTTGCCGCCGTATTCGCCGGCTGCGCCGTACTCGTTGGCGGCGCCGTACTCGTTGCCGGCGGACACGGGAGCCGCGCCGTAAGTGCCGGTCGGCTGGGCCGCGCCGTAGACGCTCGTCGCCGCGCCGTACCCGTCGTCCTGGGCGCGGCCGTACTGTCCGCCACCGTAGGCGCCCGCGTCGCCGGCCGGGTCGTCCCAGCCGCCGCCGTACTGGTTGCCCTGGGGCACGGGAGCCCCGTACGGGTCGGGGAACTCGTCCTCGACCGGTCGTTGCAGCATGGTCGGCGCGTCGGCCATCGGCGAGGCGGCCGCCCGTGGCGCCATCATCGTCGCGTCCCGGCCCGCGCCCATCGGCGAGGCCACCCGGGTCGCGTCGTTGAACCGGCCCTGGCTCGGCGGCACCGCGCCGCCCCCGCCGCCCATCGCGGTCGGGTCGTCGTCGAGGCCGTCGCCGCCGTTGTTGCCCTTGCGGCGCATCAGCACCAGCACGATCGCGCCCACGCCGGCCGCCACGAGCAGGCCACCCAGCAGGATGAACAGCAGCGAGCCGCCACCGCCGCCCTGGTCGGCCGACGTGTTGTTGGTGTCGGCGCCGGCGGCCGCCGAATCCTCGGTGGTCGGCTCCTCGGCCAGGGCCTCCTCGGAGACCTCGGTGCTCGGGGTGGCCGACGCGGACGCGGAGGGGGTGGCCGTCGCGGTGGCCTCGACGGCCTTCAGCGTCAGCGGCACGTTCACGCTCTTACCGGCGGTCGCCTGCACCTGCACGGTGGCCGTGTCGTAGCCGTCCTTGAGGGCGCCGACGGTGATCGTGCCGGGCGCGATCGGCTTCGAGTCGGTCGAGTTGAACGCATACCCGCCCGAGCCGTTCGTGGTCGCCGCGAACGCCGTGCCGGAGCTGTCCTTCATGGCGACGGACGCGCCCGAGATGGCCTTGCCGTTCTGGTCCTTGACCTTGCCGGAGACCGAGGTGACCGTCTGAGGCTTGTCGGGGCCCTTGACGTTGATCTGCTGGCTGGTCTGCCCGGGGTCCTCGCCCTGAACGGTCACGGTGATCTTGATGTTGGCCGTCCGGGTCTCGCCGGCGTTGACCGTGGGCGCGGTGAGTCTGGCGCTGAAGGTGCGGCCGTTGCCGTCGATCGTGGTGATCTGGCCACAGCCGTTGTTGCACCGGATGCCGTCGCCGCTCACCTGGATGTTGGCCTGCACGTTGTTGCCGCCGCCACCACCGCCGTTGTTGACGGCGCGCACCGAATACTGCATCGTCACCGAACTGCCCGACACCACGTCGGTCGGCAGGTTGGTGATCTGCACTTCGGGCGGGTCGGCCAGCGCCACTGCGGGCGACACGGCGATACCGCCGGCGACCACCGCCAGTAACGCACCGGCTTGGGCCGCTCGGGTCCGTAGGTGCGTTGTCACGTCCACCGCCTTCCGGTCGCACGGTCATCCCGGACTGTCTCAGGGTGCCCGGTTACGTCCCGCGACTAAAAACACCGTCGGCCACTATGCCTTGTCGCACGCCCCATGCGCGACCCAGGGGCGCGTACCAATCTCAACCGAGCGAGTCGTATCGTCCCGACGTGTCCCCTGCGCACAATAAATCCGAGGCCGTGGAACAGGCGTTGTACGCGCTGGATCGGGGTGTCGAACCCGAACGGTCCGTGCTTCGTGACGCTGTGCGAGCATTGCTGACCGAGTTGTCCGTTCGTGCTCCGGGCCGTTCGGTGGAGGTACGAGTTCCGCCTTTCGGTGCGATTCAGTGTGTCGCGGGCCCCCGGCACACCCGTGGCACACCCCCCAATGTGGTCGAAACGGATCCGGTCACCTGGGTGCTGGTCGCGACGCAGCGTGTGACCTGGACGGATGCGGTGAGTGACGGCCGGCTGCGCGCCAGCGGCATCCGCACCGACCTCACCGAATTCCTTCCGCTCGGCGCGCCATCGGCCGACGGCTGAGGCCGAGCCGCGCCCCTCACCCTCGCGTACACTGGGCCGGTCGGAGCGGACGACCATGTAAAGCGAGCAGGGAGCGATCAGGTGCCCCGAGGCGGCGACGGCCGGTTGACCGACGATCTCGACCCCCAGGAGCGCGGCCCCCAGGATGCCTGTGGCGTCTTCGGCGTCTGGGCGCCCGAGGAAGAGGTCGCCAAGCTCACCTATTTCGGGCTCTTCGCTCTCCAGCACCGCGGCCAGGAGGCCGCCGGCATCGCGGTCAGTGACGGCTCGGGCGTGGTGGTCTACAAGGATCTCGGCCTGGTCTCCCAGGTCTTCGACGAGCCGACGCTGGCGAGCCTGCGCGGCCACCTGGCGATCGGCCACACGAGGTACTCGACGACCGGCGGGTCCAACTGGGAGAACGCGCAGCCCACGATCCGCGCCACCACGGCCGGCACGACGATCGCCCTGGCGCACAACGGCAACTTGGTCAACACGACCGAGCTCGCCCGCGAGGTCGCCGAGCGCGGGCTCGAGGCGGACAGTGCGACGTCCGACACGGCGTTGGTGACCACCCTGCTGGCCAGCCGCCCCGATCTGTCGGTCGAGGCCGCGGCGCTCGAGGTGCTGCCGCGCCTGCGGGGCGCGTTCAGCTTTGTGTTCATGGACGAGACCACCCTGTACGCGGCGCGCGACCCCCAGGGCGTACGCCCACTGGTGCTCGGCCGGATGGAGCGTGGCTGGGTGATCGCCAGCGAGACGGCGGCGCTCGACATCGTCGGCGCCAGCTTCGTCCGCGAGGTCGAGCCGGGCGAGATGCTCGCGGTCGACGAGCACGGCCTGCGCTCCAACCGGTTCGCCGCGCCCGAGCCCAAGGGCTGTCTTTTCGAGTACGTCTACCTGGCCCGCCCGGACACCACGATCGCCGGCCGCAACATGTATTCGGCCCGCGTCGAGATCGGCCGCCGCCTCGCCAAGGAGCACCCGGTCGAGGCCGACCTGGTCATCCCGGTGCCCGAGTCGGGCACCCCGGCCGCGATCGGGTACGCGGAGGCGTCCGGCATCCCGTACAGCGCCGGGCTGACCAAGAACGCGTACGTGGGCCGCACCTTCATCCAGCCGTCGCAGACGATCCGCCAGCTCGGCATCCGGCTCAAGCTCAACCCGCTGCGCGAGGTGGTGCGGGGCAAGCGGCTGGTGGTCGTCGACGACACGATCGTGCGCGGCAACACCCAGCGGGCGCTGGTGCGGATGCTGCGCGAGGCCGGCGCCCTCGAGGTGCACGTACGCATCTCGGCGCCGCCGGTGAAATGGCCGTGCTTCTACGGCATCGACTTCGCCACCCGCGCCGAACTCCTGGCGAACGGGCTGGAGATCGACGGCATCCGCCGGTCGATCGGCGCCGACTCGCTCGGCTACGTCTCCATGGAGAGCCTGATCCAGGCGACCGAGCAGCCCAAAACGCGGCTCTGCATGGCCTGCTTCGACGGCAACTACCCGATCCCTCTTCCCGCGGACAATCTGATCGGCAAGCATGTCCTGGAGGGTGTCGGCAAACGCGCGTCGATGCCGGACGCCAGCGACGAGGCCGCCACGGCCGCGGTCGCCGGGCTGGAGAAGGAGTACGACGACCGGGAGCCCGTCCGGTTGGTCGCCGGCCCCGGCGGCGGCAACGCCCTGCAGCACCCGTGATCTTCAAGAACAGCGCAGCTCTAAGGGGAAAACCGTGACCCACGTGTCCGAGCGCAACAGTGCCGGATCCAACGGAGCCGAAGGTGACCGCCGGCCATGGCAGGCGGGCGCGAGCCGGGGCGTTCGTAAGCGGTCGGTCACGTACGCGGAAGCCGGCGTCTCGATCGAGGCCGGCGACCGCGCCGTGGAACTGCTGAAGTCCAAGGTGAAAAAGACCACTCGTCCCGAGGTGATGGGCGATCTCGGTGGCTTCTCCGGCCTGTTCCGGCTCAACACCCAGAAATACAAGAGCCCGATCCTGGCCTCGTCGACCGACGGCGTCGGCACCAAGCTGGTGATCGCCCAGCAGCTCGACATCCACGACACGATCGGCATCGACCTGGTCGCCATGGTCGTCGACGACCTGGTGGCGTGCGGCGCCGAGCCGCTGTTCCTGCTCGACTACATCGCCTGCGGCGAGGTCGTGCCGGACAAGGTCGCCGAGATCGGCGCCGGCATCGCCGACGGCTGCCGCTACGCGGGCTGCGCCCTGCTGGGCGGCGAGACGGCCGAGCACCCCGGCGTGCTGCGCCCCGACGAGTACGATGTCTCGGCCACCGGCGTCGGCGTGGTCGAGGAGAGCGAGATCCTCGGCCGCGAGCGGGTCGAGGTGGGCGACGCGGTGATCGCGATGCGCTCGTCCGGCCTGCACTCCAACGGTTACTCGCTGGTGCGGCACGTCCTGCTCGGCGCCGGCCGGATGCGTCTCGACTCGGTGGTGGACGACTTCGGCACCCAGCGCACGCTCGGCGAGGAGCTGCTCACCCCGACCAAGATCTACGCCAAGGACTGCCTCGGCCTGATCGAGGAGACCGACGTCCGGGCGTTCTCGCACGTGACCGGCGGCGGCATCCCGGGCAACCTGGTGCGCATCCTGCCCGACCACGTGGACGCGGTGGTCGATCGCTCCACCTGGCGGCCCCAGCCGATCTTCGACCTCATCCAGGCCAAGGGCCGGATCGAGGACACCGAGATGGAGGCCACGTTCAACATGGGCGTGGGGATGTTCGCGATCGTCTCCTCCGACGACGCCGACCGCGCGATGGCCTACCTGACCGGTCGCGGTGTCGAAGCATGGCAGGTCGGTGAGGTCATCGACGGCACCGGCGAGGTGCAGATGATGGGGCAGTACACCCGGGGCTGACCGATTCGGTGTAAGAATCCGCGTGTGTCGATGTCTACGGCACATGCGGATCTTTCATGTACGGGCTGGCTCGAGCGGCCTAGCCTGTGGGCACGCGTGCGGCCGTGCACCGGACGGGGGTTGACATGATCAGAGAGTGGAGCGGGATGCGCGGCATAGCGGCGGTCCCGACGTACGTCGTCATGCAGCCCACCACGCTCTGCAACCTCGACTGCTCCTACTGTTATCTCCCGTTCCGCGCGGCCGACAAGCGGATGCCGGTCGAGGTGGCCGCCGCCGTGGCCTCGTCGGTCGGCGCGTTCGCCCGGGCCGGGCGGTTCTCGGTGGTCTGGCACGGCGGTGAGCCGCTGGCGGCCGGCCGCGAGCATCTGGGCGCGCTGCTGGCCCCGTTCGGCGGCTCGGTGGAACACCACGTGCAGACCAACGCCACGCTCATCGACGACGCCTGGTGCGAGTTCTTCGCCGAGCACGACGTGCGGGTCAGCGTGAGCGTCGACGGCCCGGAGGCGCGCAACGGCGAGCGGGTCACGCGCGGCGGCAAGCCCGCGTACGACCGGATCGCGCGCGGGATCGAGGCGCTGCGCCGGCACGGCATCCCGTTCTCGGCGCTGTGCGTGGTCGGCGACCCGCGTCCCGGCGTGGCCGCCGAGCTGTACTCGTACTTCCTCGAGCTGGGCTGCGAGGTGCTCGGTATCAACGTCGAGGAACGCGAGGGCGTCAACACCCGCGACAACCGGCACGCGGCCGCCGACGTGACGGCCTTCTGGGCCGAGCTGGTCGGCGCCTGGCGCCGGGATCCCCGGATCCACCTGCGCGAGGTCGAGTGGTCGCTGCGGTACGCCGGGGCGGTGCTGGACGGCACGGCCGACGACCTGCTGCCGCGTCGACTCGACCCGATACCCACCGTCGCCCACGACGGCTCGGTGGTGCTGCTCTCGCCCGAGCTGGCGGGTTTCCACGACCCCCGGTACGGCGATTTCACCAGCGGCAACGTGCTGACCACCCCGCTCGGCGAGATCCTCGCGACGGCCGCGGACACCCCGTGGATCGCCGAGTTCCTGCGCGGGGTGCAGGCGTGCCGGGAAGCCTGTCCGTACTTCGGGTTCTGCGGTGGCGCCCACGCGGCGAACCGCTACTTCGAGCATGGCCGGTTCGACATGACCGAGACCGACCACTGCCGTAACAGCAAGATTCGCCTACTGGAGGGAGTGCTGGACCATGCCCGAGATCACCAACCGACGGCCGTCTGACGCCGTGGAAGTAGATCCGGTGACGGCAAGGGTGCACGACACCAAGGCCGGGCTGGCCGCGCTCATCGAGGAGGCGGAGGTAGCGCGCGGGAAACGCGCGGAGAGCACGTCAGAGGACGGCTCGGCGGTTTGCGCGTGGAACCACTTCGAGAACATTCCCACGTTCTACAACTGGAACAATAGACCGCGTTAGCTGGCTGAGCTGGCTGGCGTCGCCTCCGGCGCCGCGGGCGATCGCCCCTTTCAAGCTGATGACGAGCCAGGCGATTTTTCGGCGCAGCAAAAACCGCTGCGACGAAAAACCGACTGGCTCGTCATCAGCGGGGCGATCGCGGGAGTTACCCGGGCAGCGAGTCCACGGAAATGACGGGGTGTCCGTGGGTGTCGTCTCCGTGACGTAGACGGCGCACGCAGAACCCGGTGGCAGGTGACCACCAGCGGCAGACGGCGTGGGGTAACCCGGCGGCAGACGGCGTGGGGGGTGGCCTGCGGTGGGCGGCTCGGCTCGAAGCCCACGCGGGTAGTGGGCCCGCGTGGGCTTCAGCGTTCGTTGAACCGTGGGAAGTTGACCGCGACACACGGGAGCACGCGGTCTGCCGCGTGCTCTGTGCAATACGGGTCAGCGCCTTGTCGGCGACCAGGTGTCTTGGTCGTCGTCCGCGTCGTCCTCGTCGTCGTCGACGAACTCATCGTTGTCGTCGTCGAAATGACGGTCGGACTTACTGGCACCTGCCAGTTCGCGCTGCAAGGCGGTGAGGTCGGTGTTCGGGGAGTGGTACTTCAGCTCCCGGGCCACCTTCGTCTGCTTGGCCTTAGCACGGCCGCGCCCCATGGCTCGACCCCCTCGCACAGAATTCGGGGCAGCCCGAAGGCGGGCCCCGATGACGTCAGGCATCTCTCGTGGCTCTTACGGTACATGGGCGATGCCGCCTTCGGCACCTCGGGTTGCGTGTGACACTGCCGCGCGTCGCGGGTTTTACGTCCCGGAACGCGCGGCAGTCCCGCCAACCGTCCGGCCGGGCCACCTAAAACGGGCCAAAGGCCCGGCCGGATGGGTCCTACCCGAGGTAGATGGCGCGCAACCGGCCGACTTCGGCCATCCTCTGCTCGGCCAGCCGGTCGGCCGCCACGGCGGGCGCGACGCCCTCCTCGTCGGCGAGCGCGAGGATCCGCTTGGTGGTGTCGAAGATGCCGGTGGCCCGCAGCTTGGCCCGCTCGAAGTTGAAGCCCTCGATCTCGTCGGCCACCTGGATCACGCCGCCGGCGTTGACCACGTAGTCGGGCGCGTAGAGGATGCCCCGCTCGGCCAGGGTCTTCTCGATGCCGGGGTGGGCCAGCTGGTTGTTGGCGCCGCCGACCACCAACGAGGCCCGCAGCGCCGGGACGGTGTCGTCGTTCAGCGCGCCGCCGAGCGCGCAGGGCGCGTACACGTCGATGTCGCTTGTGATCAGCTCTTGGACGTCTGCCACCAACGAGATCTGCGGATAGGTGGCGCGGGCCCAGGCCCGGGCCGTCTCGTTGACGTCGGTGGCGACCAGCGTGGCGCCGTCGTCGATGAGGTGGCCGGCCAGGTATTTGCCGACCTTGCCGAGGCCGGCGATGCCCACCGTGCGGCCGGCGAGCGTCGGCGAGCCCCAGGTGTGCTCGGCGGCGGCGCGCATGCCCTGGAAGACACCCCAGGCGGTCAGGATGGAGGAGTCGCCGGCGCCGCCGTGCTCGACGCTGCGGCCGGTGACGTAGCGGGTCTCGCGAGCGATGACGTCCATGTCCGGCACGTAGGTGCCGACGTCGCAGGCGGTGTAGTACCGCCCGTGCAGCGACTCGACGAAGCGGCCGTAGGCGCGCAGCAGGCCCTCGGACTTGACCCGCGCCGGGTCGCCCCAGATCACCGCCTTGCCGCCGCCCAGGTCGAGGCCGGCCAGGGCGTTCTTGTAAGCCATCCCCTGGGACAGCTTGAGCACATCGGCGAGGGCGTCGGCCTCGCTCTCGTACGGGTAGAAGCGGGTGCCGCCGAGCGCCGGCCCGAGGGCCGTCGAATAGATGCCGATGATCGCCTTGAGGCCGGTCTGCCGGTCCTGGCAGAAGACGACCTGTTCGTGCCCGCTGGCGTCGGTGCCGTCGGTGTCGAACACACCCATCGCTGCTCTCCTGATCTGGTCTCGAGGCCCTTGTGAGGCCGCTGTGCCGGCTGGGGTAACGCCGGACATAGCGAGCCTAGTCGTGCTCACCACCTTGTGATTACGCCCGCGCGGGAAGTTCCAAGCCGCGGAATTCGTGAAAGGATCGCGCCGTGCCGTCACTGTTCGCGTCGTACCTTCGGGTTTACGAACCGCTGACCGCCTTCGACCGCGACCGCCAGGTTTTCTGGCGCAAGTACGCCCGCGAGGGCCGTGCGCTCGGCCTGGTCGACGGCCCGGTCAAGCAGCGTTCCGCCGTGCTCGAGGCGCTCGGCGCGGGCTGGACCCGCCTGCCCGACCTGCCCGACGAGGCGTACGTGCTGGAGTGGGGCGAGACGCTGCTGGTCTGCCCGTGGAACCTGCGGCTGCGGGTCGCCGAGGCGGCCCTGAACGCGCGCGACGGCGTGCCCAGCGTGCTGGCCGACGCGTTCGTGCCGCCGGTGCTGGCCGGCCAGGCCCGCGCGATCGTCGAGGACTGGCGCAGCGGCGCCAAGGTGCTCGAGCACGGCGTGCCGCGGGTGCACGAGCAGATCGCGACGTGGGGCGTGCCGCTGCGCTGGTTCGTCTTCGTCGATCTGGAGGAGCGCGAGATCGACCTGGCCGCGGGCCGGCGCACGCTGCGCTACCGCACCGAGATCTCCAAGGCCCGCCGCCGCGCGCACCGGGGCGTCTCGGTGCTGCGCAAGTCGCTGGGGGACGCGCCGATCACCGAGGCGGTCGAGGAGGGCACCCGGTGGCTCGAGGAGTTCCATCCCCGGTCGATCGTGGAGCTCGACTACGGCGGCCTCGTCAACCTCCTCCCGGATGACGACCTCGGCGGGGACGATTCACCCGGACTGGTGGCGGCCGGACTTTCCGCCCTGTCCCGCGGCGACGCCGACGCCGCCTCCGAGGCGTACGAGAAGCTCGTCGATCGCTGGCGCGGCGTGCAGCTGCTGGAGCGCTGCAACTGACCCCCCAAAAACGGGACTTATGGCCATAAGTTGTCGCCCGTGGGAACGCTCCCGAGGCGAATACTCTTCGTAATCGCCGCTCGCCGAAGCGTGATAATCGGACTAAACGCGACACTATCTGGCGTAGAAAACGTGGATAAATCGGGCGTGCTTCATCCGTTAATTGGGGGACGTTCGTCCGTTCGGCCCATGTCGGACATCGGGGACTAGCCGGACCATGAGAGACGCACCGGCCGGCGGGACCCCGGCCGATGTCTATAGGTACCTGTGGAGGAGTGACCGATGGCATCGCGTACGCACGATCCTGAGCCGCTACTAACGCCGGCCGAGGTGGCGTCGATGTTCCGCGTCGACCCGAAGACCGTCACCCGGTGGGCGAAGGCCGGCAAGCTCAGTGCAATCCGCACGCTGGGCGGCCACCGCCGTTATCGGGAGTCGGAGGTTCGCGCCCTGCTGCAGGGGCAGATTCCCACGCAGCGTCAGGGTGACTGAACGGACTTCAGTTGGACGTAGCATCGTTGCAAGGGGCGTGCGCTGGGGAAGGCGAACGCCCCTTCTTCGTTTCCTGATCTTTCCAACGAGGCAGGCCCCAGGCTGGTGACCATGCAAGAGCCAGTCATCGGCGACGTCTGGGGCGAGATGATCCGCGACGCGTACGCGGTGCGGACCGGGGTGGGGCCGCGACCGCTCGCCGGCGGCCGGGTGCCGCGGCCGGTGATCGAGGTGATCGAGCGGGACGACGGCCTGATCAACGGCGCGCCGGCCGACCACTACCTGGACGAGCCCGCCGACTGGCAGCCGCACGACCACCGGGCCCTGCGTCTCTGCCGCGGCCAGGTGCTCGACATCGGGACCGGCGCCGGCCGCACCGCGATCGAGCTGCAGCGGCGCGGCATGGCGGTGACCGGCTTGGACACCTCGCGCGGCGCGATCGACATAGCCCGGCGACGCGGGTTGCGCGACGTCGTGGCGACAACAATTGACGCGTACGCGGAAAGAGCCGCCACCAAATACGACACCTTTCTGCTGCTCGGCAACAATCTCGGGTTGCTCGAGGGCGCGGAGCGCGCCCCGGTCTTCCTCTCCGCCCTCGCGAAGCTGGCGAAGCCCGGCGCCCGGATCGTGGCGCAGGGAACCGACCCGTACGGCACGACCGACCCGGTGCACGCCGAATACCACCGGCGTAACCGCGAGCGCGGCCGGATCGGCGGCCAGTTGCGCCTGCGCCTGCGTTACCGGCGGCTGGCCACCGAGTGGTTCGACTACCTGAACTGCTCGCCCGAGGAGTTGGCACGGCTGCTCGACGGCACCCGATGGCGGCTCACATCGATCGACCTGGACGACAAGCCCTACTACCTTGCCGTCATGGAGTTGATCGAATCACCGATCTGACCCGCGAACAGGTGCGGGTGAGCCGCCGGATCTCGATGGTCCTGCGGCACCGGCCCGAATCGGCCGGCCGCACGCTCGACGCGAACGGCTGGGTGCCGGTCGCCGACGGCCACGTCTTCCACCGCAGTGCGAACGGCGTCTGGCTGACCTCCGCGGTCCCGCCCGCCTATCTCTCGACAAAAGGCGCAAACCAACAAGGAGGCTAGCCTCCACAGCGGCCGCGCCGTCCGCGAGCGTCTAGCGTAGTGACATGGCGAGGGTCACCCGGCGTGAGCTGATGAATCTCCTCGGTGCTCTCGGAGTCGTCGCCACCTTCGCCGGGCTCGTCCTTGGCCTGCCCGCGATCGACCGGGCCCTGCCGGCCGAGCGTCCGGTGCGCGCCGACGAGCCGTATCCGGTCGGCGCCGGCGTCACCGTGATTCCGCCGGTCGGCTCCACCCTCGACGTGACCGGCACCCGCCCGGGCGACTCGGCAGGCACGGCGCTCTTCCATCTCGGCGCGGTGCAATACAAGATCGCCGTCCGGCCCTACGACGGCGACCTCGGCTCGGCCGGCCAACGGCTCCGGAAGAGGATCACCGACACCCCCGGATACCAGGTCACCGGCCCGCAGCTCCAGGTCGACACGGCCGGCGGCCTGATCGGCCTGCAGGGCGGTTACACCGCGCCGGGGCGCGGCGGCCGGTACGCGGTCTTCGTCTCCGACGGGCTCACCATCGAGGTCACCATCAGCGGCGCCGACCTCGACCTGGGCCGTACCCTCCCGCAGATCGAGGCCAGCACCCGCACCCTGCGCACCGACGGGCGCGCGCCGTGACGGCCGCCGACGTGCGCCCCGCTCCGGGCGGGGCCCGCGTCTCCGCGCTGGCCCGGGTCCCGGCGTTCTGGGTGATCGCCGCGCTGCTGCTGGCGGGCGCGATCCGGATGGCGCAGATCGCGGGCCGGCTGGCGTCGGCGTACCCGATCGCCACGGCCGCGGCCGTGTTGTTGTTCGCCCTTCTCGCGGTGCCGTTCTGGCTGGTCGTCGCGGAGCTCGACTTCCTCGAGCGGGAGCCGATCGAGCTGCTCGTGCTCGCCTTCGCGTGGGGCGGCCTGGTGGCGACCAGCGTCTCGATCCCGGCGAGCACCGCGCTGGAGGACATCGTCGCCAAGCTCGGCTCGCCGCACTTCGCCGCCGACTGGGGCGCGGCGCTGGGCGCGCCCTCGGTCGAGGAGACCGCCAAGACCCTCGGCGTGGTGGCGATCGTGCTGATCGCCCGTTCCCAGGTCAACAGCGTGCTGGACGGCGTCGTCTACGGCGCGATGGTCGGGCTGGGCTTCCAGATCGTCGAGGACGTCGTGTTCGCGGTCGGCGCGGTGGCGCTGGCCGGGCAGGGCGACCAGGTGCAGCCGGTGATCGCGACCTTCCTGCTGCGCGGCTTCCTCTCCGGGGTGTGGAGCCACACTCTCTTCGGCGCGCTGGCCGGCGCCGGCATCGGCTATCTGGTGGTCCGCCGCGACCGCCGTCCCGCCCACCGGGTCGGGGCGGCCGTGCTCGCCTTCCTCGGCGCCTGGGCGTCGCACGTGCTCTGGAACTCGCCGCTGCTCGGCGACGGGCTCGGCAACGGCGCGCTGGCCCTGCTGGGCGTGCTGCTGCTGAAGGGGCTGCCGCCGCTGTTGCTGATCCTGCTGCTGGTGCGGCGGGCGCACGACCGGGAGGCCGACTACTACGTGCGGCGGCTGGGCACGCTGGGCGACCCGGAGGTCATCACCGACGACGAGCTCACCGTGCTGCGTTCGGGCTCGGCGCGAGCGGCGGCCCGCCGGTACGCCGGCGAGCGGGCGGGCCGCGCCGGGCGGCGAGCCGTGCGCCGCCTGCAGAGCGCGCAGGCGCGGGTGGCCGTCGAGCTGAGCCGCGATGCCGTGCCGGGTTACGACGACATCCGCGAGCAGCGCAAGACGCTGCGCGAACTGGGCCACCCGGAGGCGATCACCGGGCCGCGGTCGTGGCGGCACACGGCGTCCACGGTCGTCACCACCGCGGTGGCGATCGCCGTTCTCTGGGTGGCCCTGTCGGCGCTGGGCGGGGCGTAGGAACGCGCTCAGGCCTGCGGCGGAACGCCGCCGTCGCCGTCCACGATCGCGTCCGGGTTGCCGTCCTGGTCGAGGTCGACCATGGTGATGTCGACCTTGCCGTCGCCGTCGGTGTCGAACTGGAACAGGTCGGGCTTGCCGTCGCCGTCGGTGTCGGACACCCAGACGTCGGGCTTGCCGTCGCCGGTCGTGTCGTTGGCGATCAGATCGACGCGGTCGTCGCCGCGCGTCTCCACGGTCTCCTGGGGCTCGCTCATCGAATCTCCTCAAGGCCCGGCTCGGTCATGCCGGAAGGGGTCTGTCGTGACCAGCAGGACAGACCCTAGGACCACCGAGCCACCCGCGCGACCTGGGGTCTGTGATCGAAGTCGCTGGAAAGCCCGGAACCGGCAGGTAACGTTCCCCTTCATGGATATCGCGGCCGATGCCCTGCAGAATCTGCTCTCCTCCGGGGGCGGCGGTGAGCTGGGCAAGCGCATGGGCATCGAGCTCGAGGAAGCCAGCGCCGAGCGGGTGGTCGGCACCATGCCGGTCGAGGGCAACACCCAGCCGTACGGGCTGCTGCACGGCGGCGCCTCGTGCGTGCTGGCCGAGACGCTCGGCTCGGTCGGCGCGGTGCTGCACGGGCAGACGGTGGACCGCCCGTTCGCGGTGGGTGTCGACATCAACGCCACCCATCACAAGGGCACCCGCTCCGGCCGGGTGACCGGGGTGGCGACGCCGGTGCACCGGGGACGCACCATGACGACCTACGAGGTGGTCATCACCGACGACTCCGGGGAGCGCCTCTGCACCGCCCGGATCACCTGTCTTCTTCGCGGAGCGTGAAATCCCGTTGCTTGTCGACCCGTGGACGAGCGTTCCTTGACCGATCCACGTACCTTTCTTCACGTGACGGAGGTACCACAGCACGCTTTCGACGACGCGGCGCTCGTTCTGCAGAGTGCGCTCAGCGGCGACAGTGATGCCGTGGTCGGCACGTTCGACGCGGTCGTCGACCGATCCGGCGTGGTCGGGGCGTGGGATGTCGCCTGGTGCCTGGCGGCCACCATGGTCGGCCAGGTCCCGCTCGGCGGCGCCTGGACGCTCGACTTCCCCGGCATCGACGACGCGCGGTACGACAAGCGCTGGGTGGCCCGTTTCGTCAGCGCGTACGTGAACGGCGACGTCCCCACCGGCGAGGCCCTCTTCGGCGCGGCGATCGCCGACGGCCAGCTCCCGGACTGCCTGCTGGCCCTGGCGGGCTCGACGGTCGCCACCCTGCGCCATCGCGCGGCCTAGCCCTGGCTCGTCCGGGGAAATGGCCGGCTTGTCGTGAGACGCCGCCTAGCTTTTCTTGAGATAGAGCGCCTTCGCGTACTGCGTGGCCGCCGCCTCGTTGTACATCGCCGCCTGCGCCATGTACCACTCGTTGTCGGAGATCGCCTTGCGCGCCTGGCTCGTCCCTGACCAGCGGATGTCGGCGTCGACCAGGGACATGCCGCGCGCCTTGAACTGCCGGCGCATCGCCGCCTTGCCGGACTGGAACGCCTCGGCCGCCTCCTCGGCCTGTTTCATGGCGGCGAAGGCCTTTTCGCTCAGCGCCTCCGCCAAGGTCCACGCCGCCTGTTCCGCCGCATTCGTGAATGTCAGCACGCCGTCCTCCTCGAAGCCGCCCGTCCGAAGGTCGTGAACAACCCTCGATGCTGCTGCTGATCGATCTCGACAACACTCTTATCGACCGCCGCGCGGCCTTCAAGGGCTGGGCGGAGTCCCGCTTCGGCCAATCCGAGGTTCCGTGGCTGGTCGAGGCCGACCGGGACGGCCACGAGAGCCGGCCTCGCGTACCGTCCGGCCGTTACCGGGGACGACCGGGATGATCACGCTCCGGCATGTCCTGTCGGCCACCTGACCCGGGCTGCCTTTCCGCCTCCAAGGTTCCGCCGGATCTCCGACGGGGCATGGACAAAGGGCCCATGCGCGGTGCCGTTGCGGCACGCCAAGGTGTACCAGTGACCTCACCGCAGACGTCCCGTCGAGGAGCGTTCGTCGCGCCGGCGCTGCTGTTCGTGGCGTTGCTCGGCGGCGCGATGTTCTTCGGCCTCCTGGCAATGTCCGGAAAGTACGAAAAGGACGTCCCGGCGGATTCCGCGGCCGTGGCCGGTACGCCGTCCAAGGCGGTGCCCGCCGCGAGAACGATCTCCACCACCGGCCCGGCGCGCGCCCCGCGTGCGACGGCCGATCCGCCCGAGTCGCACATCCCGCAACGGAGCGCGACGCCCCCGTCACCCCCGTCGGCGGTGGACGCGTCCGAGCACGCGCGCCTGATGGCCGCGCTGCCGCGCAAGCCGGTGCCGGGCCGCACGGCTTACCCGATTGTCGGCGCGTACTGCACCCCAGCCGGCGCGATGGCCCGCACCGCCGACGGCGCCGTCGTGGTCTGCGACGGCTTGGCCAGGCGCGACTCGCAGGGCAAGGGGGCCGTGGACGACAAGAACCGCTGGCAAGACGCCGACCACAACTGAGCGGCCGGAAGCGGCGAGCGGCCGAGCCTGTGAAACGGCCGTCCTGAGTGGACCGCCCAGCGGGACGCGAGGCCCGCCGGCCCGGCGATCTTGACGGACGCAACGGGCCGGCGAGCCCCGCCAGACCCGCCCGGGCGTACCGGGCGGGGGGTCACGGCCGCAGCCACACCGCCTCGTCGCGGTGGGACTCCAGCGGGCCCGGATAATCCAGTCGTCGGCGCGCCCCGTCGGGCAGGCGCCACGGCTCGTGGACGGCCGGGCCGTCGATGCTCGCGAGCTCGGGTATGTAGCGCCGAACGTACACGCCTTCGGGGTCGAACCGGCGGGCCTGGCGGATCGGATTGAACCGGCGGTAGGGCCGGGTGTCGTTCCCGGTGCCGGCCACCCATTGCCAATTGCCCGAGTTGTTCGGCACGTCGCCGTCGAGCAGCCAGCGGCCGAACCAGCGCAGCCCGTGCCGCCAGTCGACGCCCAGGTGCTTGGTGAGGAACGCGGCGGTGATCAGCCGGGCGCGATTGTGCATCCAGCCCTCGGCCCGCAGTTGCCGCATCCCGGCGTCGACGATCGGGACCCCGGTGCGCCCCTCCTGCCAGTGCGTCAGCGCCTCGGGATCGTCGCGCCACTCGTCGCCCGCATTGGGCCGGAAGGGTGTCGTGGCGATGCGCGGAAAGGTGTTGGCCACCTGGTAGTAGAAGTCGCGCCAGCAGAGCTGCCGCAGAAACGGCTCGGCGTCGCGCGCCGTCGCGGCGCCGGCCAGGGCCCGGGGCGACAGACAACCGAAGCGTAGATAGGGGCTGAGCCGGCTGGTGCCGTCCCCCGGCAGGTCGTCGTGCCGTTCCCCGAACGCGTCGATGTCGCGCAACCACGCGGTGAGCCGCCGCCGGCCCGCGCTCTCGCCACCCGCCGCGGCCTCGGGCGATTCTCCGGACGGCATCGCCGGCAGGTGCCCGGCCGCGACGTCCGGCAGCGTGATCGTGCCCGGCGTGGCCACCTCGTCGCGCCACTTGGCCGTGGTCCAGGCGCGGTGATAGGGCGTGAAGACCCGGTAGGCGCTCCCGCCGCCGCCCGGCCGCAGTTCGCCCGGGTCGACGATCGTCACCCCGGGAAAGAGGCGAAGCGAGACTCGCTCCCGGTCGCAGGCGTCGCGCAGGCGACGTTCCCGATTTTTCGCGTACGCCGTGACGTCCGCGGCCACGCCGAGCATCGTCGCCCCGACCTCGCGGGCGAGCTTCATCGCCTCCTCGACCGGGTCGCCGGCGCGCAACACGAGGTCACCCCCGCGAGCGCGCAAGGACGTACGCAAATCGGCCAGCGACTGATGCAGGAAGCGCGACCGGTTCGGCGAGAGCCGGCCGAGCCCGGGATCGAGCACGAAGAGCGGCACGACCTGGTCGGCGTTGGCGCACGCCGCGGCCAGGGCCGGGTTGTCGTGCACCCGCAGGTCACGGGTGAGCAGCACCACCGCGGTACGGCTCATGGGTGCACCGGCGTGCCCGGGCGGGTGAGCAGGCTGCGGACGGCGACCGAGGCGCGCCGGCTGCTCGGCACCGTCGCGCGGCGGGCGAAGATGTCGTACCCCGCCGCCTCCACTTCGTCGAGGATCCCGCCGTAGAGCCGGTACGCCGTCCGCATGCAGGCCTGGGAGGCGGGGTCGAGCAGGGGGATGCCCGGGGCGGCGAACGCGTAATGGCGTCGGGCCCTGCTGACCTCGTACGCGATCAGGCTCTTGACCTTGGGGTTGTCCGGCCGCAGATCGTCGCGCGTGAGGCCGAACCGGGCCAGATCGGCCAGCGGGAGATAGACGCGGCCGCGCTCCAGATCCTCGGCGACGTCCCGGATGAAGTTGGTGAGCTGGAACGCCAGGCCCAACTGACGGGCGGGCTCGCGCGCCGCGATCCGGTCGGAGGTGCCGAGGATCGGCAGCATCATGGTGCCGATCACCGCGGCCGACCCCTCCATGTATTCGAGCAGGTCGTCGTAGGTCTCGTAGGACGTGATCGTCAGATCCATCGCCATGCAACGCAGGAACGTCGCGAAGTCGGCCACGTCCAGGTCGAAGACCGCGATCGTGTGCAGCACGGCCGGCAGCAGGGGGTCGTCGACCGGCTCGCCGCGCAGGCCGGCCACGAAGGTCTCGGACCACTCGGTCAGCCGCGCGGCGCGTTCCGCGGGCGGCAGCGCCTCGGTGCGATCGACGATCTCGTCGGCGTAGCGCGTGAATCCATAGAGCGCGTGTACATGGCGACGCTTCCAAGTGGGCAATAGGCGAGTCGCCAGGTAGTAGGTGCGGCCGTGTTGCCGGTGCAGCGCTCGGCAGCGCTCGTAGGCGCTGGCCAGGTCCGCTTCCACGGGGTCCTCTTTCCCAAATCGACGCATGAATCGACGCAACTTCAAACCTAGGGTACGGTAAATCTCGTGGCCAATGACACCCTCGAGCAGAATCGCCGCCATCCGATACCGACGCAGCCCACCCGCGGCTCCGGCACGCTGCTCGACGCCATCGAGGGCACCCTCGCCGATTTCCTCGCCGCGCAGATCGCCGCGCTCGACGCGGTCGACCCGGCGCTCGGCGGGCTCGCCCGCACCACCCGCGACCTGGTGCTGGTGGGCGGGAAGAGGCTGCGGCCGACATTCGCCTACTGGGGCTGGCGCGGGGTCTCGGCCGAGCCGATCGAGCCGGTGCTGCCCGCGCTGGCCGCGCTCGAGCTGATGCACACGTTCGCCCTGGTCCACGACGACGTGATGGACGACTCGGCGACGCGCCGCGGGCGGCCGACGGCGCACCGGATCTTCGAGCGGCAGCACGGCGCCCGGTTCGGCAAGTCGGCGGCGATCCTGGTCGGCGACCTGTGCCTGGTCTGGGCCGATCAGCTGATCGCCCGCGCGCCGCTGCCGGCCGCGACGCTGTTCGGGGTGCGGGCGCGTTATGACCGCATGCGGGTCGAGGCGGTGGCGGGGCAGTATCTGGACATTCTCGGCGAGTCGTCGGCGGACGGGTGGTCGGTGGATCGGGCGCTGCTGGTGGCGCGGCTCAAGACGGCCAGCTACACGGTGCAGCGCCCGTTGCAGTTCGGCCTGGCGCTGGCCGGCCCCTCGTCGCCGGAGACCCTGGACACTGCCTACGAGCGGTACGGCTCGCTGGTCGGTGAGGCGTTTCAGCTGCGTGACGACCTGCTCGGGGTGTTCGGCGACCCGTCGGTCACCGGCAAGCCGGCCGGCGACGATCTGCGCACCGGCAAGCCGACCGCCCTGTTGCTGCTCGCCCGCCGGCTCGCCACCCCGGCGCAGCTCGCTCTGCTGAAAACCGTCTCTCTTCCCGACGCCGCCGGTCTTTCCGGCGCCGCCCGTCTTTCCGGCGCCGCCGGTCTTTCCGACGCCGATATCGGTGCGGTTGCCGAGGTCATCGCCGAAACCGGTGCGGTGGCCCGGGTCGAGTCGATGATCCGGGAGCGGGTCGCCGAGGCCGTTGCCGCGCTGGCCGCGGCGCCCATCGCCGCCGAGGCCCGGGCCGCCCTGATCGAGCTCGCGGTCCGCGCCACCGAGCGCCCGGCATGATGTCCGGCATGCGATTCGTGACGGGTCCGACCGATCGGGTGGTCGTGGTGGGTGCGGGGCTGGGCGGTCTGGCGTGCGCGCTGCACCTGGCCGCGGCCGGGCGCCAGGTCACGGTGATCGAGCGCGAATCGGTTCCGGGCGGACGGGCCGGGCGGCTCAGCGTCGACGGGTACGAGTTCGACACCGGCCCCACCGTGCTGACCATGCCGGAGCTGATCGAGGAACCGCTCGCCGCCGTCGGGGAGAGCCTGGCCGACTGGCTGGAGTTGCGCCCGCTCGACCCGGCATATCGGGCGTACTACCCGGACGGCTCCACCCTGGACGTCCGCACCGACACCGTGCGGATGGCCGCCGAGATCTCCCGGGTGTGCGGGCCGCGCGAGGCCGACGGATACCTGCGCTTCGTGGACTTCGCCCGCAAGCTCTGGCTGCTCGAACGCGACCACTTCATCGGCCGCAACCTCGACACCCCGCTCGACCTGGTCAACCTCAATCTGCTCAAGCTGCTCGGCATGGGCGGGTTCCGCCGCCTCCAGCCCAAGATCGCGTCGTTCTTCCGGGACCCGCGCACCCAGCGCGTCTTCTCGTTCCAGGCGATGTATGCCGGGCTTGCGCCGCACGACGCCCTCGCGATCTACGCGGTGATCGCGTACCTCGACTCGGTTGCCGGGGTCTACTACCCCAAGGGCGGCATGCACGCGGTTCCGCGCGCGCTCGCGGGGGCGGCCGAGAAGCACGGGGTGGAGTTCCGCTACGACACCGCCGTGACGCAGGTGGATGTCTCGGGCGGCCGGGCCACCGGAGTGCGCACGGCCGACGGCTCGCGCATCCCGGCCGATGTCGTCGTGCTCAACCCCGATCTGCCGATCGCTTATCGCGATCTTCTGCCCGCGGCCGTGCCGCGCCGGCTGCGTTACTCACCGTCGTGCGTGGTGCTGCATGTGGGGTCCAAGCACGCGTACGGGAAGATCGCGCACCACAACATTCACTTCGGCGCCCACTGGAAGCGCACGTTCGACGAGGTGATCCGCGACGGGATGCTGATGAGCGATCCGTCGCTGCTGGTCACCAACCCGACCCACACCGAGCCGTCGCCGGCCGGCCAGTCGTACTACGTGCTTGCCCCGGCGCCGAACCTGGTCAGCGGGCCGATGAACTGGCGAGGCGGGCTCGCAACGCGCTACGCCGACTCGCTGTTGCGCACGCTGGAGAGGCGCGGATACGTGGGCTTCCGGGACGGCATCGAGGTCATGCGGATCGTGACGCCCGAGGACTGGGCCGCGCAGGGAATGGCGGCCGGCACGCCGTTCGCGGCGGCGCACACGTTCGGGCAGACCGGGCCGTTCCGGCCGAGTAACCTGCACCCGGTCTTTCCGAACGTGGTGTTCACCGGGTCCGGAACGCAACCGGGCGTGGGGGTGCCGATGGTGCTGATCTCGGGAAAGCTGGCGGCCTCGCGGATCACGGGGGTTTTGCGGTGACGGCTCGCGAGTCGCATCTGGTGGAGCTCGTCGACGTTTCCGGCAGTCCAGTCGGGTCGTCGACGGTGCTCGACGCGCATCGGTCGCCCGGATCGCTGCATCGGGCCTTCTCGGTCTTTCTGCGCGATCCCGATGGCCGGGTGCTGCTGCAGCAGCGGGCCGCGGTCAAGACCCGGTTTCCGCTGCGGTGGGCCAACACCTGCTGTGGGCACCCGGCGCCCGGCGAGGACGTCGCCGCGGCGGCCGGGCGGCGGCTGGCGGAGGAACTCGGGATCGAGGGGGTTTCGCTGACGCCGGTGGGGGTCTACACCTATCGGGCCGTGGATCCCGCGTCCTCGCGGGTCGAGCACGAGTACGACCACGTGCTGCTCGGCGACCTGCCGGCCGGGATGCGGGTGACGCCCGAGCCGTCGGAGGTGGCCGAGGTGCGGTGGATCCCGGTGTCGGCGCTCGAGGCCGGGCTTGCCGCGGACCCCGGGTCGTACGCGCCGTGGCTGGCCGGGGTGACCGGGTGCCTGATCTCGTATCTTGACGGGTCGCTCGTGCCGCGGCCGTCGGCATCGCACGACGAGGCTCCGGAGCGGTCGGTTGGGCGATGAGGCGCTGAGCGCCGGTGCGGTGGCCCGTCGCTTGGGGGTGGCGGTCACCACCCTGCGGACCTGGCATCAGCGGTACGGGTTGGGTCCGTCCCGGCATGAGCCCGGGCAGCATCGGCGGTATACGGCTCAGGATCTCGACCGGCTCGAGGTGATGCTGCGGCTGACTTCGCAGGGGGTGGCGCCGGCTGAGGCGGCTGCTTGGGCGCGGCGGTCGGAGCGTTTTCCTGGCCCTTCTGGCTCCCGTGGCCCCTCCGTCTCCGGTGGCGTTTCTGGCTCCGGTGGCGTTTCTGGCTCCGGCGGCCCTTCTGAATCTGTTGGCCCTTCTGAATCTGTCGGCGGGCGGGCCATTCGGCTCGGAGACGCCGGGCTCGCCGCGCGGGGGCTCGACCGGGCCGCCATGCGCCTCGACGCGCCCGTGATGCGGGCCGTCCTCGAGGCGGCCGTCGGGGCGTGGGGAGTCATCCGGGCCTGGGAGGATATGGCGATGCCGGTGCTCGTCGGGATCGGCGAGCGACACCAGGCCACCAACCGCTTCGTCGAGGTCGAGCACCTCATCTCGCGCTGCGTCAGCGAGGTGCTCGGCGCCGTGCCCCGGCCGCGGCCCGCCTCCCCTGTGCGGGTTCTCCTCGCCGCCGCCGACGAGGAGCAGCACACCCTTCCACTGGAAGCCCTCGCCGCCGCCTTGGCGCAGGCCGGCGTGCCGGCCCGGATGCTGGGCGGACGCGTACCCCCGCTCGCCCTCGACGACGCCATCACCCGCACCGGCCCCGCCGTGGTCGTCCTCTGGTCCCAAATCGGCGAAACCGGCGACCCCGCCCAGCTGGCCCGCGTCGCCTCGCACGCCCACCCACCGCTGCTGGTCGCCGCCGGCGGCCCGGGATGGCGCCCGCCGCTGCCCCCCGGCGTGGTCCAGCTCACCACTCTCGCCGAGGCCGCAGAACTCGTATCCACCGCTGTCCAGTGACGTTTTCGCAGGTCAGAGCGGATCGGGATACCGGTTTGGAGACGGGGCCGTCGATCACGTATGCTTTCCAAGCCTCAAGCGGGGCCCGGTTGGGGTCTACGCCGCTCAGTGTCGCAGACGTGCCATACTGGCGGAGTTGCCCTCATCGTCTAGTGGCCCAGGACGCCGCCCTTTCAAGGCGGTAGCACGGGTTCGAATCCCGTTGGGGGCACTGGTAAGTTGGTAGCGCGAGCTGCCGATAAGCCAAGCGCTGCATAGCGGCGTCGCACAGCAAGGTCCTGTGGAGCAGTTGGAGTGCTCGCCGCCCTGTCAAGGCGGAGGTCGCGGGTTCAAGTCCCGTCAGGACCGCAAGCAACACCAAGGCCAGGTAGCTCAGTTGGTACGAGCGTCCGACTGAAAATCGGAAGGTCGGCGGTTCGACCCCGCCCCTGGCCACGAGTCTGGGGCTGCACTGTGCTCACACAAACCGTGAGCCTTGCAGCCTCGTCCTATTTGGCGCGACTTCGTCGCGCGTAGCGGGGGCTACGCCACCCGCACCCCCTCTGCCGGATGGTCACGCGCCGTCGTTGGCTGCGGTGGCTCGTTGCGACTTCGTCGCTCAGAGGCAGGCGTTGGGCCTTCGCCCGGCATCCGTGCCCGGCATCCGTGCCCGTACCCTCCGTCGGCCACCGGCACCCGCACGCTGAGCCTCGTACCCGGTACCCCGCGCCGCGCGCCCCGCGCCCCGCGCGCCCCGCGCGCCCGCGCCCCGCGCGCCCGCGCTCCGGATTCTGCGACCCTGCACCCTGCACCCTGCGCCCGGCACCCGCGCCGGCATCGGCGGCGGGCGTCTCGCGGTCTTGGTTGGCTGGGGTCACACGAATGGGTTTGGTGGGGTTGGGTCTGACGTTTGGGGGGTGTCATGAGACTAGTATTGGCGCATGGAGTCGCTTGGCGAAGACCTTCGGCGCACTAGCCGGCAGGTGGAGGCTTATGCGGTGTCCGAGCTCGTCATCCGGGTGGGTGCGCACAGTCTTCGCCGCTTGCCGGTGGCCGAGCGCAAGGGGATCGAGGTTCGCGAGCTTCGCCGGGCGATCGTCTTCGTGGCCGAGGCGCACCAGGGCTGCGCGGTGCCGAAGTGCGTCAGCTGCGAGGCGATTCGCAACGGGCTGGCGGTGGCGCTCGCGGTGGTCCGCGCGGAGGCGGACGGCGGCTTCGAGGAGTCGATGCGCGACTGACCCCTGCCTCATCTTCAGTCGCGGCTGCCGGCTAGAATCGAACACTAGTTCGAATCTGCTCCGGGCACGCCTGGCAGCGGTTGGAGTTCGGGTGGCTTGAGGCCGTAGCGAAGAGGATGCTGGACAGCGCAAGGAGAGCAATGGAGACCGCGTCTTGTCGCAACAGTGTGAGAGTGTGGTCGTCAGCCGCGCTGGACTGCCACGGTCTCCACGAGAGCGGTGGTTTGTTCAGCGAGCGCACGTCGAAGAGCGGAAGCGGGATCTGATGTCATCCAAGACAGATCAGAGCGACGTCGTCGAGTTGACGCCTGAGCAGGGCAGAGAGCTCTTTGACAGACGCGCGCGCAAGCTGCTCGGCATCACCGGCGACGAGTTCCTGGCTCGCTGGGATTCCGGCGACTTCATGAACTCGGACGATCCCAAGGTCTCCTCGCTGGCGGTTCTCATCCCGTTCACCCGGTAGCGATTCTTATCCCCGTCGACCCGTAGGACCAAGCCCGGTGCCTGGCAAGAACCCCACAGACGCCTTCTACGCCTTCCAGCGCCCGCTACAGCAAGACCTGTCCTGCATCACGCGGGACATCGTCGTGACGAGTCCGGGCGGTCGACATGAGCTCGATAGCGTCCACAGCCTCTCGCTCGCCGGCGGGCCGATCCTGCTCACGGCCGAGGGCCTACAACTCGACATGGGCCTCCAGTACGAGATCATCAAAACCGGTGAGACCGGCAAGATGGCGTACCGATGCACTACCAGGGCGTACGCCTACACGTTTCTGAACGAGGAAGACAACGCCCTGTACGCGTGGCACTGGCATCCGTTCGGCAACAGCAGCTACGTCGAGCCTCACGCGCACCCCTTCAGCATTGACCCGCGGCTACTACCGTCGCGTGCGCATTTCCCGACCGGGCGCACCTCGCTCGAGGAAGTCGTCCGGTTCGCCATTGACCAGTTGCACGTCGAGGTCCTCCGTGACGACTGGGACAAGGTGTTGGCGCTGAATGAGGCGAAGTTCGAGCTCCACCGCAGCTGGCGTGACCCACACGAGGCACCGAGGCCGGCATCCGCGTGAACGCGGTCAGAGTGGGATCGCCTGGTGTATGGCCTGCTCTATGCGGTCGACGGCGGCGAAGTCGCCCAAGCGTCTGGTTACGTAGGCGATCGCCAGGCCGCGTGCGGGGTCTGCCCAGCCGGCGTTGCCGCCGAGGCCGCCCTGGCCCCAGGTGCCGTCGGGCTCTATCTGGACTCCGAGGCCCCACGTGACCTCCTGCTCGATGAAGAGGTCGACGCCAGTGTGCTGGGGAATTGCCAAGGCGGGGAGCCGGCCGTCGAGGACTGCTGCGTAGAAGCGGGCGATGGCCATCGAGGTCGCGTGGATGTTGACTCCGGGGACGGCGGCGGAACGCCACAGCGGGGAGTTGATTACCGCCAGGTCGCGGGCGCCGGGCGGGTTCGATACGGCCCGCGCGTGGACGGAACCGGGGCGGCCGATCATCTGGGCCGGCCAGTCGGGGGAGTCGAACTCGAGGTCGGCGCAGCGGGACTGGTCCTCCCCGGACAGGGCGAAGGCCAGGTCGAGGTGAAAGGGGCCGGCGAGCTCTTCGGCTACGAACTGGGCGGGTGGGCGACCGTCTACCTGCCGGACCAGCTCGCCGAGAAGGTGGCCATAGGTGAGGGCATGTTCGGCGGCGACGGTGCCGGGCTCCCATTCGGGAGTGGCATTGGCGAGGTCGTTGCAGAGCAGCTCCCAATCGGACCAGGCCTCAACCGGCCGGGGGACCGGGAAGGCCGGCAGGGCGGCCAGGTGCGCGAGCAGATCCCGTACGGAAGCTGGGGTCTGGAAAGACGGCCAGTAAGTCGCCGTCGGCGCCGGCAGCTCGACCAGCCCGCGTTGTTCCAGGAGAAGGACGGCGGCGGCCATGATCGGCTTGCCGACCGAGTAGATGTTGACCAGGGTCTGCGGGTCCCAGGGGCGGGTGTGCGCTGCGTCGCGCCAGCCCTCGTGGACGTCCACCACGGGCGTGCCATGGTGGAGGACGGTCAGGGCGGAGCCGCCTCGGGGAGCGGCGGCGAAGGCGTCGGCGACGGCCTCGAAGCCTGGTGCGATGAAGCCCTTCATGTGGCGCACGGTAGTCGCTGGCGTGGCAGGAGTCCCGGTTCCGCGGCGCTGAGCTGGGGTTATGCGGGACAGTGGTACCCGATTTGGAGCCCGGAGAACGACGCTGTAATGTTTTCCGAGCCGGCAGGGACGCGGACGAGTGAGCGGAGAGATCCGCAGCGGCCGTCCTGCCAAATCCTTCGAACTACGGAACGCAGTCATGCTGCGCGTCCGTCGCGGGGGAGGTACTAGGGCAGATGGGGTGCAACCGGGAGAAACCGGTTGACGATCACCGGAAGACCTAGTAAGGTTGAACGAGTGCCCCGAGGGTGGTTTTACTTCGGGTGTGGTTGTTCTTTGAGAACTCAACAGGGTGCTTGTAAAGCCAGTGCCAATTAGATTTACCCCCGGCACAGTTTTTGTGCTGGATTCCTTTGGCAACTTTTG